>CAZMZL010000132.1:0-8676 GCA_964570595.1 uncultured Anaerolineaceae bacterium | reverse complement strand
CAGAACGCAATCCAGGGCGTTTGATGTAATTGGAGGTGTGAATTTATGCAATCATCGCGTTCCATTCGATCCGCAGGCGCATTTGAGTATGGCATGTGGCTTTTCACGCGCGTCTCGGGTCTGGTGTTAATCGTCCTTGGCGCAATCAGCCTGGCTGCGGCCTTCCTGCTGGGTGGAAGAACCCAGGTGGGCATGCCCAGCATGTTTCGCTGGATGTTTTTCCCAAACCCCAATCACGTCGTAAATTCAGATATCCCCGATGTGACGCTGGGCTGGTCAAACGCCTTCTGGCAGATCTACAGCATCCTGGTCATCTTTTTTGCAGCCATACATGGTTTTAATGGACTTCGAATGGTCCTGGAAGACTACATCGGGAATGCTTTCGCCGTTGCCCTGATGCGCATCATCATCATGGCGCTTCTTGTCGGCGGCGCGATCGTTGCCGTCTATGTCATCCTTGCATCTTAAGCTTATTGATCCACAACGGGAGAGAATAATCGATGCAGCATCAATATGAGGTTGTAATCGTCGGGGGCGGAGGAGCCGGATTGATGGCCGCTCTTTACGCCTCGCGTGGGGCCAATACCGCCGTGCTGAGCAAACTCCATCCCGTCCGTTCCCATACAGGTGCGGCACAGGGCGGCGTCGGCGCGGCGCTGGGTAGTGAGGAAAAAGACACTACAGACTGGCACACGTTTGATACCGTTAAGGGTAGCGACTACCTGGGTGACCAGGATGCGATTGAATTTATGTGTGAGCAGGCGGTGCCCATCGTATACGAGTTAGAGCATATGGGTCTCCCTTTCAACCGAACGCCGGAGGGCAGGATTGCCCAGCGACCCTTCGGAGGTCATACAAACAACGACACGGGCAGACCTGTCCGCCGAGCTGCGTATGCGGCCGACCGCACGGGTCATATGATCCTGCAAACCCTCTATCAGCAGTGCGTGAAACATAACGTCACATTTCTGGATGAATTTCAGGTACTCGATCTCATCATGAAAGACGGGGTGGCGTGTGGGGTTGTCGCCGTTGAGCTATCGTCCGGAGAGATCCATGTTTTTCACGCAAAAGCCGTGATCTTCTGCACCGGCGGTTGGGGGAGGGTATGGGAAATCACATCAAACGCCCATTCCTATACAGGAGATGGAGTGGCCATCATGTTGCGACGTGGCATCCCGGCGGAAGACATGGAGTTCTTCCAGTTTCATCCCACCGGCATCTACCGCATGGGCATTCTGATCACCGAGGGCGTCCGAGGTGAGGGCGGTGTGCTCATCAACAGCGAGGGCGAACGCTTCATGGAGCGCTATGCACCGTCGGTGAAAGATCTCGCCTCACGGGATGTGGTCAGCCGAGCGATGTACCTTGAGATGCGGGACGGCCGCGGGATCGATGGAGAGCGATACCTGTACCTGGACGTCCGCCCCGAGGTCGTGAATAAATATGCGGACAGCGACGGAAGGACGAATCCAGACGGGAGTCCCTATCGTGTGTCATCGGCCGATATTTTCGCCAAGCTGCCCGACATCATCGACTTTTGCCGTACATACATGAACGTCGATCCGGTGAGCCAACCGATGCCGGTGCAGCCCACTGCGCACTATGCCATGGGCGGAATTCCGACGGATGTCCATGGTCAGGTGTTTGCAAATGAGAAAAATAAAACTGTGCCCGGATTGTATGCAGCCGGAGAGGTTGCCTGTGTGTCTGTGCATGGTGCTAATCGCCTGGGCACGAATTCCTTACTCGACATCATCGTGTTCGGAAAAGAATCAGGCCTGAGAGCCGCCGAGTTTGCACGGGAGAGCGATTTTACTTCGCTTCCCGATGAAGCCACCGAACGGGTGCGCGAAGAAATCGCCGCACTTCAAAGCGGCGATGGCAGTGAAAAAGCAGCCGATCTCCGACGGGAAATGCAGGAAGCGATGTTCGACCACGTCGGCGTTTTCCGAACAGAGGAAGGGATGCGGGATGCGGTGGAGAAGATCAAGGAATTGAAGAACCGCTTCGGTCATGTGCGCGTGGATGATCGCGGAAAAGTGTTTAACACGGACACGTTGGAAGCATGGGAAATCGGCTGCCTGCTCGATATCGCCGAAACCACGGCAGTCTCTGCAGTGGCGAGGGAGGAAAGTCGGGGAGCACATGCTCGTGAGGATTATCCAGAACGCGAGGACAAGAAATGGATGAAGCATACGATGGCTTTCCTGGATTCATCTGGGGTGTCCCTGCGCTATAAACCCGTGACGACCACAAAGTTCAAACCCATGAAACGGGTCTATTAGGAGAGGTGTTATGGAGGTTAAGCTCCGCATTCTTCGCTACAACCCTGAAGAGGACAAGAAACCCCATTACGAGACCTACAAGGTCGAGGGCGAAAAAAACGATCAGGTCCTGGACCTGCTCAACCGGGTGAAGTGGTACCAGGACGGGACGCTGTCCTACCGGCGCTCATGTGCGCATGGGGTTTGCGGATCCGACGCCATGCGCATCAATGGAAAAAACCGACTCGCCTGCAAAGTACTGGTGAAGGACGTGGGCAGGAAGGTCACCATCGAGCCCATACTGGGGCTGCCCGTTATCAAAGACTTGATCGTAGATATGGAGCCCTTTTTTGAGCATTATCGATCCGTCATGCCCTATTTTGTGAATGACGAGCCCGCCCCTCAAGGAGAACGGTTGCAAAGCCCGGAGGACCGAGAAAGATACGATGACACCACCAAGTGCATCCTGTGTGCGGCCTGCACGACCTCCTGCCCGTCTTTCTGGGCGAGCGGGGAGTATGTGGGTCCGGCGGCCATGGTCCAGGTGCATCGTTTTATTTTCGACAATCGCGATCGCGCCAGCGCTGAACGGCTTAAGATCTTGAACAATCGGATGGGGGTTTGGCGCTGCCATGACGTCTATAACTGCACGCTGGCATGTCCACGAGAAATCGAAATTACGACAGCGCTGGGGGAGATTAAAATGGCGATTACGACGGGGAAGGTGAAATAGGAAAGATCGGCAAATGATAGGGCGCACGCATAGGTTCACATGAATCCAGGCGTGCTCGGGCGATCTCCTGCGAACCTTGAGGAGATTGCTTTTTCATGGGAGGGCTGAATTGAAGAAGATCCCAAGCGTATTGTTTACGTGAGCGCTTCAGTGGTATTCTTGATCAAACGACAGTGAAAATGATGGACCTTACGGATGTTTTCAACCGCCCTCCACGCATCATGATTGCGGACGATGATTGGCTCAATCGCGATCTCCTCAAAGCGTATTTAACTTCATCTGGTTGTGACGTCACGACAGCACCGGACGGACGTTCCGCATTGGAACTGGCGCTCGAGCAGCCTCCGGACCTTGCACTGGTCGACGTGCAGATGCCGCGCATGGATGGTCTCGCGCTCTGTCGAGCGCTTAAAGCCACACCGGCGACACAATTTATGCCGGTGGTGATCGTAACGGCGCTTGACAGCGAGGACGACGAGGTTAAAGCGATTGACGCGGGCGCAGACGATTTCGTCACCAAGCCTTACAGTTCCACCGTTTTGCTCACGCGCGTACGTTCTTTGCTAAGGATCAAGAAACTGCATGATGAACTGGAATCCCGCAACCGTCTCTTGCGCCAGGTGCTCGATCGTTTTATTGCCGAAGATGTAACCGACGTGATCCTGACCGACCCCGAACGCTACCTAAAACTCGGCGGGGATATCCGCCACGTGACCGTGCTCTTCGCCGACATCCGAGGTTTCACCCGCTTCACGGAAGCACATACTGCGGAGCAGGTGATCGAGACCCTTAATCATATCTTCCAGACGCTGAGTCAGCTTGTATTCAAACATCGCGGCACCTTCGATAAATATTTAGGAGACGGGTTCATGGCTTTTTATGGCGCACCCATCGCCGGGGAAGATGATGCCAAGCGTGCCCTGGATACCGCGCTCGAGATGCAGATGCTCTTCAAGAAATTAAGGAACGATTCGGGGGAAGACCTGACCGGTTTGGGATTGGGTATCGGGCTCCATACAGGTGATGCCGTAGTAGGGAATATTGGTTCGGATCGCGTCATGGACTACACCGTCGTTGGGGACGTCGTAAATGTTGCGAAGCGTTTACAGGAGCAGGCGGATAACGGCCAGATCCTGCTCAGTTTGGTCACATATGAGCAAGCCCACAATGTGGAAGTGGAGGCCGAACGCCTGGAACCCATTCAAGTGATCGGTCGTCTTGAGCCCATTCCTGCGTACCTGATCCAGGTATCGGGTGCGTAAGGCGCTGTAACCATCGTGTATAATCCTCGCAAGCCCCAGTAGCTCAAATGGATAGAGCGAGGCTCTCCTAAAGCCTAGGTTCCGTGTTCGAATCGCGGCTGGGGTATGACTAAAAAGTTGCCCCGGCAACTTTTTTGTTAAAGAGAGACGAAGAAAAATCTCATCTGTGTTCAAATTGGGCTTCGCATCAGCCATATGGAGAAGAATCTCCGGTGCAGGAATGGTGGGCTGCGGCATCATGCGTCGGAAATTTATGGCCTCCGAACCCGAATTTGCCACGCACATCGAGTAGGATTACCTGGCTTGCTGGATGTGGAGCAAAAGAGATGATGTCAATGACGTGCCCACGCAGGAGCATGGGCACGAGAGAAAATTGGCGACGACTTAGCGCGCCCACGCAGGAGCATGGGCACGAGAGAAAATTGGCGACGACTTAGCGTGCCCACGCAGGAGCATGGGCACGAGAGAAATTCATGCTCCCATAAGAAGCCCTGGCCGCCTGGAAAAGGATGCGAAGAAACCGGGGAGGATGTGTCCGTGACCGAAAAGACGAATGCGATGCGCCTTCTCGAGGGAGCGGGTATCTCTTTTGATGTGCACAAGTATGCGTATGACGAGGACGATCTCAGCGCGGAGCAGGCCGCGGACAACCTGGGGATGCCTCCCGAGCGAGTCTTTAAAACGCTGGTGCTTCGCGGTGAGCGGCAGGGCGTGCTGCTCGCAATGGTGCCGGCAGGCACCGAGATCGATTTAAAGAAGCTTGCGGAAGTTTCTGGAGATAAGCGAGTGGAACTGGTCCCCTTAAGGGAGGTGCGGAAGATCACGGGCTGCGAGCGCGGCGCGGTCACACCGTTGGCGCTATCAAAAAGCTATCCTGTCGTGATCGACGAGACGGTCGAACTCTGGGCCACGGTGGGGATCAGCGCCGGAGAGCGAGGGGTGGAAATTCTGCTCGCTCCCGGGGACTTTCTGCGAATCACATCTGCGAAAACGGCCGACATCGCCCGCTCGAGTTAAGCCGATAAGCAGCCTCTCCAAAACAGAAAACACACATCTTTAGAAGACGCCCCGCAGCTTATCGCGGGGTTCTTCATCCCAGGGGCGGCAAATCTACGATGTCCGGTTCCTGCCTCGAGTTCTTGCCCGAGATCTGCCACCATACTCGTCCACCAAGCGCCCCTAGAGCGACCATCATCATCACGTTAATGAGGCTGAAGAAAATTGCGCTGCCGATTAAGCCGAAGTAGTAACCGGGCATGACTGCGGGCGAATACGCGGAAGGTGCACCAAAGGAGTTGAGTAGCTGCTGTGCGCCCTCGGGACCCACGAGCATTGAATTCGCGACCGCACCAAAAATAAGCCCAAGGATCACACCAATGCTGGCCACAAGCCCGCCGCCAGCCCCGGCCCGGGTGGAGCCAAAACTATCCATGGGCTTGTCGAACACCCCCGCGAGATACCCCGCCAGGAGTCCGAGGAGGGCGCCCACACAAGGGGTGCACACCGGGCTCAACAACGTCAGCCCAAACCCGAGGACCAACGCAATGGCGGCGACGATCAAGCCAGATTTGAACATCGGAGACCTCCCTTTGTTGTTCGGTTGGGTTTCGCCACGAAAAAAGGCCATATGAGTGCGATGGGATGACTGCCCCTGTTGGGGGAGCGCGATGTTGTGGGCGAATCCGCTCCTTCCGTTGAAGAATTTATTATAGAAAAGAATCCCTATTTATACATCCCCCCACTGGCGATGATTTTCTCCTGAATTTTCGCATACACTGTGAGCAAGAACATCCCCATGAAAAAAACCCGACGACATGCCGGGTTTTAATATTAATTTTGTCCTTTCAGCGAATTTCAGGAAGCTCTGAGCATCTTTTGGAGATCTTCCTGTCGCATCACCATCGTGTTCGGTTCCGAGAATTTCCGAGAAGTGATGTCCAGCGAACGGACAAGGTCGGGTACTATGCCCTTCACTGCCGCGAAGATTTTATGCAGAGGAATCCGAGAGCCATATCCAATGGTGAGAATGACTTCCTTGTTCAAATGCACAACAATCTGCTGAAGGGTCGCGCCTGCGAGTAAGGTATAGCGCCATTTGCCGAACTCGAGCTCATCAATGGCTCTCTCACCCGCTCTGAGCAGGTGTGCGGCGGCAGCCGCGATGTAGAGCAAATCGGAATCCGAATCGGGTGGGAAGTTCGCTAAAACAAGGCCATCATAGTCGGTGACTGCAGCCCAGTGGAAATCCAACTCTGGGACGCACAGTCTGGCCAGGGCATCCATCATGCCTTGTACACGAGGGTCGACATCGGAAGTACTGGGGTTGTTGTCATTTGCAAACACAATCACACCTCAACGGAAGATTCACCCCATTCTGACATAACAACTCGAATTTTGACTTTGCGAATACCTAACAAAATCTCCGCGGGTCGGGTTGAAATATTCAAACGGAGATGCCTCGCAGCTTGCTGCGGGGCTCTTCACTTTGATGTGTTTAGGGAATGCCCTGATTGCGAAAGGGTTTACTGGCGGGGCTCACATTTCGACAGAATGTGCGGGTTTGTCGATGAAATTAACTTCGTAGAAGGCTGGCTGGGACGGGCGTCAGGGTAGGCGCCACACCATAAATGGTGACGGTCCAAATCCCTGCCGGGGACGGACCCAAGAGGGTGTGGCTGTGATTTCTGGGACCGTGATCGGTCTTGAGGTGCGATCAACCCGCTAGCGGTAATTCGAGAAATCGTCCTCCACGCTCATGCCGAGGTAATTGAGTATGGTCAGGTGGCCATTCCCGAGGATGGGATCGCCATGAGATGGGAGTAGATGGTTGTAGTCCAATTCGCCCAGACGACGCATCGACGTGCGGGATGTTTCAGGATCAGATGTGGCAAAAGGATGGGGCGGGGACAATTTGCCTTCGAGGTTCATCATCGCATCACCGCAAATCATGGCCTGATCTTCGGGATGGAGGAATCCTATGTGTCCCGGCGTGTGACCCGGGAGGTGGATAACGGCCATGCCGGCGGCGGATTCTCCAGGCTGGATGGTCCGGGCGACGGGCAACCCGCCGGATACGCGCGGGAAGAAGTATCTCGCTATCCCAAATGCGAGGCTGTGGGCTTTGAGTTCGCTGTAATCCATCTCTCCGGTGACGAATGGGGCTTCCTCTCCATGGCAAACAATGGGGGTGTTCCAGGCCATGCGTATGGCTCCCAGACCGCCGCTGTGGTCGATATGTGCATGTGTAAGGAAAATAACGCGCGGGCCAGACCCTCCCGTAATCCGGGTGACGGCTGCGACGACCAGATCCGCCATATCGGGCGGTCCGGCATCGATGAGCGCCCATCCATCCTGGCCCCGGATCATCCAGATGGCCACAGGATACGAGATCGGGCCTATCAAAGTGTAAGGGATTTCAAGGCGATAAATGTGTTCACTGATTTTCTGAAAATCGTACACGTTAACCTTCCCTGTTCATACGCTGGATAGATGCAGGTACGTCCTGGATGCCGTCAACCTCAACCTCAGGTGTAACGGCCTCAGAATTTCTTGGATTCGGGGGAGGCGCTCCTTTATGATGGATCCATATCTGGTGCACCCCCACTTGTTGCGCTCCGAGAATATCCGCCTTGAGCGAATCTCCGATCATGACGACCTCGTGCGGGGGCATCATCCAGCCATCCAAGACGATGTCGAACACGCGCCTGTCGGGCTTTCGAATCCCCACACCTGCCGAGACGAGTATGGGATGAAAGTAGACACGGATATTCGCCTTGTTGATGAGGCGCTGAACGTTGCCTTCATCTGCGGCGTTCGATATTAATCCCAATTTGAGCCCGTCCTCGGCAAGGCTTGTGAGAACTTCTTCCGCAGCGGGATCGAGGCGCCAATGCGCTTCGCTGATGGCATACATTTGGAGGAGGCCCGTCGTCAAGGTTGCATCAGAGATGTTCGCGTATCCAAATTCGGTCAGCACATCCCGGGCGATGTTGAACAGCGGACGTTCGATATGGTCCACCTGTCGTTGTTCAAACTCCGAATCAATCGTTTCCTTGAAGCGCCGGACAAATTGGTTAAGCTCAATTTCGACACCCTGTTCGAGCAGGTAATTTGCAAATACAGTACGGCTCTCCTGGAGTACGGCGCTCCAATCCCCGTTAAAGTGGATGAGCGTCGATCCCAGATCGAAAATGGCGCCGCGAATCATGGTCGCTTAGTACTCAGTTTTTGGATCATATCGATTTAGCAATGGTCTATCCATAATGTACCGGTTCAAATTGGTGACAAAGAGATCGGCTGCATGCTCAAGATAGTGGCTGGAAGCTCCTGCGATATGCGGCGAGAGGATGACGTTCGGCATTCCCCACAGTGGGCTGCTCTCGGGAAGAGGCTCGATCGGATAGACATCCAGGGC
>CAZMZL010000131.1:0-8679 GCA_964570595.1 uncultured Anaerolineaceae bacterium | reverse complement strand
CAGGAGGTCAGAAACAACGCCTCGCGATTGCCCGAACCTTGCTAAAAGACCCTAGGATCCTCATCATGGACGACTCGACCTCCTCCGTGGACACCCTGACAGAGATCGAGATTCGGGGCGCCTTGCAGCGATTGATGCATGGCAGGACGACCTTCATCATCGCCCACCGTATTCAGAGCGTCATGAACGCAGATCAGATCGTGGTTCTCGAGGGAGGTCGTATTGTTCAGCGCGGGAGCCACGATGAACTCATCAAGCAAAAAGGAATCTATCAACAAATTCACGACATGCAAACCAAAATTGACGGCGCCTTAGAGAAAGAGCTCGAAGATGCCTGATCGTACGTTTGACGAAGAGGAATTTTCGACCGAATTCAATGGTCAGACCGTCCTGCGAATATTTGGATTGGTCACCAAGCACTGGCCCTGGCTTATTGGATTTCTCGCAACCATCGGCATCGTGTCGTCCCTCGACGCTTACTTTACGTTCCTGGGGGCCCGGATCATCGACGAAGGCATCATTGGCGAAAATCTTGTTGTGCTCCGTGAAATCGTCATCACGTATGGAGTCCTTATCATCGTACAGGTCATCAGCGTCTTTGGCTTCATCTACCTGGCGGGCATCCTTGGTGAACGGGTCCAATACGATCTTCGCAAAAGCACGTTCAACCACCTACAGGATCTATCGCTCTCCTACTACGATCGAACTCCGGTCGGTTGGATCATGTCCCGTGTTACTTCGGATTCTGAACGGATCGCGCAACTGGTGACCTGGGGATTATTGGACATCACCTGGGCAGTGTTGAACATCAGCACCGCGATCTATTTCATGCTTGTTATCAACTGGCGATTGGCTCTCATCGTTGCCGCGATTATCCCTGTGCTGATCGTTATCGCTGCTCAGTTTAAAAAGCGGATCCTGATCCAGTACCGCCTGGTGCGAAAAATTAATTCGAAGATCACGGGTGCATATAATGAACAAATCGCGGGCGTGCGAGTGATCAAATCGCTTCACCGCGAGGAAGAAAGCCTGAGTGAATTCAGTGTGTTGACCAATGATATGTACAACGCCGGTTATCGTGCCGCCTGGCTCTCGGCGTTGTTCTTGCCCACCGTGCAGATCATCAGCTCGTTCGCTGTCGGCGCGATCGTCTGGTATGGCGGCCTCCAGATTCAGATCGGCGCGATGACCATCGGCGGGATCCAGGCATTCATTGCCTACATCACATTCATGCTCTGGCCGATCCAGGACCTTGCGAGAGTGTATGCAGAAATGCAAAATGCCATCGCCTCCGCCGAACGCGTCTTCTCGCTGGTTGACTCCGTACCCGAAATACAGGACAGACCCGATGCCACCGATCCTGGCTCCATCAAGGGCGATATCGAATTCAGAGACGTCGAGTTCTACTACGAACCCGATAAGCCTGTTCTGAGAAAATTCAACCTTCACGTACGCAGAGGGGAAACGATCGCACTCGTGGGTCCAACTGGGGGTGGAAAATCAACCATTGTCAATTTGGTCTGTCGGTTCTACGAGCCGAAAAAAGGTGAGATCGAGATAGGCGGCCGAGACTATACCTCGCTGAGCCTCAACGCCATCCAATCCCGCGTTGGCATGGTTCTGCAAACGCCACACCTTTTCTCTGGAACAATCCGCGAGAATCTCAGGTACGGCCGGCTGGATGCCACCGACGAGGAAATCGTAAATGCGGCTCGCATCGCCGGCGCGCATCGTTTTATTTCAGCTTTTAGTGAGGGCTACGAAACAGAGGTCGGCGAAGGAGGCGTGCTGCTTTCTGTGGGACAAAAACAGCTCGTAAGCCTCGCCAGAGCCGTCCTCGCCGACCCAGAAATCTTCATTATGGATGAGGCGACCAGCTCGGTGGATACGCTCACGGAATCCCAGATTCAAAAGGGGATGGAGGCGCTCAGCGAAGATCGCACGAGTTTCATCATTGCCCACCGGCTTTCGACGATAAAGCGTGCCGATCGGATCCTTGTGATCGATTCGGGCGAGGTCGTCGAAATGGGCTCTCACGCGGAGTTGCTCAAGAGCAGAGGGCACTATTATCGGTTGTATACCCAGCAATTCCGGCGCGAGTTTGAAACAAAGTTTGATCCATATAGCACGGCGAGCCCAGCTCCTGCGACGTAGCACAGTTCAATTGGCCTGAACGACTCAACCAAATGGAAAAGCGTACATCACTGTAGTAGAGATGGTTTTCCTTCGGCTTCGCTCGAGACTGGCCTCGCTGGCGCTTCTCGCAGCAACTGTAGAGGTTGATGTCATTGCGAGCGGAGGCGTTCACGCCGGAGCGTGGCAATCCCCCAAGATCATTTTCCTGATCACGCCATCCCTGATGCATTGGTGCCCAATCCCTGTGTGCCTTATCACCGCCGCCCCTCGATTACATCTTGAACTCTCCCCCCTCATAAAATAAATCCCCGTCCACGATGATCTGACCCCCATCCCTCATATCACAAAGCATATCCCAATGAACCGGGCTTTTGTTCTTTGATCCGGTCTCGGGATAGCCTGCGCCGATCGCGAGGTGGATCGTGCCCCATGTCTTCTCATCGAAAAGCATGTCCTTCGTCAACTGTGTGATCTCACGATTCGTGCCGATGCCCAGTTCACCCACATACTTTGTCGCAGGATCCCCTTCGAACATCGCCGCGAGCACTTCTTCACCTTTGCTCGCCTGGAACTTTGTGATCTCTCCATCTTCAAAATTAAGCTCCACGCCGTCAACTTCGATTCCTCGATGGGCCGTAGGATAACTGAAACGCACCCAGCCATTCAGGGAGTCTTCAACCGGGCCGGTGAAAATCTCCCCATCGGGAATATTGCGATGACCGCAGCAGTTGATAAACTTTCTCCCCTTCACGGATAGCTCGAGATCGACATTCGGTCCCTTCAACTGTACCCGATCTTTACCCTCCATCCATTTGACAAGCTTTTCCTGAGTTTCACGTATCGCCTCATAGGCTGCGATCGGATCGTCCCGATCGGCATACGTGGTAGAAAAAAGAAATTGTTCGTACTCTGCTAGCGACATGTCGGCATCCTGTGCATACGCGTTCGTGGGGTATCTTGCCACGACCCAGCGCAGGTCACCTGAGGCGCTTCGCTGCATCCATGTATCACCCAGCTCAGCATAGGCTTTCTGTTTGACTCCCAAACGCTCCATATTCACGTTCATCATCCCCTTCGTGTTCGTCGCGCTGCTGAGCCTGATATCGACGTCGAAAGTTTCAATCATCGTTTTAACGAATGGATCCACATATTGAAGCTGGTCATCATCCGCTTCGTTGATGATGATTTCTGTCACACCAGGAACGTCAATCATGATGTGCGGATGCCCACCAGCACGCAGCACCTCCCGGACGATTTCCTGGATCAACGGCGAGGCGTTTGCTTCCAGTGGGAACCCGCGAATCATGACACGATCCCCCTTCTTCACCTCCGTAGAGTATCTCACCATGATTTGCGCCATCTTCACAATCCGTGGATCGTTCATACCAATTCACCTCTCATTAAGATTAGTATCCCGGATAGCTACAGTATCCGGGATACTATTGTCGATTCACCACCCCACACAAATGACTATGCGAAGCGTCGCCTCCTGCTAAAAGCGCCCCCAGTGTACGAAGCGATGTCGATCACGAACCCAAAAATGAGCAGGAACCATTCAAAACCCGAGATCCCTCCGGGAACAACGAGCACATAGAATAACGTCGTGTAGGGTAGAAAAAAGATGCCCAGAATCGGCATCAGGAGCGTGTCAAACGCACGGTTGACCAAGGGTGTAAAGATCCAAATGAAGACCAAGGACAAGCGGGGGGCTGCAGCAGCAATGATGGCAAATAAACATGCGCACATGAGATCACCTTCAGGTTGTACTATTTCGTTTTAGGTTCGGCTATGCTTCATGGTCCTGTACAATACGCCCCTCACCAAGGTGTGGGCTCTGTTCCTGCTCTTTTTTCTGCCATGGCCAGCGTTCTTCGATGTCCACAAACAGCGACCAGCTCAAGAATGTCCGAATCACCACCAGCAGCCCCAAGATACCGACGCTCTCCCACGTAGGCTCCAGCGCAACGGTTTTGATGATATCCGCTGCGATCAGGATTTCTAAGCCCAGGAGAAGCGAATTTCCAATCGACGAACGGTACTCACGGAAAAGGTGCCTGCTGGGGTCTTTGACCCGATAATAGAAGTATCGGATCGTAGCTACCGTGATCCCCAACATGATGATGGCAACGGCGAGAGTTTCGAGAATTATTGCTGCAGTATCGATCCACACGACAGCATCACCCAAGTATTCCATAGGCTCCCTTTTTGAAAAATTTCCCTCTAAGCGAAATCTTCAATTTGATCCGGCTGAACTCTAACTCAAGTAATCCCACCCTCGTTAAGGATATCGATGCACATGATCACGGATACTCCATACCGGCAATCTTCGTCGTAGAGAAGGTCACGGACAAACTTTTGCTGACCGAAGCTCTTCCATGCTGGATATGAAATTCGGTCAGCAGACAATGTCCTAATGGGCTTGATCGACCTGCATCTCCACCACGGATGGATTGTCATGCGTGATCACATTGTAGACCGAGGTGTTGATAAACAGCAGGTTCCCACCACCATCCTCGATGCGAGCCATCAGCGCGTAGGTATTCCGAGTATCGATCCCGGGTACGTCATATGCGAGCTCGAAGGGGATCGGCACCTGGCCCAAATCCGAGAACACCTGCTCGCTGATTACCTTGGCAGGTGCATCCGCCAGAGATACATCCTGGAGTTGGATGTTGAGCACGGCATCTGGAGGCAGTGCGATCTTTTGATCGTAGGCAACCGTCCCCATTACATAAGCCAGGTACTGCAATAACTCAGCGCCTGAGCTATCGAACATTTGCAATCCACTCCCCCCGATCGAGTAAGTCGAGGCGTCCGGCAGTGCGGTGAGATAAGCGGTTTCCTGCTCCATCACACCCGGCGGATCCTGACAGGCCATGCGTGTCGAACCGAGAGCTCCAAAGGAGATTTCAATCCCAGAGGTTTCATAGGGACCGAAATAATCGTTGCATCCCGCAGACCCAGCGACCTCTCTGGCATCAAACTCAGCCGTGATGAAACTATCCTCAAGCACGACGCCACCGGAGTAGCTCGCCAAACCCCACAGGGCATCTTCGAGTTTCAGGCTTGTATCCGGAGGAGGAGCCGTTGGCTCCGGCGTCGCTTCTCCCTCCTCCCCGAATTGAACGGCGACATTTGCCTCAGCCATCACGCTTCCGTCCTTCGGTGAGGTAGAGTACGCCCGAATCGTGCCTGGGGTTCCCGGGGTTGTCTCAACAATCAACTCGACCTCCCAGGGACCCTTCCCGCCTGTCCCGGCTTCAGGAGAATCGATAATTGTGGGTACTTGTGCGAGGACGTTGGATCCCTCATCGAGCGCTTCGACCACAACAGTGCCCTCAAATAAGCCCTGCCCAACACCCCTTACGATGATGGGTTTAGAAAGATCGAGCATGCTGCCGTCTTTGGGCTCGGTGATCTCGATGTTCGTCTCGCTGACGACCATTTCTCCAAAAGTCACTTCGACACTTGCGGAGGCCGTGATCGTCCCATCGACGGGAGAGGTCGAAAACACAAATATCAGGCCTTCGGTCCCGGGCTCCACGGGCACGACCAAATCCACACTCCATGGTCCCTCGCCTCCAGGATCTGAGGCATCCAGGGTCGTTGGCTCGATTGATAATACGCGTTCTTCAGAGTCCATCGCCTGTACGACAACATTGTTCTCGAAAAGACCCGCACCGTGACCGCTCACGCGCACAGGATCGGTCACGCCCACAACAGCACCCTGCTCTGGCACAGCGATCGTGATCCATGATTCGCCGACAATGGGCGCATCATCTTTGGCAAATACACCCAGCGCAGCCAAGATGGCGATGATGAGGACGACGGCAAGAGCGCCTAATCCAATCATCAACCAGGTGGACCGCTTTTTTTCATCACCCGATCCATCCCCCTCGTCTGCAGGGACCTGTCCGCTGGATTCGTCTATTTCGAGCCCGCTCGCATCGAGCGTCGACGGATCATTACTGCTCACGTTCTCGTCAAACCCTTGTTCGTTCATGTCTCCCTCCGCAAATATTTCACTTCGAAACGGCAAATTGCTGTTAAACTTGGTGAAACCTTTTGATGATTTCACCTTGGATCTGGTTATGACACATAGGCTATCCGATTATGCCCAGGTTTTCTTCATGCCCATCTTTCACAGAAACGAATTTAATTGATTATTCGTAGGTATTAGAAAGCTGCTATGCCTTGATCATCGGTCACCCATTTATCGAATATAGCTGGCAGCCTAAAAACTGCCAGCTATATTCATGTCGGTCTTAAATTACCTACTGCCGCGCCATGATGGAGCGCATCTCCGCTTCGGAATCCTTGATCAGGTCGCCGCTCACATCCATGGTAACCGTATACAATTTCCCGGTGTACTCAAATGGCGCCTCATAGGCATCCATCGAAACCGGTGATCCGGGGTCTGCCCCAATTGCCACGCCGCTCGCCAATCCAAGCATGATGGGATTGGTAACTTCGATCTCGGTCTGACCGACCAATTTGTCGTCGATATAGAGCTGCCCCAAGCCTGCTGCGCCAATACCTTTGAGCACGTCGGGTTTCCCGGTTACCTCAAACTCAAATCGAAGTTTCAATCGGCCCTCGGGTACCATTTCGCTTGATTCAACATGATACATGGTGCGGGCAACATAATTGTAGATATATTGAAGCTTCCCGCCCTTCACATAAAATGTGTACCCACCATCGATTCCACCCTGTGAGATTAAAACACCTTCGTCACCCGTCTTGTAATCGACATCTGCAGTGATGCTGTGGGGTCGATTGATGATATAAGCTGAGGCGTTCGCCGGCACTTCCTGTGTGCCCGGATAGTAGGTGTAGCTTGTCCGTGCGACGGCGATTTGCGGTCGTTCCTCCGCGAAGCGCTGCTGTCCCCGCCCGTCAACAGGAAGCACATTGTACTTTCCCGCCTCTACGTACCACTGACCTATCATCTCGATCAATTTGGCGCGATTTTCATCAGCGACGTTGTGGTTCTCGGCGAAGTCCTTCTCGACATGATAGAGCTCCCAGCCGGTCGCATCCAACTCTGTCAGCATCTCCGCAGGTATAGGGGTGCCAAATGTACGCCCTGATTCGGTGAACGAAGTTCCCGGCCATGGGCAAACGGCACGCCAGCCGTCGCGGTAGATCGAGCGATGTCCCAGCATCTCAAAGTACTGCACGGTGTGTTTAGATGACGCTTTCCCATCCACGAACGAATCGGCGAAACTCGCTCCTTCAATTGGCGATTGAGCAACACCTCCGATGGATTCAACCGGCTCAAGCCCCAGCAAATCAAGGACCGTTGGAACCATGTCGATCGCATGGGTGTACTGCGTCCGCACTTCACCTTTTGCCTTGATCCCGTTGGGGAAATGGACGATAAACGGATCGCTGATGCCCCCGCGATAGGTCTCTCTCTTCCAGCGTCGGAATGGCGTGTTCCCCGCCCAGGTCCAACCCCAGGGATAGTGATTGAAGTATTTAGGACCCCCAAGGTCATCTAAAGCGGCCATGTTTTCTTCCAGGGATTCGGGCACAAAGTTAAAGAAGAGATTCTCGTTCACAGAACCAACCGGCCCACCCTCTGAACTGGCACCATTATCGGAAATCACCATGATGAGCGTATTCTCAAACTCACCGATATCTTTCAAGAAATCGATAAGACGCCCGATGTGATGGTCGGTATGCGTTAAAAATCCTGCATATACCTCCATCATGCGGGCATAGAGCTTCTTCTCCTCAGCGGTGCAATCTTCCCAGGGTTTGACATCCGGATCATGACGAGAAAGTTCAGCATCCTTGGGCGCAATACCCAGTTTTTTCTGTTCTTCGAATACCTTTTCTCGGTACGCTTCCCAGCCATCGTCAAACTTCCCCTTGTACTTATCCGCCCACTCCTTCGGAACATGGTGCGGAGCGTGCATGGCGCCCGTACAGAAGTACATGAAGAAGGGTTTGTTCGGCGCAACCTGTTTCGAATCGGCGATGAACCCGACCGCCCGATCGACTAAATCTTCAGTGAGGTGGTAGCCCTGCTCTGGTGTCGTCTCTGGTTCCACTCGATGATTGTCGTAGGTAAGGTCGGGATAATATTGATGTGTATCACCACCGAGAAAACCATAATAACGCTCAAAACCGCGGCCCAAGGGCCAGCGGTCATAAGGACCCGCGGCTGAAATTTGATCGGCCGGGGTCAGGTGCCACTTCCCAATGGCGTACGTGTTGTAGCCGTACTGCAAGAGCATTTCTGAAAGGAAACCGTTCTCATGGGGGATATTCCCATCATATCCGGGATACCCGGTCGAGGCCTCCGTGATCGCCGCCATATGGTTGGAATGATGGTTGCGACCGGTGAGAATGCACGTACGCGTAGGCGAACACAGTGCTGTCGTGTGCATATTGTTGTAGCGCAGGCCATGTTCTGCCAGGCTGTCCAGATTGGGCGTCTCGATCGGGCTTCCGTAGCAGCCGAGCTGCCCAAACCCTGTGTCATCCAGGACGATGAATAATTCTTCCATGTTGGCGGGTGTGAGTTCGCCCATG
>CAZMZL010000130.1:0-8693 GCA_964570595.1 uncultured Anaerolineaceae bacterium | reverse complement strand
CCTTCGAAGTGCACAGCGTGGATGGCGCAGGACCAAGGGAGTGTATGTTCCAATCCTGCCGATGTTCCACAAATTCGGAGGCTATTAGGTGATGCGTATACCATCATCTGTGAATCCAGAAATTCCTATGAATGCGTCGCCGTCCATCAAGATGCAGGGAGAATCCAAGGATGTGATCTTGGGGAGTTGTGCCTGACCGATCGGATGGGCGAGCAATTGGAAGGGTGCCGTCCGAATGTCGCCATCATGGGTGCGACCCTCGAGGTCAAAGGAAGGACGTTCGATATCATCAACGCACATCCGGAAAGCCGCAGCGCCGAATGCCGCGCCTCATCTCTGATGCAGATATTCAGCGATCCAGGGACGGGAGATGGGCTGGTGAGGGTGGAAGACGTTCTCATCGTTGGAGATCTGAACATGGATCCTTGGCGAGAGGATGATTTGAGCGTGCAGACGTGGGATTTATCCGTGGGTGACCCGGAGACGCATCCGTACTATTACCATAGCGGGATGGCGGAGCGTGACCCGCCATACTTCACGCTCATGTATCCGGCATTTTCACGGACATATGATCATGTCGTGAGCAATTTCCTTGGGGGGACCACACTCGTACTGGGGGAGTCGCCCGGAACTACGCGCCTGGATGGCGGGGGGGGGTGGACCACCGCGCCGTATATGGAGTGCTGAGCTTTATGCCAGGGTCGTAAAATGGTGTAGACATTTCATGGATAGGTGTTCTATGGGTTGGTCCCAAAATCTGCATGGAGGCGCAATCGTTTTGAAATGGGGAATGATCGTCGAGAGAATGCTACCCTATAACGGCGAATTCTATCCTGGAAGGATTTTGCATTTCACATGAGCGAGGCAAATGATCGTCGGATTCAAGTACCTGAGCGTCAAAGATCGGCCCCGCGTGCCGCTTTAGCCAGGGTGTGGCGGGATTGGATCTGGCATCCCATATTCCTTTCCATCTACATCGTAGCAGCTCTTCTTGCAAACAACATTCACGAAGTTGAAATAACTGACGCAGTACGAGCGATCACCTTCAGTGCAGGTTTGGCTGGTCTGCTCTTGCTTGTCTGGCGCATATTCCTCCGAAACTGGCATCGCAGTGGCATCATGACCTCACTTTGTATTCTGCTCATCGGTCTTTATGGACATGTATACCTCCTGCTTAAGTCCTCTGGAAATGTGCTTGGCAGGCATCGTTACCTCCTGGTATTCTGGTTGGTTATTTTTCTTCTTGGGCTGCTCCTCGCTGTCCGGATTCACGATCCTGAAAAAGCTACAAGGATCATGAACCCAATCTCTTTGCTTCTCCTCCTCTTCCCCATGGTAACCATATTGGCAGTCATCGTTCGGTCCAGTATCGTGGATCAGGATCAACCGGCGTCGGTCCGACCCACGTCCCGGTTGAATTGGCCTGCCGAGAAGGGGCCGCCGCCGGATATTTACTACATCATCCTGGACGCGTATGCGCGCCAGGATGTTCTGCAGGATCGATTTGGTTTTGATAATTCGGCCTTTATTGAAGGTCTTCGCGAGCGGGGGTTCTACATTGCGGAAGCAAGCCACAGCAATTATCTAAGCACCAAACTCTCGCTGTCTTCGTCCTTGAACATGGACTATTTACAAGAGCCGGATGGATTGCGCTCGGATCGAGACAGGAAGTTCACCATGCTCATTCGCGAGAATGAAGTTCGAAATCAGCTCGAGGAAATCGGCTATAGCATGGTGTCGACCACCAGCAGCTACCCGTTTACAGAGTTGACGGATGCGAAATATTACCTTATCCCGAATATGGCCAACATCGAGGCGCTTCAGGCTCGAGGCATATTCAATGACTTCGAATCGATGCTCATCCACCAATCCATTACCCTCGCGCTTCTTGATCTGAACACTTTGCAAAACACATCGGTGAGCAGTTTCATTAACCATCGGTTGCAGAACGCAAAGGAAATGCGGCGGGAAATTGTGTTAGCAGGGTTTGGACATTTAGAACGGATCCCGGACATCCCCGAGCCGACATTTGCTTTCATCCACATCATTTCTCCGCATCAACCCTATCTTTTTGGACCTGATGGGGAGGAGGTGGAGGGTGGCGGGCCCACGACTTTGGTTGAGAAGGGGCTCATCCCGAACTCAGAATCGTGGGTGCGCTATCGAGATCAAATATTGTACATTAACGATCGCGTGCTGCAGACCATCGATGTGATCATCGAACGGTCGGATACGGATCCGATGATCATCCTGCAGTCAGACCACGGTCCCCGCACCGAACTTGTTTGGAGAGACCCCAAGGAACCTTTCATCACAGACCGCAGCGCGATCTTGAATGCGTACTATTTTCCGGAGGATTGTCGGGATCAACTCTATGATTCGATCTCGCCCGTAAATAGCTTCCGTGTGGTTTTCAACTGTGCTTTTAACGAATCCCTTCCCATGTTGGAAGATCAAACTTTCATCGACTGGGAAAATTGGACGGGAATTGAGCTTCATCCCGTTGAGGAGTTCGTCCCTTAGAGCAGCGCGGAGCATGTGTCCCGAAAGTCTCGCAATCCTTGTTGAGATTCATCACCTCGTATTTTCTCGACGCAAATCGAGCCAAGAATTCAAGATCAATAACATACGGGATTGCGATGGTGAGGGCAAGAATGAGCGAGCTCCACTTGATCTTGCGTGAAACCCCGCTGATCCGTTACATTCTGTTCTGGCTTGGTTGTAAACTTATTGGCAGCGCATGAACACCCTCATGTTCCTCCCGCACTGGAAGGGGGTATTTCTTGGCTCAAATTGATTTTGGACGGTCCTGGCGCACGAAATCTCAATGTGCCTTGAAGCTGCCGCAAGGCCCTGCTGTAACGTCCGGCACCCGATGTGTCTTGGCGTGATCCTCATCATCTCAACGCCCATCGCACTGGGGTCGTTTTGGGCCTTGATCCCTGCAGGTTTGATCGTGATCGTATTCATCCTACGGGCTCATCTGGAGGACAAGACGCTTCATGAAAAACTCCCGGGATACGCCGCGCATGCTGCTCAAGTTCGCTATCGACCTATTCTGGGAATTTGGTGAGCGTTATTTGCTTGTTTTCATGATCACTTTGAAGATCATGGAAGCGGCAGTCAACGGTTGAAAAGATCGGAGAATTGAAATCTGTGTATACGATATTCCTTCTTCATTTGAAGGAAGAAGCGGCCCGAGAAAAGATTACGCGGCTGGAGGGCCTGGGATTTAAGGTGGATTATGAAAGCTTCAGTCGGCACGTCATGAAAAAACTGGGCGAAACACCCCCCGATGCCATCCTAATCGATCTCAACCACGTCCCTTCTGCAGGGCGAGACGTTAGGCTGGGATTTCGGAAGCACAAATCTACGAGGGCGATACCGCTGGTCTTCGTTGGAGGCGAACGTTCCAAGGTAGATCGGATCCGGGAATTGCTGCCCGACGCGACGTATGCACGGTGGGAATCGATTGCCAACGGCCTCGAACATGCCATCCAACATCCTCCCGAGGATCCCGTGGTCCCTGAATCGGTGATGGCGGGTTATGCCGGAGCCTCCTTACTCAAGAAGTTGGGCGTCGGTGAGAGAACACGAGTCTGTCTCAAGCACGCCCCGGAGAATTTCGATAAGACGTTGGTCGATTGCCTTGAGGAGCCGTGCTGGCACATGATGTAGGTTCTGAATGCGGCATCACCATCTGGTTCAGCCGATCGCGAGAGCAGCTCGAAGGAGAGATTCAAGCGATGCTGCCTTACACAAATCGGGGAGGGTTGTGGATTGCGTGGCCGAAGAGAACTTCCGGGGTCGCATCCGATCTATCTCAAACGATCGTTCGAAAAGTGGGATTGGACGCCGGACTCGTGGATTTTAAAGTTTGCTCGATCGATGAAACCTGGTCGGGATTACGTTTCACGACACGAAAAGAAAGCAAGGATCGAGGCGGGGGATCATCGTAGAGCAGGGTATTCATGCAGGTGCCCTCTCAAGAATTCTTATACAAGGATGTAAACCTGCAATCGAAATGCGAGTGACGCGGGAAGCACAGGTGTTTGAGAGGGAACGATTCGAAATCTGTCAGGGCGTGAGGCCGCTTCCGATTTGCGCCCGGCCAGATTTCTGGAATGTACGGGACCCGTTTCGTGAACCGGTGGCATAATAGATCGATGTTTCTCGGGTTTGCGAATACGTCAATTCCAAGAATAATATCGATGAAGGACATGGAGGCAAGTCGGTTGACAAACTTAAAGGAGACGGATGGCGATGAGCTGGGCATCTTCCATCGTGCATTTGATTCGCTTTATCCAATCATTCGATATACGTATGAGAAAGTCTTGAAGCAAGTGTGGTTTTCTGAGATATCAGAAAATTTGTGGGTTGGAGGGGCGCCGACCTATGGTCGTGATTACGAGTTCATCCTGGAGAATGGCATCACGGCGGTGGTCAACATCCGAGCTGAGAGAGATGACGATGTTGACTTCTACAACAGGCATGGGATCAATTATGTGAGGTATAGGGTTCCGGATATCCACATCCCTGAGCCCGAGATCATAACGGAAGCCGTCGATTGGGTGGTGGGGCAGGTGGCGGAGGGACGCACGGTGCTCATTCATTGTGCAAAAGGGCGCGGGCGATCAGCCGCGCTTGCGGCTGGATATCTCATGCGTGAGCAGGGAATGGACTATGACGCCGCTGAAGAACTCCTTGACACAAAGAGGCCATTGACCAAGCTCGAGGATCGTCACCGCAGGGCCCTTGAATCCTGGGTGGAAACGCAGGACACATAAAACTACCTAAATCATGGATGGATCGTCATCACTATTCCAGAGACTATGGCAATGGAGATAAAACCTCCTGATGACGTTGGAATTCATTGGATAGGAGACCAGGATCAAGATGAGCAAACAACTCCTTGTCTATGGACGTCCCGGATGTCCGAGAGTGTATCCGGTGCGAACGTTCTTGAAGAATGCCGAAATCGAATATACCTATATCGACATTTATCAGGACGATGAAGCGCGTGAACGGGTCCGTTCGATCAATACCGGCAACGAGAGTGTTCCAACTATCGTGTTCTCCGATGGATCGACGCTTACAGAGCCATCCAGTGCTGAACTCCGAAAGAAACTTATCGGGCAGGGATACGTGGTCGGATCCATGAAACTAATTGAGCGACTGCAGGTCTTGGTTCAACATCCGGTTGTATGGGCAGCCGGGATCAGTCTGCTTGTGGCGGGTTACTTCCTGAAGGTCGACGGGCTCACAATCTCAGGGATGGTCATCCTCGCCATTGTTTTTTTGAATCGCATGATCCAGGGAGGTGGGTGATTTCCATCCTACTGTACGATCTTTATGTATGGTCATTCACCCCATTCCATCAATCTACAATCCGCTCTGTAGCCTGTAGCGATCTTCAGATACGACATACTGATACGATATTCAACATCCAGCAAACATTAACGAAGACTTGAGGAGACGCAATAGATGTACTTTAGTCGTACCGGGCAACCGCTGGATCTAGTCTTCTTGCTGCTGCAGGTTCTCCTGTGGGGCATCGGCGGCATTCTCCTTACGCGGAAAGTCTTCCGAATCAACAAACGGGAACAAACGATTGCAGGGTTTGCAGTCGGTTTCCTTCTCTTTATCTGGGGCGGGAATTTGCTCGCTCAAATCATGCCCTTGAATTGGGCTCTCTGGCTCACGAGTGGCTCGCTCTTCTTGCTTGGTATTGCCGGCGAAATAAAGAAAAAAAACGGCTTCCGGGATCTTCTGCCAGCATCCGAAGAGATTCCCTTGATCATCGTCACGGGTGTCACATTCCTGATCTTTGTCCTGATAAATCGGGGACTGGCGATTTTCGATGATTACCACAATTTACCGTTGGTATCGGTGATCGCGCGCGGTGGTCTCCCTTCTACTTATTACTTAAACCCGGCGTTGAGTCTGGCGTATCACTACGGGCTTCACATCTTCGGAGCCTCTTTGGTGTCCGTCGGTGGATTATTTCCCTGGAGTGCATTCGATATTGCTAAGGCTCTAACCACTGCGCTGTCGATCACCCTCATTTGGTTATGGTTCCGCCGACATAACGCGCGTTCTTCTTACGCGATCATTGGAACTTTAGTGGCGGTTCTCATCTCAGGTACGAGGTGGCTTCTGATTTTTGCGCCGTCTGGATGGTTGAAAACGGTCAGCGCGAATTTGACGATGCTTGGTTCGGCGGCAGCAAGCGGAAACAGCTTGCTCTTCAACTTAAGTCGAGATTGGGTGATCGAGGGAGGCGGTCCTATAGCCTTCCCATTTGCCTATGGCAACGGGATTATGTCTCCGATGACATTCATGATGGGAGGCAGCGGCACACTGCATGTGATGACCTTGCTGGTATTGCTGCTTCTTTTCCGGGTTAAGTGGTCCCTTGCTGCTGCTGTCGCTTACAGCGTGATCCTGGCAACTCTGGCACTTTCATCAGAGGTTCTCTTCATAGCTGTGATCTCGGGACTCATACTCGGCGTCGGGTTGTCGATGATTCAAAGAAAGAGACATGGAATTCGCTTCCCTCCCAATAAACCCGTCATTTTCATCATCTGTCTTGCGGGCCTGCTTGGGTTATTCCAGGGGGGGGTTTTAACCGAGCTTTTTAAGAATTACGTCGGATTACCAGGAGCATTACCCGTAGTACTCCCCGGGAACGCGGATTTTCGAGTCATTTGGCCGCCGGCAATCATCTCCTCCCATCTCGGTGAGCTTGAGCTCATCAATCCAAATGAGATCATCGTGGCCGTGTTTGAGATTGGCCCGGCCATCATCTTTGCTCCCTTTGCAGTCATTTGGAGTTGGAGGCGGCTGAAGCGTGGGAATGTGTTGGTCGGAGGGCTGGGAGCCGCCACGATCATTTTCTTCATGTTTTCACTCTTTTTTCGCTATGGAGCTGGACGGGATACCACTCGCATTATGTGGACGACGCTGTTCCTGTGGGTTTTATTCGGAATGCCGGCGATCCTCACGCTGATTCGCTATCGATCTGGGTTCTATCGCTACTTCTTCTTTGCGATATTCGCAGCAGGGGTGTTTGGGGGTCTTATGTCCTTGGGCATCCAGATCACGGCCGTCACAAAACCCGTGCAGACATATTTCGCCGGTTCAGCCGATGCACGAATAAGCCGGGAGTATTGGGACCTCCTTGAACCAGACGCGGAGGTTTTTGATCCCATACCCTATCGATCGGTAACCCTTTTTGGTCGCACGGTACGTACACACGAGACCATATACCGTCCGATGGAATCATGGCAGTCGCTGGTTCGTAATCCCGACGTCCGTGCCATTGCGAACGCAGGATTCTCTCATATCTATGTTGACGAGGAATGGTGGAAGACGCTCACGCAGGATCAGCAGGCATCATTGAGCAATCCCTGTGTAGAACGCCTCGCAGCGGAAGAGGATCCCGAATCGGGAATCCGGTGGCTCTTGCGAATCGATGCTTGTCGTGGGTTCGAATAAGAGCGATGGCGCATATGAAGCTCCCAGACGTGCAGAAAAGAGATTCCAAGCAGGGGCAACCGCGCCATGAATTCTTCAGAAAGGTGGGCGTTTGAATTTCTCGAAAATGTCTGGGAAAACCTTAATGGGGAGATTGATGCGGTTCCCTCTACGGCTTGTTCCCGCTCGTGCCGTGATGCCCGTTCTCCAGGGGAGATTGCGCGGAAAACGATGGATCGCTGGTTCAAGTGATCACGGATGCTGGCTCGGCAGTTACGAATATGCAACCCGGCGCGTATTTGAGGAGACGATTACGCCGGGATCGATCGTCTATGACGTCGGAGCCCACGTCGGTTATTACACGCTGCTGGCGTCCGAGCTTGTGGGCGAGGATGGACATGTTTATGCATTCGAGCCCCATCCGAAAAACATCATTTATTTACATCAACATCTGGCGATGAACGCCATTAAAAATACGACCGTATTCGAAGGCGCAGTAGCCGACCGGAGTGGGGAGGCCCAATTTAAATTCGGTCCGAGCCGCTCCATGGGCAAGATCTCCGATCAAGGCGAAACCAGGGTGAAGTTGTTCTCCCTGGATGAGCTCATCGCTGAGGGAAAAATCGAACCTCCAAAATTTATAAAAATTGATGTTGAAGGGGCTGAACTCGAAGTTCTCCACGGCGCCTCCAATTGCCTTCGAACCCATCATCCCATGTTGTTTTTGGAAACGCATAGCGACAAGATTCATCAGGAATCCCTGCGGGAGCTCCGCCACCTGGGATATAGAGTCAAGCCGATCACAAATCAAACCCTTAATGGGTCAGGTACAGTCCTGGCTTTTACGGACGCTTGAACTCGGTGCGAGCGGTAAACACTCTGGCGTGATCGTGTGAAACATAATCGGACGACACAGGAACGTTATGAAGGACGATGGATCGGATTTCACATTCTCATACCTGGCTCGATATCCAACCTATGTCGATCAGATCAGCGCGTGGTTCTTCGATGAGTGGGGGGATGAACCTGGAGGGAGAACGGTCAGGAAATTCTCTGAAGAACTCATCGAACGAATGAACATCGAAGCGCTGCCTGTGGCATTTGTAGCGTTGATGTCGGGGGATCTCATTGGGACTGCAAGCCTGATACGCAACGAGATCCGTTCGCTCTCGCAGTACGAACACTGGCTTGCCTCGGTATTCGTTACACCAGATCTA
>CAZMZL010000129.1:0-8822 GCA_964570595.1 uncultured Anaerolineaceae bacterium | reverse complement strand
ACCAGGCAGCGAGGCCAGTTATCTGGCTTCTTTGCTTTCTTAAAAACTGGAATAAATACTGCAATAAAAAAATAAAATAAAGAAAGAAGGAGAGACATCATGAGTATGCAAGCGCTGAACCAACTGGTAGCACGATCCATCGTCGACCCGACCATCGTGAAAGCATTCTCCGCAGGACAGGTGGATGAGATCATCTCAGGCATGGAATTTGCCCCTGAGCTCCGGCTTCGGATCGGTGAGCTCGAGGCAGGATCATGGACGGAGTTCGCCATGCTCGCTTACCGCGTGGTGAAAGCTGCGGAAGAACCT
Organism: uncultured Anaerolineaceae bacterium; assembly: GCA_964570595.1. GTDB lineage: Bacteria > Chloroflexota > Anaerolineae > Anaerolineales > E44-bin32 > E44-bin32. The sequence continues at coordinate 8,513 of CAZMZL010000129.1, read as the reverse complement.
GTTCGCCGTATCGAGCTTCCATCACCGGCGGAAGGCCTTGGCGATGATCAAGAACGAACCGGTAAAGAGCAGGTTGCATGATTCCCTTCTCTCGCGAAGAGCGTGAATGGTTCCTGCGCAATCTCGCACGCGGCCTGGTTGAATACTACCGCACCTCGGAACCTCCGGTAGCGGTCGAGGAGATGTTGAATCAACCTCCTCCCATCTATGACGCGGATTTCGGTGTCGTGGATATGTATTCAAGCTTGTGGGACGCGACCTTCGCCCGACCTCCAACCAATCGAGGGAACATTTTCGTTCGGATCGATCTTGAGCCGGAAGATCGTCGATATGCGCTTGCGCGTGAGATGCTCAGCGCGTTGATCACGAGCAAACATGGTCGCACCATGGGACTGAGCGACATTCTCCTACCCCACCTGCGAGAATCTGCCGAATATTTCGCCAGATATCTGCTGGTCCCTGATGATATGTTACACGCTTATCGGAACCAGGGGGGCATGAAGCGCGGTTTCGCCGAACACTTCCAGATACCTGCAAGAGTTGGGACCGTCCGTTGGACGGATGATTAAGAACCATTTCTCCTTCTAGCAAAGTTCAATATCCCTCTGATATTCCCGATGGCGAGGATATCAGAGGGTTTTATATTTTAACCTCCCGCGGGTTCCAAACCCCCGGGAGGTTGTTGCCTGCGGGAGGTTGACGCTCGATGCGTGTGCTGCGCCCCGGCCGAAATGGGGCTTTCTGAGTTTACAAAAGGAGGGCTGTTTGAGACGCGTTCACCCGAAGAATTTTGGACCTCAGCCGGTTTTTGGTGGAGCTGCAAGGACTGCAGGCATGCGCATGGATAACGCCCGTCCAATGGATGTTGGAGGAAAACCTGTTTTTGGATCAGGATGAGCCACACACGCTCTCGCTTCATCATCATAACGGCACTCTCCTTGCACCATTGCTCGCAAAGGCTTCTTATGCGAGTATAATCGCCTCTCTGGGGCAGAAAATCTGTGAACGAATTATCGGATCCATTGGAATTCAATCAAGAACCTTCCCGACAGAGGCTCAAGCGGTGGGGTTTTCGATTGCTCCTGCTTTTAGCGCTGACGATCATCATCGTGTTGGGTGTGGCCGGAATTGCTTTACAGGGTCTCAACCAGCCGACACCCATCGATCCTGCGGTCCTTGCCCTGGCGACATCGCTGCTGCATTCCGCCACCCCGAGTTTGAAACCATCGGAAACGGCTCAGGTTGAGATCCCATCACCGTACCCACTTCGAGATCCCATTGAAGGCACCTTATTCTATTCTGCAAGGCCCGTGGGTTACAGTCATCTGTTTGCCTATGGAACCGGTGAGATCGCCCCAATTCAATTGACGTTTGGAAATTGGGATGACCGGGATCCCGCGGTCCATCCCGATGGAAATTCCATCGCATTTTCGTCTAATCGAGAAGGATTTTGGGACCTCTATGTGCTCGATCTGCAAACCGGGGATATTCGTCGCCTGACTCAAACTCCGGGTTATGAGGGCCATCCGACCTGGTCCCCGGACGGTCGTTGGGTTGCATACGAAGCTTATGACGGGAATAATTTCGATGTCTGGATATTGCCCATGGATCCAGGGCAGACGGTTTTCCAGTTGACCAATCATCCGGGGAGCGATACTTCGCCGGCGTGGGATCCAAATGGCCGCCGGATTGCATTTGTATCCAACCGGGCGGGGTCCACGGACATCTTCCTCGCGCATCTCGATCGCCCTGATGACAGGTTTATCAATATCACAAATTCATCAAATACGGATGAGCGAGACCCGGCTTTCAACAAAGAGGGGACAAAATTGTCCTACACGGCGGATGACGCACCCTTCCCGCGGATGTTCGTGACTGCACTGGATGATGCTGCTGGAACTTCGGGGGAGATCGGGCAGGGAGAGCGCGCAGTCTGGTCGCCAGATGGTAGTTTGCTCGTCGGCATTCTGGGATCTCAAAACAGCACCCACCTCGTGACCTACGCAATGGAGCATGGAATTGCGCAGGAGATTGGACTGCCCATTCACGGCAGCGTGGAACAGATGGATTGGAGTTCGATCACGCTTCCCGACGGAGTGGCTGCCCGTGCGGACGCACAGGGAGAAGCAAACCCACTCTTTGTGGTCGCCACAGAAGAAAGCAGTGGAAGCGTGGATCGCATGCAGTTGGTTCGGCTCGCGGGAATTTCCGCACCAAATCCCCTCATGACAGACGCCGCCGACGAGGCTTTTCTAGCATTACGTGAGCGCGCCGGGCAAGATCTGGGTTGGGATTTCCTCGGTCAACTTGAGAATGCTTTCGTGGGCATCAACGATCCTCTCCCTCCGGCCATGCCTCACGATGACTGGCTCTATACGGGTCGGGCGTTTTCTTTCAACCGCGATGCGGTAAGCGCCGGCTGGATCGAATTTGTGAGGCAAGAATTTGGAGGAGAAACCTATTGGAGAGTCTACGTCCGTACGGCAGATCAAGACGGGTCTCTCGGGGAACCGCTTCGTGAACTGCCCTGGAATTTTGATGCCAGGTTTGATGGGGGTCCCGATGCATACGACCAAGGCGGTGCACTGAAGGACCGAATCCCTGCCGGTTACTATGTGGATTTCACCCAATTGGCCCTGGATTATGGATTTGAGCGGGTCCCATCTCTCCTGAACTGGCGTACGTATTATGACGGCGCTCGATACAACGAATTTGTCTTTCGCGATGGATTAGGCTGGCTGGATGCTATGCTGGAGCTATACCCGGCATCCGCCATCGTAACTCCCACGACATTCATGACCCCGACACCCACACCCACGAGGACGCCTCGACCGACGCCAACGCCGTGGTGGTGGCGCTGGCAAACCCCGGTGACTTCCCCGTAAACCAACAACAGGGAATCCCCGTCACAAATTTCCGTGGTAACGACGATAAAGATGCACTTATGTCAAATAAATTTGACAGGTTTTCGACCTCTATGCTATCCTCGTCGTCCTAAACGGGTTTGGGAGGAAGCATGATTCGGGAGCGTGTCGCAGATGATGTCTATGTCTTCACGAGTGAACTATATGCACAGGTAAACGCAGGCGCAGTGATTGGTCCAGATTGGTCCATGCTCATCGACACGCTTGCATATCCAGAAGAGACGAGAGAGATTCAAGAATTTCTTGAAGGCCGCCTTGCAAAACCGGTCCGCTATTTGATCAACACACATTACCATGCGGACCACACGCTGGGAAATTTCTTGTTTCCGAAGGCCATCGTTGTGGGGCACGCTCTCACCCGCTCCCTGCTCGACAAAAATGGTCGACGAGGCCTGGAGGAAGCGAAAAAGGCGAGCAGGGAGCTTCGTGAAATCGACATTGTGCTTCCGGAAATTATTTTCAATACCGACACGATTGGTTTTCGCGTGGGAAAACGAACCCTTGAATTGATTCCCCTACCGGGTCACAGCCTGGACGGCATCGGGGTGTTCCTGGTTGAAGATCGAGTTCTTTTCTCGGGTGATGCGATGATGCCCATACCCTATATCGTGGATGGAGATTACGCCCAGATTCTCGAAAGTCAGAAGAGTCTCACGAAAATGAAACTTGAAAACCTGGTGCAGGGACATGGTGAGGTGATCCTCAGAGGCGAGGTTCCCCTCGCTGTGAGGAACAATCAGAAGTATCTCCAGAACGTCAGAAAATATGCGAAACAAGCCGGTCGCCGACGGGATCCGGATGGCTTCCTCACATCCATCGATGTCGAATCATGTGGGAAGAGCCGCATCCTGCTTGGAGGACCGGCGGAAGAACTTCATCAACGAAATCTTCGGTCGCTATTTAAGCAGCTTTGCCCTGAACGGGCTGCTGAAATCTAAGGCTGCTGCGACAAAAATCCAGGGAACCTTTTATGTCAGGTAAATGCGTCATAATTTTCGATGGAGGCAGTCGTGGGAATCCGGGAGATGCCTATGGTTCATTCCGGATTCAGTACGACAATTCAGCGTTTCAAGCGCCAGTAAGGTTGAGCTTTGGACATGGAACAAACAACGAGGCTGAGTATATGGCGCTGATCGCTGCGATCCAAGAATGTCGAAGCCAGATCCTCAAGGGGAAGTCATCTCCGATCGACGTGATCCTGGAAATCCGCGGAGACAGCAGCCTGGTCCTCAACCAGCTCCAGGGCATCTATAAAGCCAAGGATGCTCGTATGCGGGGTTATCGCGATAAGGCACTGCGGTTGTTGGATGATTTTAAACGGGTGAAGTTTGTTCACCAGGCTCGCGCGCAGTCTGTGAGGCTGCTGGGTCATTGACCCATAAATCCGTTTATGGCATAATCGCGCCTACAAATTGCGAAAAGCGATGATGGAGACGAGTACACCCGCGTCGAACTGAAAGCGAGCCCGGGTTGGTGAGAGCCGGGTCAGAGTAGCAGGTGGAAAATCCCTCCGGAGCTGTAACCTGAACACGAACAAGACTCGTAAGTAAGGAAGCCGGTATCGTCCACCGTTAGAACTGACGAGAGTATAAACCAGTATGGCTGGTCGTACTTTGCAGAGCGCCCGGAATGTTCGGGAATCAGGGTGGTAACGCGGGATACTTTCTCCCGTCCCTGAAGGGACGGGAGTTTTCTATTCTCATCGCATCTTCCGGGGGCGAGTTTTTATACCTGCCGAGCTAATGCGTTGGAGGTTTGCTGGATGACAGAGCTTATCTATCTTCAGGATGCCTACGTTCGTGAATTTACAGCCATTGTGACTTCCATTTCGGATCGAGGCATCACGCTGGATCAGACCGCGTTCTACCCCGGCGGCGGGGGGCAACCCAGTGATACGGGCAGCCTGCGGGTGGACGATCAAGGATGGCGCGTCATTAAAATACAACGTGCAGACGGCGAGATCTGGCATCGATTAGAAGACGAGGCGCCATCAGAGGGGACGGCGATCTCCGGCACGCTCGATTGGGATCGCCGATACCAACTGATGAGAGTTCACACCGCGATGCATATCCTATGCGGTGTGATCTGGCGCGATTACGGCGCCAGTGTCACAGGCGGCAACATGGAACCTCTTCACGGTCGCATGGATTTCGAGTTCGAGCGGATGAAGAAAGATCTGGTGGCTGCGATCGAAACGAAGATCAACGCCGAAGTGGAGGAAGCCCGTCCGATTTCGACGAGAACCCTGCCTCGTGATGAAGCTTTTCAGATCCCTGATTTAATACGAACGAAGATTAACTTGCTCCCACCTTCCATCACAGAGGTGCGTGTGGTCGAAATTGAGGGCCTCGATCTTCAAGCGGATGGCGGCACACATGTGGCGAACACGCGCGAGGTAGGGCCGATCCATATCGTGGATTACAAGAGCAAGGGGGCCATCAATAAACGCATCGTTGTTGAGCTTGAACCGTGAGGTGACGGATGTTTAAGCCAGTTGATAGCAAGGTCAATTTCATCGAACAGGAGCATGAGATCCTTCGATTCTGGGATTCCACATCGGCTTTTCGGAAACTGATCGAAATGCGTTCCACCAGCCCGCGTTGGTCCTTTGTGGATGGACCCATCACGGCGAACAACCCCATGGGTATTCATCATGGTTGGGGGAGGACCTACAAGGATCTTTTCCATCGATTTAATGCCATGCGCGGCGCCCAAATTCGATATCAGAACGGGTTTGATTGTCAGGGACTCTGGGTGGAAGTAAATGTTGAACGAGAGATGGGGTTTAAGAACAAACGTGACATTGAATCTTTCGGGCTTGACAAATTTGTTAATCTTTGCAAGCAGCACGTATTGAAATATGCTGCCATCCAGACAGAGCAAAGCATCCGGTTGGGGTATTGGATGGATTGGGATGATCCCGATCGGTTGATGTCCCTCAGGGAGAGCCTGGGAGAAGATCCAACTGGGGAGACCACCATCGAGGGCCCCGATGGCGAAGTCACAGGAACTGCCGAATGGTTGGTGGGTAATCTCGGTATGCCCCAACTGGGTGGTTCGTACTTTACCTTTTCGGATGAGAATAACTACACAATCTGGTCCGCGTTAAAGTCTTGCTTCGACCGGGGTTGGATTTACAAAGGCCGGGATGTGATGCCCTGGTGCGCTCGCTGTGGAACGGGGATCAGTCAGCATGAAATCGTGACCGAGGGTTATCGAGAACTGACCCACCCCAGCATCACGCTTCGATTTCCTCTTCTAGAACGCCCCGGAGAAAATCTACTCGTCTGGACAACCACGCCCTGGACCTTGACGAGCAACGTCGCCGCGGCGGTTGGCCCGGATCTTGTCTATGTGAAAGTCCGTCAGGGAGATGAAGTTTTCTATCTCAGCAAAGGGACGGTTCAGGTCCTTCAAGGAAGCTTCGAGGTGATCGAGGAGCTGCTGGGAAAGGAAATGGAAGGTTGGCGATATTCCGGACCTTTCGATGAACTACCCATTCAAATTCAGGAAGGAGGACCGGAAGCGCATCGCATCATTTTATGGGATGAAGTTGGAGAGGATGAAGGTACGGGGATTGTACACATCGCTCCCGGCTGTGGTGCCGAGGACTTCATGTTAAGTAAGGAAGAAGGGCTTCCCGTGATTGCGCCTCTGAACGGCGACGGTGTCTTCCTCGAAGGGTTTGACTGGTTGTCCAGGATGAGTGTGAAAGATGTCGCACATCCGATATTTGAGGATCTCGAAAAGAAAGGGTTGGCCTACCACATCGCCGACTACGTTCACCGATATCCAGTTTGCTGGAGATGCAGCGAGGAACTCGTATTTCGCCTTGTGGATGAGTGGTTTATTGGGATGGGGGAGCAGATCGATAAACCTTATGAAGAGATCACGGATGAGGAGAAGGACCGCAATCTGCGTTATCAAATCATCGAGGTGGTTCGCAATGAGACCAGTTGGTATCCAGCTTTTGGCTTCGACCGGGAGCTGGACTGGCTTCGAAATATGCATGACTGGATGATCTCAAAGAAGCGTTACTGGGGTCTCGCGCTCCCGATCTGGGAATGTAGTGAATGTGGTCATTTTGATGTCATTGGCAGTAGGGAGGAATTAAAGGATCGAGCAGTTGAGGGATGGGAGCTTTTTGATGGTCGTTCGCCTCATCGCCCCCACATCGACGCGGTGAAAATCGAGTGCAGTCATTGCAAGGCAGTCGTAAGCCGTATTCCCGATGTTGGAAATCCCTGGCTGGATGCGGGGGTGGTGGGGATGAGCACGCTGCGATACAACTCGGACAGGGACTACTGGTCAAAGTGGTTCCCCGCCGACTTTATTTCGGAGAGTTTTCCTGGTCAATTCCGCAACTGGTTCTACAGCTTGCTGACCATGAGCACTATTCTTGAGAGGAAAGCACCTTTTAAGGATGTCTTCACCTATGCCACGCTTCTGGCCGAAGATGGCCAAGCCATGCATAAATCATGGGGAAATGCGATTGAATTCAATGAAGCCGCAGACCGCATGGGCGTGGACGTCATGCGGTGGTTGTACGTCAATCATAAGCCGGAAAAAGACCTGCTCTTTGGCTACCATCGGGCGGATGAAGCCCGGAGACAATTCCTCATTCCGTTGTGGAACGTGTATTCCTTTTTCATCACTTACGCAAATATTGATGGCTGGATGCCTGGACAAGAAGGGGAGAAGAAACCGAGCCAGTTGGATCGGTGGATCCTATCTCGATTAGAGCAAGTTGTAGGTGAGGTCACGCGGAGATTATGTGTGTATGAACCGAACAAAGCTACCAAGGAGATCGCCGATCTACTCGACGATCTCACCAATTGGTATCTCCGGCGGAGCCGACGCCGGTTCTGGGCGAAGGCAGGGGCGAGTGAAGCCTCTGACGCGGATAAGAATGCGGCTTACGCCACACTGTATACCGTTCTCACGACATTGACCAAGCTTCTGGCGCCGTTTGTTCCCTTCGTGACCGAGGCGCTCTATCAGAACCTGGTTCGTTCCATCGATGGTTCTGCACCTGAAAGCGTACATCACTGTGATTGGCCTCGGGTGGATGAGGATGTCATTGATCTGAGTCTTATGAGTGAGATGGCGCTCGTCATGAAATTGGCCTCGCTCGGTCATGCTGCCCGCAACAGTGCAAATCGAAAACTCCGTCAGCCGCTGCAAGAAGCCGCATTCTTCGTTTCGTCCGCCAAAGAACGCAGCGTCGTGGAAAAATATGAAGCCCTGCTCACAGAGGAATTAAATGTCAAACAGGTGAGGTTGCTGGATACCGCGGCTGAGGCTGTGAAGTACGCGCTAAAACCGCTGCCAAAACAACTCGGACAAAAATATGGCTCAAGGTTCCCCGGGATTCGGGAGACGATCCTCGAGCTTGAACCTGAAGGCGCAGCGACGAGGCTCCTGGCCGGGCAATCCCTGAACATCGTCGTTGAGGGCGAATCGATTTTGATCGAGGCTGACGAAGTCGAAGTACGGGTGGAGGCGAAGGAGGGTTTTTCAGCAGCAGCCGAGGGACCCTATGTTGTAGCCCTGATAACGGATCTAACCCCGGAGCTGGAACTCGAAGGT
>CAZMZL010000128.1:0-8832 GCA_964570595.1 uncultured Anaerolineaceae bacterium | reverse complement strand
AGGTCCTGGATGTGAGGCTCAGAAGCCGCGTTCCGGATGACGGTCTTGCCGGAGGCTTTCACGGCAGCCATGATCGCGTTCTCGGTCGCCGTCACACTCGCTTCATCGAGAAGAATTTCAGACCCCGTGAGCCCGTTCGGGGCTTCGAGGTGCATGTCGCGGTCGCGGTATCCCACCTCCACGCCCAGCGCCCCCAACGCAAGAAGATGTGTATCGATCCGACGTCTACCGATCACATCCCCGCCTGGAGGGGGAAGATCCACCCGGCCGATCCTTCCAAGCAAAGGGCCGGCGAGAAGGATCGAGGCACGAATTCGCCGGCAGAGATCGGGGTCGATGTCCCTGAGCCGGAGTTCCTCGGCATGAACCTTCCAGGAATGCGCATCGAGAACATCGATCGAGACGCCCAGGCTCTCCATGAGCATTTTCATGGTTTGGACATCGCCGATCTGCGGGACGTTATGGAGGACGACGGGTTCGGACGTAAGCAGGCAGGCGGTGAGGAGCGGCAGCGCTGCATTCTTATTTCCGGCTGGTGTGACCTCTCCGATGAGTGGGTAACCACCATCGATCAGAAATGCTGGCATAGGACATCCTTAAGCTGTAAGTGATATTCGCTGACCCGGATTCAGCCCAAGTGTATCATCTGCGCTTCCTTGATTGAGACCAATCTCTAAGAGACCGGCGCTGCCGATATAGGCAACGACCTCGCCGACAGGAACTTCGTCGAAGGTTTGGTTCAATCGGAGCGACATTGGGATGGGGAGCTGGACGCGAACACGTTCGAGAGGTAATCGAATCGCCGGAACGTCTGGGAGCCATGGATGAAAGAGCAGATCAGGGATGGCGAACTCGAGGGCTCCAATGGAGGTGATGATGTTCCCGAAATGATCTGCGTGCAAGATCTCTCCGAGAATCTCTAGCTTATCGAGTGACTTGAGAAGGGGCAAAGGAAAACGTGTACCCTTCGCGACCTGTGGGCCGAAAGCATCCAGATCCACACCACGGGACAGATGTGCTGCTGCTGGAGCGAAAATATCTCGGCCATGAAAAGTGTGGCTCACGTGTGTCCCCATAAAGTCGGGGTTGTGCAGTTCGACCGCCGTAGACCGCTCTCCAAGCAGAAGGACATACGTGAAGAGACCGTTATCAGGACCGACATAGGTCCTTTTCCCCGATGAAATCGCCAGTCCCCGTCGCGCGGTGCCCACGCCAGGGTCCACAACACATAGGAAGACGGTCTCCTCAGGGAAGTAGTCCTGCACCCGCCAGAGTTCGAATGCAGCCCTCCGGATGTCACCCCGGGGGATATGATGGGTAACATCGATGAGCCTCGCATGAGGGTTCAAACTCGTGATGACGCCCTTCATGGCGCTTACATATGGATCTTGTGTTCCAAAGTCGGTTAGCAGGGCGATGGTAGGTGTCACGATGAGCTCCCTCGCCGAGCATTCTAACCGGTGGAATGGGTGAAGGTCAATCAGCGGGTTATGAAAATCAGGTAGATGTCGGGAGGAACGCGGTTGGAGGATGTTCGCCGCGCCCCCTCTCACATTATTCTCCATCACCTTGCTGATAACTCAAGGTCTTTTGGTTGAGCGTGTTTTAAAACTTTGGAGCCTGGAAACTTGCCTTCCGGTCGCAGGCGGGGCAGGGCATCCCGTAAGATTTAGAACTCCCGCAGGATTGCAGCCTGATACGGGAGGTTGGTGAGCCTTAGCCGGGCTTTTAACATCGATAAAGGTTCGGCTCCTGGTGGAGGGAGACGCCCAGAATCCGTACGCTCCCCCGCACCATTTGGAGAAGAACCTGAAATCGTCGATGATCAACATCATTCCAATGAAAAAGCCATCATGGGGTTGCCGACTCCATCTCCCGCTCGCCACTCATCCCAGCAGCTTGAGAATATTCCTGCATTTTTCCATAAACTGCACCGTTTGATTGGAGTGGGGATTTTCCTTTTGCAAAGGCAAAAATAGGCGATTCATAGGCGGTGTGGTAGAATCATATTTGGTGGAAAAATTGAGTATGAATAGCGAAAAACGCCCTATCGGTGTGTTCGCTTCGTTGATGGCTGGGTTTGATCGGATTGCAGGAAATCCCATCTTGATCATTCCGCCGCTGCTCCTAGACCTCTATCTCTGGTTTGGTCCACACCTGAAGATATCGACACTCATGACACAGTTTATGGCGGAGGTTTACCGTACGCCGGGTGTGGAGTCGCTGAACAGTGAACAGCTTGTCTTCCTGCGAGAATCGATGATCGCAATCACCGAGCGCTACAACCTATTCTCAACGCTGAGCACCGTGCCTGCCGGAATGCCGTTCAATATCCTCTTTGCCATCCTGGCGAGTTTTCTCATTGGCCTCCCCAGCCTTATGGCATTGAGGATGCCGGTGATGACGCCGCTCGGTTTGCCCATCTCCTATGATCTTCAGGACCCGGAACTCGTTGTGTTTCTCTGGTTTATATTCGGAATGGTTGGATTGGGTTTGGGCGGTCTCTATCATCGGAATTTGGCCAAGCAACTCGCCCCCGAGATGGATTTTTCCAACGGGTGGACGATATGGATCCGCTTAATCATGCTTGCGGTTCTTGGCTATCTCGCCGTCATCCTCTTCTTTACAGCGTCTGCGCTCATCGGAGGGGAGGCAGGGATCATGTATGTCGCAATTCCGATGGCTTTTATCGCCGGAATATACCTGGCATTCACACCTCATGGCATTGTAAGATTCAGGTACGGAATCTTAAAAGCCATAAGGGAAAGCGTTCGACTGGTGCGTTGGAACTTCTTCCCCGCTGTGAGTTACATTTTTATCGCATTCATGATTATGTGGGTGACGACGACACAAATCTGGGTTCTCCCAGGCGAGGATTCCTGGTTCATGTTGCTGGCATTGTTGGGCCATGCATTTCTAAGCGCGACATTGCTCGCCGGGAGCTATGCCTTTTTTCAAGGGCGACAATCACCACTCATGGAGAGCTTGCCTGCCAAACGAATAGAGACTTTGAGTGGAGAATCTTCCGAAGGCGAATCGATTGAATCATAAGTGGGAAGAAGTGACTTATTGATCATATAAGCAGCCGGTCGGTTGTTTCCCCCCAACCGTACTGCTTAATGAAGATGAAGTAAGGAGAAAGGACTGTGACAAAGCGAGCGCAGAAGGTGAGCAGCTACGCAGCGAAAGATATTCAGGTTTTGGAAGGTTTGGAAGCTGTTCGGCGGCGGCCAGGCATGTATGTCGGTGGTACGGATATCAAGGCGCTTCATCACCTTGTCTATGAGGTCGTGGACAACTCGATCGATGAGGCGCTCGCCGGAGCATGTGATCAAATCGATGTTGTACTCCACAAAGACGGAAGCGTGACCGTTGAAGATGATGGCCGCGGCATCCCCGTGGGTATTCATCCCGAAAAGAAAAAACCAGCGCTCGAAATTGTCATGACCGTGCTCCATGCCGGTGCGAAATTTGGTGGGGAAGGGTACAAAGTTTCTGGCGGTCTGCATGGTGTTGGGGTTTCAGCGGTAAATGCGCTCTCGGAGTGGTGTGAGGTTGAAGTGAAGCGGGATGGGCAGATCCATCACCAGCGTTATGAGCGCGGCGCCCCGGTAGGCCCCGTGGAAGTCATCGGCAAGGTTCCCAAGAAAGAAACCGGTACGAAGACGACCTTCATGTATGACCACACCATCTTCAAGGGAGACTTCACCTATAAATTCGAGACTCTTCAACAACGATTCCGCGAAATGGCTTTTGTCACCCGGGGGGTCACCATCAATCTTCTGAACGAGATCGATGGGCGCGAAATGGGGTTCTACTTCGAGGGTGGGGTCACCTCCTTCGTGGCGTACCTCAACCTGAATCGCACGGTTCTTCATCCGGTTGTTCATGCCGACAAGGAGGTCGAGGGGTTGGGGATCGAAGTCGCCCTGCAGTATACCGATGCATACGCAGAGTCTGTTTACTCCTTTGCGAACACGATCAACACGATCGACGGCGGCACCCACCTGACGGGTCTGCGTGCCGCGATCACGCGGACAATCAATGACTACGCGCGCAAGAATAATCTCCTCAAGGATTCGGACCCGAATTTCAGTGGTGACGACACGCGTGAGGGTTTGACGGCGATCGTGAGCATCAAGCACCATGATCCACAGTTTGAGAGTCAAACGAAGGTCAAGCTCATGAACGCGGAAGTACAGACGCTCGTCCAGCAGGTTTGGGGAGAGTCGTTCGGTGAGTTTCTTGAAGGTAATCCCCGCGCAGCGAAAGCCATCGTGCATAAATGCCTCACTTCCGCACGTGCGAGGGATGCAGCGAAAAAAGCTCGTGATCTGGTCATCCGCAAGAGCGCCCTGGAAAGCCTGACGCTTCCCGGGAAGCTCGCAGATTGCTCGGAAAAGGATCCAAATAAGTGTGAGCTGTATATTGTCGAGGGTGACTCGGCGGGTGGTTCAGCCAAGCAAGGTCGGGATCGTCACTTCCAGGCCATCCTGCCACTGCGAGGCAAGATCCTGAACACAGAGCGAGCCCGGCTCGACAAGATCCTCTCAAACAACGAAGTTAAAGCGCTCATCTCTGCGCTTGGCACGAGTGTTGGGGAAAGCTTCAATCTTGAGGGACTGCGTTATGGGCGCGTGATCATCATGACCGATGCCGATGTGGACGGGAGCCATATCCGCACATTGCTTCTGACATTCTTCTTCCGATATATGCACATGCTCATCGAGGAAGGTCATCTCTTCATTGCGCAGCCTCCGCTCTACCTCATCACGCAAAAGAAGAAGAAGATTTACGCCTATACAGAGGCTGAGCGGGAACAGGTGCTGAAGGAATTGGGTGTGAATGGAAATCCCGGCTCGATCCAGCGTTATAAAGGGTTGGGAGAGATGAATCCTTCACAGCTCTGGGAAACGACGATGGATCCTGCGAACCGGACGCTGCTCCAGGTTACGATTGAGGATGCCGCTGCGGCTGACCGGACCTTCGATATGCTCATGGGGGCGGCTGTTCCCCCACGCCGCCGCTTCATCATTACCCATGCGAAAGAAGTCCGAAACCTGGACGTGTGACGCATTCGTTAAGGTCTATGAGAAAGCTCCTGTGTGAGTGCGAAACACAGGAGCTTTTTGGTTGATAGAAAGAGGTTTGCGGGAAAAAACCGGAATGCCCAAGAGCTTGCTCCATGGTTGGATGGAATGCGTGTACCCGTGGGGGGCAATTCCCATCACGGCCTATTCCGTAAGAGCCGATTCACCGCTTTTGGCTTCATAATAGGGTTGTTCCCCGGAGGTATGATCCGTCATATCGACGATATTTTGAACTTCGGGGACGGATTCACGGATCATCACCTCGACGCCTTCTTTAAGGGTCACATCCACCAGGCCGCACCCCTGGCAACCACCTCCAAAAGCGATATAAGCCGTATCTTCCTTGTATTCGACAAGCGAGACAAAGCCGCCGTGGGAAGAGATACCCGGGTTGACTTTGGTATCGAGAACGACCTGTATGGATTGCGCGGTGGGGTCTTCCCAGAGGGGATTGGGATTATCCACCGTAAATCCTCGCTGGAAATTATTATCCGTGTAATCGACGGTCGCCCCTTCAAGATTCTGGGCGCTGTTTTGATCGATGAGGACGCTGAAGGATTCCATATTCAACTCGATATCATCGGGCGATTTCTCATCTGCAGGTACAAATCGGAGCGAGTAAAGGAAGCCACCCGGTCCTCTGCCCATGATTTGCATGCGCAGCATCATGTCTTCCTGGGCTTTTTCCTCGATGATCTCAACGATCTTTTCCCGGGCAGATGGGGTAAATTCGACCATATTTCCTCCAGACTGATTTGCCCTGAATTATACCGCGAGGTAAGGCTGGGGATGGTCTTATACCCGGGCTATTCTCCCATCACCCGACAAGAAATAATATTTATGATAAGTATTGACTATATTTTTTAAACATGCTAGGATGAGGCCGGGAAGGTAATAATTCGAAGGTATCGTGAGGGTATGAATATGAACAATCAGTCTGTGGGCAGGTTTGAAAAGGACGCCTTAGGTCACGAATATATCGAAGAGATTACAAGAACTCCTTTGCTCAGCGCCGAGGAGGAAGTCAACCTCTCGCAAAGGATCCGGTTGGCTCGGGAGGCGCGACAGCGATTTGCTGATGGAGTGGGTCAAAAGGAGAAGGTGTCCTTGCAGCGAATCATTGAGGATGGCGCTGCAGCACGTGAGCATCTGCTCATGGCCAACACTCGTCTCGTGATCAGCGTGGCCAAACGTTATACAGATCGGGGGATTCCATTTCTCGATCTCGTTCATGAAGGCATCATCGGCTTAATCCGAGCGACCAAGAAATTTGATCCCGGGATGGGCAATCGGTTCAGTACATACGCCACCTGGTGGATCCGGCAAGCCATCACCCGAGCGATCGATAATCAAGGGCGAACGATTCGATTGCCCGTACACAAAAATGTTGAGATCAATCGTTTGTCAGCGGCGAGGAACCGACTTCTTCAGGATTTTGGGCGTGAACCCACAATTGAAGACCTGGCGCTCACCCTTGAACGCTCCCAGGAAGAAATCCAGGAGATTATGCGGATTGGACAGGCACCGATCTCATTGGAAACGCCCCATAATGATGAGGACAGTCGTGTGCTCGGCGACTCACTCCCTGACGTTGACGGGCCATCCCCGGAAGAGGCAACCACTCGCTCCTTAATGCAGGAACAGGTGCGTGCTGTCATCGATGCACTCCCCATGCGGGAGGCTCGTGTCTTACTTTTAAGATACGGTTTCCATGATGGGAAATCGCATACGCTTCAGGAAGTCGGTGATCGCATGGGAATTACGCGTGAACGCGTCCGGCAGATAGAAAACCAGGCGCTCACAAAACTTCGCGAGACGGGTGAGCGTATCAACTCGTAATACTTGGGCGTTTACGAATCTAATCAGTATCCCGGATACTACTAATAGGTATCCGGGATACTGTTCTATAGAGTGCAACTTTTAAGATGGGTTAGGTGTAGTACTCTATAAGTATGGAAAGTCCCTCTGACAGGAGTCTCGTTCTTCGGACGCGTCAAGGCGATGATGAAGCGTATGGTGATTTGGTGTCTCGCCACCAAAATCCGGTCTTCAACGTTTGCTATCGACTCGTGGGCGAACGTAGAGAAGCTGAGGATATGAGTCAGGAGGCATTCATAAGGGCGTACGAAAGACTGGATTCGTTCGATGTTGAACGTCCATTTGGTCCATGGATTCGGCGGGTGGCGACGAACGTGTGTTTGAACCGGATAAAAAAATTCAAACCCGGGCAGTTCCATCTGGATGATGAATTTGACGAGCCGATTGAGACGCGCAAGCCTGGTCCTGAAGGGCAGCGAATACGAGCGGAACGAGAGACCGAGATCAGATGTGCAATTCTTGAACTCCCCCCTCATTATCGGGCCGTGATCGAGCTGAGACATTTTCAGGAGCTTACCTATGCAGAAATTGCGATGACGCTCAAAATTCCCATGAGTGATGTAAAGAGTCATCTCTATCGTGCTCGGCGTGAACTTGCAGAAAGGCTCGTATTCAATGGCGAATGACTTCCGTGAACACCCTGGAGAAGACCGTCTTCAAGAATACCTCGACGCGCTCTTGAATTCCGAAGAGCGACGAGAGCTTGAAGCCCATACATCGTCTTGCGAGCAGTGTGCCAGGGAATTGGAGCGATTGTCGAATGTGTTTTCCGAATTATCTTTGCTGGTGGAGATTCCCCTCGAAGCGGATCTATCCACAAGTGTACTGATGGCAATCCGGGAGAATGCGCGTCGTCGAACAGGCGTACGGATAGCAATAGCCGTTCAGATCAGCCTGCTCCTGCTCATCATCTTTGCGATTGGCCCGACCATCAATTCCTTCTTGACCCGTCTCTCAGGGATTTTCGAACCTGCAGCGCCCACGAGCTGGCTCATGGAGAGTCTTGTCCTCTTTCAGGCGAGTATCGGCCTTTCCTTACAGAGCATAAGGCAGGAGCTGATTGAGCTTTTTGAATTCAACTTTCTTTTCAATCAAGTTTTCATTCAAACGACACATTTGATTACCCTCGTCAGTGGCGTATTTCTTTTATGGCTGATAGGGAATACGATTTTACTTCGTGACTCAAGCCGTATTAGACGATATTAACCGCAGGTCACGATCAGAATTTTGATGCTGGATGCAGCCCTTACGAATATCGTTGAGTAAAAAAAGGAGTAAATGATGGATCAAGGGATTGTTGTTATCTTCATCGCTTTTGGGGTGGGTATTTCACTGGTTGCGTTTTTCACGGTCGTAAATGCCGTTTTCAGCAGCCTGGTGACCCGTGTCGAAGAGAAATCGGACGAATCGCCCGGGAGATCTTTCATGCTGGGTTTTATAAACACCCTGTTCATCGCCGTGGTCTCTCTGGCGTTATGGACTTTGGCAGAAAACTCGGGCACGGGCATCCTGGCTATCCCAGCTCTTATCCTCCTCACCCTGTTCGCGATCGGTCTGGTTTTCGGGAGTACTTCCATGGTGCGTATGATCGGGAAACGACTTTATCCGGATCGGGAGGAACGCACGCAGATGTTGTGGGGGGGCTTGATCAGCGTGCTCGCATGCATCGTCCCTTACATTGGATGGTTCTTGCTCCTGCCCTACCTGCTTCTGCGCGGGTTTGGGGCCTTCTTGATGACCTTAACCGCAGCGTATCGAGCCAGACGTGCACCTGCTGCTGAGAACGAATAAGCAAGTTCATGAGCGAGGTCTTTTGGGGGTTAATAGGGATTATCGAGAGCCATCTCCTCCGGGGCGATTGAAG
>CAZMZL010000127.1:3020-8838 GCA_964570595.1 uncultured Anaerolineaceae bacterium | reverse complement strand
GAGGACCTGGATGACGGGGCGGCCAAGCACGATCAAACCGACGGCTGCGGGCAACGAAAGCGTGAGGATCGCTCGGATCGACCCGCTAAGTGAGCTGCGCAGGCCGCGAATATCGGTCTGTGTGGCGAGAAGGGCCATGGTCGGAAAGACGGCGATGCCTATGGCCGTTCCGATCAGAGTCCAGGGGGTATTCATCAACTGGAAAGCGTAACGGAGCGAAGACACCCGACCCTCTCCCAGCCCGGATCCAAGGTTTGAGTTAATCCAATCGATACTCGCACGTGCCAGCAGAAGATCGAGGACGCGTGGCGCCATGAGGATGGCCACACGTCGAAGATGCGGGCTGTTCCACCCAAAATCCAGACGCCAGCGAATCCGTTGATGCCATATACCCGGGACTTGAATAAGCAAATGGAGTGATGCCCCGAGGACGGCTCCCCATGCGAGACCGAAGATGCCCAAAGACGGGGCGAGCACGATGGCTCCGAAAATGATCCCTAAGCTGTAGAGGGAAGGTGCCAGAGCTGGAAGAAGGAAATGCCGATGCGCATGGAGCGTGCCTGTGAGCATGCTGCTGACCGCGAATATCACCGTTGAGATCAGCAAGATGCGCATAAGCTCGATGGTAAGTTGTTGAATCGCTGGAGGAAAATTCGGGGCAATCCCCCAGGATGCCGTGATTAACAGGGGGGTGGCCATGGCAATGAAGATCGCTGCAATTGTGGTTAGAAGGAAGACGGTGTTCAGGACGTAGCTGACAAGTTTGTCCGCGTCCTCGCGCTTCTCTTTGTTCAGAAGCTCTGTGTAGACCGGGATGTAGGCGAAAGCGAGCGCTCCACCCGCAAGCATCGTAAAAAGGATCTCAGGGATGCCGTTGGCTGCAGTGTAGCCATCCATGGCGGCCGTCGTGCCAAACTGAAACGCGACGACTTTTTGACGAACCAGACCGATGACGAGCGAACCGGCGAGCCCGCCCATGACAATTAATGTGGAGCGAGCCACTTTTACGCCCCGCCGGGTTTGTGCGCTTTCTATGAAGGACTCCCTTCTCGATTTCTGCCTAGGGGCTCGCGCCTAGTTCCGCGAGTTTGAGCAGGGCAGGTTCCCAGCTGGGATGCCACTTGAGCGCTGAGCGGTAATCGGTGATGCCTCCGCTGACATCACCAAGCGCCGCTTTCGCCATCCCGCGCCAATAGAAGCTTTCCTCAAGTGAGGGTTCGCTGGTATTGTTGATGGTGAAATCCGCCAGGTTGATGACGTCATAATAGCGTCCAGAATAGAAATATGCCCAGTATGGTCCGGTCTGATACCACATCATTCGCCACGGTCGAAGGTCGGGTTCGCTGAAGGCCATCTCGGCATCGATTTTAAAAGCTTCGTCATAGGCCGCGGCTGCGCCCGCGTAATCCTGCAGTCGCATCAAGTTTGTACCACGGTTAAACCACGCGAAGAACTGCGGCCTCCCATCCAACTGGAAGATCTCATCGGAGGCGATTTGGGCGGCGCTTTCGATATTGTAGGTTTCGTCGGCATCCGGACCGAGAATTTGCAGAACATCGGCCTCGCGGTCAGACGGGTAGAGCACCAGATAGGTGTAATTGAAATGCCGCCAGTAGGTTTCAATATCCTCATAGGAGACGGGGAGATTGGGCATGATGTAAGAGTCTTGTGCAGAAAAGGACTGTTTCGCATCGTCGTAGCCCGATAGTACTTCGTAGTGCCCCATCCATCCATCGAAACCTGGGCCTTCGAAGCCCTTCTCCACGATCACCGGGAAACCTGCTGCGATGAAGTTTTTCAGAAGGTCGATGTCCCCGCCCACCCGTACCAGCGCGCTTAAGCTTGTGCCTTCATTGACAAAGGCGGCAAGTTCGAATGGCATGACGTTCTTATCCCGGGGGTTGGGCTTCACAAATTCGGCTACGGGTCGCTGGTCGCCATCCCATCCCCAATAGGAAAGCGCCATGGAAAGATTGGCGGGACCGCAATTGTTCCATTTCTGGTATTCATGCTTGATCCCGGAGAGTTGAATACTTGCAGGTATGGTTGTTGGAACAAGCGTGACCGTCGGGGTGGGCGATGGGGTGACTGTAGGCCCGGGGGTGCGCGTGGCTGTAGGGGATGGCGTAATCGCCATAAGGGTGCTCTCGACGATCGCGGCGATTGTGGGATCGGGTGTGAAAACAGCCTCTTCAGGAGGGGACAGGGCATACTTGATATCCGCACGGATCTGTGAGATCCGCCAACCGATCGTATCCTGTACGATGGCGAGGTTGTACACCCATGCACCTGTGGCGACGCATAAGAGCAATCCAATGATGACGACGATGATAACGCCCGTTCGTTTCAGAAACATGGCGGCATTATACCTGAAGCATGGTTTAAGTTACTCGGAGTGGCCCTTGTGTGAAAGAGCAGATTGCGCTGGAGTTTTCTGACAAGGAGCAAGCTCTTCGAACCTGGAAATAGGTTTTGGGGAACTGGAATCCATCCGTTTGCTGGTGGGATGACGGGCACGCGTGGTTGTGGGTGGGGGACCCCAGAAAGGCCATTTCTCTGGAAGATGCTCCGTAGCTGTGGTGTTCTTCACTCGTTTCGGATGATGATCTGATCGCGTTCGGGACCCACGGATATCAGGCTCACACGAACGCCGCTCTGTGTTTCAATAAATTCCACATATCTTTGTGCGTTCTTCGGAAGATCATCCCAATCATCGATGGCAGCAAGATCCTCTTTCCAGCCGGGGAGTTCCTCATATTTGGGCGAGATTTTGTGAAGAGGCGGGAGATCTGCCGGGTACTCTGTGGAGATTCCATCAGCATGTTCGTAGGCGGTTGCGACATTCAACCCGGGAATTCCAGAAAGGATGTCCAGTTTGGTGAGGGCGATCTCGGTGAGGCCGTTGAGCCTGCTTGCGTAGCGCAGGAGGACGACATCCAGCCAGCCGCACCTGCGCGGGCGCCCTGTGGTGGTGCCGAACTCATCCCAGGGTTGTTCGCCGGTCCCGCGCAGGCGACCCGCGGCCTCGCCCGACAGTTCTGTGGGGAAAGGCCCTTCTCCGACACGGGTTTGGAACGACTTGGTCACCCCGATGACCCTGCGGACGTGCTCGGGTCCAATGCCGAGACCAAGCAGCGCGCCGGCGCTGGTGGGATGTGAACTGGTGACATAGGGGTAGGTGCCGAAGTTTAAATCGAGCAGGGTTCCCTGGGCGCCCTCCGCGAGGGCGATCTTGCCTTGATGAAGCGCTGTATGAAGGAGCAATTCTGTGTCGGCAAGATAGGGTCGCAATCGTTCGGCATAATGGGTATAAGCATTAAGCATGACTTCAAGTTCCGTCATTGACAGGCCGGCTTTGGTTTGAAATCGCTTTTCTGAAAACTTGAGATGCTCCTCGAGGAGGCGGCGGAATCGTTCGATGTCCTTCATGTCCCCGGCACGGATGCCTGCTCGGGAGGCTTTATCGGCATAGGCGGGGCCGATGCCACGGCGGGTCGTGCCTAATGAACCTTCAGCGCGGAGGGTTTCTTCGGCGCCATCGAGAAGAAGGTGCACCGGTGTGATGAGGTGGGCGGCATGAGATATCTTAACCCTGTCGGTGGAAATATCCACGCCGGATTGGTCGAGCATGTCCAATTCTTCAACGAGTTTGGCAGGGTTGAGCACCATACCGCTTCCGAGAATACAGGTTGTGTGAGGGTGGATTACGCCGGAGGGCAGCAGATGGAGTTTATACAATTCGTCGCCCACAGTGACGCTGTGTCCGGCATTATCCCCGCCCCCGAATCTGGCCACGATGTCGGCCGAGGCGGCCAGAAGGTCTGTGATACGACCTTTCCCCTCATCACCCCACTGTGTACCCACGATGATGTCGATCGGCATATGAGTCTCCATTGCGAGTATAGCATGCCCGATTGACGCAGGGCGAATACGGGGATAAGAAAAGCTTGAAAATGGATGGGTAAGGGATTGGGGATGAGCGATTCGGGATCAGGAAGGTGCGGCCTTGCTTCACCCGGCTAATCCCTGTTCCCTGATCCCAGGCATATCCATAGATGTGAACGACATATCCAATTGTGGGCGGGGGCATGATTGGTTTCCGGGAGCAGAGCTACTCCCAACTTATGGAAGGTACTATAATCAACACGAGGGATTGCTCTAGATGCGGATTTTTAAAAAACATCATTTTGTCTTCATTGTATTCGTGGCGATCGTGATACTTGCGTCATGGTCGGTTCCCTCCGCACTCGCTCAGAGCGATCAAGGAACATCGCTCCAGCCGACCCCATTTCCAACGCCGACGCCGGGACCCAATGGAATTATTGTCTATATCGTCAAAGAAGGGGATACGCTCTGGCGCGTCGCCGCAATCGCGGGTATTTCGCTGGAAGAACTCATGGCATTGAATGGTATTCAGCCGGGTGACTTCATATCGCCGGGGATGCAGCTTGAATTGGGACGTGGCGGCCCGGTTGAACCGACTTCGGCGCCTGCAAACCTACGACAGACACCGACCAGCGCCGATAGCACTCCGACGCCAATCACGGGCACAGGAGAAATTTGCATCCTGCTTTTCCTCGATCGCAATGGAAACAGCCGGCTTGAAGAGGGGGAGGAGCCGATAAGGGGGGGACAGCTCAGCGTTGTAAATGTATCCGGCGTGCTTGTGGGCGAGTTCACGACGGATGCCAGTGTTGATGGGCATTGTTTTAGCGAGATGGAGAGCGGTGATTACAATGTAAGCGCCGCTGTGCCCGTCGATTTTAATCCAACGACTGGGCTGAATGTCCCGGTGAATCTTAATCCCGGAGACATTAAGTATCTTCAGTTCGGTGCGCAGCCAAGCTCGGCGATCGAAAACGAATTTTCGGATAACGGGAGCGGTCGATCTGCGTTGCTGGGGGTCGTAGGTGTATTGTTTCTGCTCCTGGCGGGGGGATTGGCTGTCTATGTATCAAGAATGGGGCGGAACACACCGAGTTCTTTGCGCTAGATCATGTTCGTTGTCCTTTGCGCAGTCACTGAACTATAAGACTAACAATCCAAACGATATGATCGACAAATTGTGATCGAGAAATATGTGGTTGCTGTGTTGGCTAACCTTTGGCAAACTACGGTCCCGATGGGCGTAAGGATGAGCATCAAACGGGTGCAGACTTGGAAGAGCCCATCTGTTCTTGTCGTTCTCTATCTAATCCGGATTCACGTCCAGCATCATATATGAGGTCGAGTGTGACGGGCTCCAAGCCAGGATCCAAATATTATCATCTCTACAAATACTTGCGATCATGTGGTGATGAGCAAATTTCATTAAGTTTCAAGGAGATTGAGACCATGATCGCGAGCGACCTGCCGCCATCTGCAAGGCGAAAAAAAGAATATTGGAGTAATCGGGGTAGAGGGGGTGTACAAGCCGCTGCATGGATGGAAGCGGGGTTTCATGTCATGAAAGTTGATCTCCGTGCTGAGGAGGTTACTTTTTCAAAACCTATGCATCAGTATGTGATTGATTCCGCGACCGACGAAGTGCGGTGGGATGGGCAGATGATCCGCGCCCTCCGTAGATCTATGGGTTTGAATCAATCCAGGTTTGCGGATGTCCTCGGGGTTCGTCAGCAAACCATTAGCGAGTGGGAAAACAATGTTTACCTACCCACACGAGCGCGATCGAACCACATCACTTTGATTGCTGAGCGGAGTGATTTTCTATACAACGGGGGAAAATGATCGATGGATCGGTCGCGCGCATCTTGACAAAATAAACGCAACCGTGTAAAATGTCATCACAACCTATTGTGGTTCGGCCCGGGTAGGAGGG
>CAZMZL010000127.1:0-2920 GCA_964570595.1 uncultured Anaerolineaceae bacterium | reverse complement strand
CGCAACCGTGTAAAATGTCATCACAACCTATTGTGGTTCGGCCCGGGTAGGAGGGAACGAAGTTCTAGGGGGACGAAGTTCCAAGGGGACGAAGTTCCAAGGGGACGAAGTTCCCAGGAGGGCGTCCAGGGATCTGTCAGGGGGTGGATATGCACACGTTCCATGGCAAGCCCAGGGCGCTTTTCTTGTTCCCTTCTAAGAGGATATTTCTCAGCGAAGAAGATGTGTGTGGAGGACTGCAAATCGATGAATTTTACGCCGAGGCTTGTGCCTTCTCGCACTCTGGACGAATCTTGTATACTTCTCAACCACACACAAAGACAGGTTCCAGGAATGGGTTGGCTGGAGAAAAATATCATCTCCCTTCTTGTGTCATTCAAGAAGTGGGATCTCTTGCGGATTGGGGGCGAAGGATCGACATGGTGATACCCGAACATGCTGCCCATTGGCCTGTATATAAATGTCGGCAAATGTTTTTACTCATCGTCCTTGAAGCCTCAAATTATTTCGGTTTGAGAGCCTGATCGCAGGCATCTCAACGAGCCTCGTTGAGCGAAGCACAAATAGCGCACTTGATTTGCAAAAATTGAATAGGGCAATCTACAATAATGGGGAGGGGCTTGTAACCTGGCCCTTCTTTAATATTCGGATATGGTGATTTGATTTTGGGTGTCCTGTTTTCATGGTTCGAGACGAGCGGGGCGCACGGGAGGAAATCATCGCCGTTTGAAAAAGAGAACCTGAATGTATTACCCTATCGATTAATAATCCAGGTGAGTAATAAACACCTGTGGCGCAATCAAGCGGGACGAGTGCTGTGAAGACCGATAAATTTCGCAAAACACGACGCGGTGGGTTAAGGAAAGCCATGCGTCATGTCGAAGATGAGGAATGGTACGATCTCGAGAAACAGCTTGCCGAGCGCCAGGAGCGCATCGCACAACTAGAGTTTGAGTTCTCTGATACAAGGGCTGACCTTGCCAGATTTGAGAATGAACTCGAACGGCGATTGGGACCTTTTCAGTCACGAGTGCGGGAGCTTGAGGATGAAATCAACCGGGCAAGTCATCAGGCGGCCAGGCAAGCTCAATGGGGCGACCGATTGAATGATGAGGATGGACCGGTGGATGTCGAGGAACAATATCGGAAAACCTGGACCTCAAGCGGTAAACCGCCTAAGCCCGCTCCAAAGAAGCCACCAAGCAAGGAATCACTTAAGGAGCAAAAAAACCTCTTTCGCCAATTGGCAAAAAGATTTCATCCCGATCTGGTCACGAATCCAGAGGAGAAGCGCGGGCGCGAAAAAGTGATGGCGGAGATCAATCAAGCATACGCCGACAGGGATTTGACGATGCTGCAAAAAATTATGAATCAACCTGAACGAGATATAACACCACGAGAGAAAACGCGTGATCAGGTAATGGCCGAGCTCGATTCGGAGATCCGTCGACTCGATGGCGTGATCATTACTCTGGAGCGGTCACTTCAGCAGCTAATCAACTCTCACACGGTTCAACTCATGCTGGAAGTGAGTGTAGCCTCCAGGGCAGGTCGTGATTTGATTGGTGAAATGGCTGGGGACTTGCGTGCAGAAATTGCACGATTGGAGCTGGATCTCGCCTCCTATTCCTGAGATTAAATCCGTTTTCTAACCATCCCGAAGCTCACTTCGTTTTAGCTGTCATTCATCATCTGCCGTAAGACCGTTGGCAGGATGCCCCCGTTGCGATAATATTCAACTTCTTGATCGGTATCGATCCGGATCAATGCATCAAATTCGGATTTCTTGTCCCCATCATATACTTGAATTCGTACTGAATCTCCCGGCTTGATATCGTCGTGTAAACCAAGAATATTAAACATTTCGCCCCCTGAGATATTCAAGGTTTCGGCATCCTCGCCGGGAAGAAATTCCAGAGGCAAGACGCCCATGCCCACCAGGTTTGATCGATGAATGCGTTCGTAGGACTTCGCGATAACGGCTTTTACCCCAAGAAGCAGCGTCCCTTTTGCAGCCCAATCCCTGGATGAACCTGTTCCATATTCGCTCCCGGCAATCACGAGCAAGGGGACACCTTCCTCTTTGTATCGCATGGCGGCATCGTATATGCTCATTCGTACACGATCTGGAAAATGGGTGGTCGTGCCACCCTCAACGCCCGGGACGATGTTGTTCCGCAGGCGGATGTTGCCAAAAGTGCCTCGGGTCATGACCTGGTCGTTGCCTCTGCGCGAGCCAAAGGAGTTGAAATCCCGTGGTTGAACATCCTGCTGGATGAGATACTCTCCGGCCGGCTCGTCGACTGGAATAGCTCCGGCGGGTGAAATGTGATCGGTCGTCACCGAATCACCCAGTAAGGCCAGGACACGGGCGCCGGTGATATTCGAAATTGGCGACAAATCTGGTTCAAGATTCGTAAAGAATGGCGGCTCCTGGATGTAGGTCGATTCAGGTTTCCAATCATAGAGTGCACCACCTGACACAGGGATGGCATTCCAGCTTTCATTTCCGTCGAAGACATTCCTGTAACGCGCCTGGAACAGTTCGGGGCTCAGAGCTTGCTCAAATATGTTTTGGATCTCCTCATTCGTCGGCCAAATATCCCGAAGATAAACCGCTTTTCCTTCCCGGTCGTTTCCAAGTGGCTCGACCCGAAAATCGATATTCGCTCGCCCGGCGATCGCGTAGGCAATGACCAGGGGTGGCGATGCAAGGTAGTTTGCCCTGACATAAGGGTTGATGCGACCCTCAAAATTGCGATTCCCCGAGAGAACGGCCGTAGAGACAAGATCCGCTTCGCTTATTGCTTTTATCACTTCCCCGGGCAATGGTCCACTGTTTCCGATGCACGTCGTGCAGCCGTAACCTACAACGTTAAACCCGAGTTCGGTCAGCGGTTCAAGAAGACCTCCTGCCCGG
>CAZMZL010000126.1:6140-8865 GCA_964570595.1 uncultured Anaerolineaceae bacterium | reverse complement strand
ATGGACATCGACGGGTTCGACCCGGCTTACGCCCCCGGAACCGGCACACCCGAAAGGATTTCTCCAACGATATCTCGAGCATCTACATCGTGAATCCTGGCAGCCGATCCGACGATGAGTCGATGTGCAAGTGCAGGGACCGCCATATTTTTTACATCATCGGGGATGACATAATCTCTCCCCTGCAGTGCAGCTCTTGCCTGAGATGATCGGAACAATGCCAGGCTTCCCCGAGGGCTCGCCCCCAGATAAACCTCATCATGTTTTCGCGAGATATCGACGAGAGCCACGATATAGTCCTTGATCTCGCTCGAAACACCGATGCCCCGTACCAACTGCTGCGCTTCCAGAAGTTCGTCGGCTTCCAACACCTGCTTCAATTCAGTGATGGGATGGACGATCTTCTGTAAATCCAGCATGCGGATCTCATCCTTCGTCGCTGGATAACCCAGGCTTATCCTGAGAAGGAATCGGTCCATCTGAGCCTCGGGTAGCTGGAATGTTCCCTCATATTCAATAGGATTCTGTGTGGCTAATACCATGAAAGGTTCAGGCAGGGCATGCGTTTCGCCGTCAACGGTCACCTGACGCTCTTCCATGGCTTCCAGAAGAGCAGCCTGTGTCTTTGGAGTGGCGCGGTTGATTTCATCGGCCAGGACAATTTGCGCCATCACAGGACCGGCACGAAATTCAAATTCGCTCGTCTTTTGATTAAAAATGGAAACGCCGGTTATATCGCTTGGCAGCATATCGGGCGTGAACTGGATTCGATTGAACGAACAACCAATCGATCTCGCCAGACTTTTCGCGAGCATCGTCTTACCCGTGCCGGGAACATCTTCGATGAGGATATGACCCTGGCAGAGCAAACCGATGATCGTCAACCGGATGGGTTCGGTCTTACCTACGATCACTTTCTCCACATTTTCAAGCAATTTTTCTGCAACTTCTTTTATATCAGCCATGCAGGCTCCTGCGTTGTAGTCGAAGAGTTCTAAGGGATTAGACCCTTGAATGATTTTACCTTGAGAATGACGCGATTACCTCCATATTAATTATCGAGATTACGGGGTTGAGGTTCATCGAGGGATTAAGATCACGAGCATGGGGATCCAGAACATCGAATAATTCAATGGGCGGCGTAACCTGCGACTCCCTGAGTACACCAGCATCGCCAGGACGAATCCTGTAGCCACACGGACCAATCCGAGCGGTTCTCGAAATGTCGAGAACGGCAGGAACAAAACCAGCATGGCGTTGAACAGCAAAGCCCAGGCTTCAGCCTTTCGCCAACCTCGTGCAATTTCACGGATGGATGCGTAGGTCCCCCACACTACCGGGAGGATGATCGACGGGACAAAGATGACGGCGTAAAGTGCGAGGGCACGCAGGTTTTCCGCGCCGATCTTGAAGAAACCCATCAATGGCAGCCATTCAAAACCAGTGGCCATCTCGCCGCCGCTGCCGATCCCAACCTGGCCAAATGTCGCATAGAGCCAGATCTCCCATGCGATAAATATCCCACCACCCGCGAGAAGGACTCGCATGGAGCTGCGATCATCTTCGTTAAAATAGGACCCGCATAACGCTGCCGCCCAGAAGAAGATACTCGTCTCCTTTGCAAATAACGAGGCGACGATGAGTAAGGCGCCAAGCCTGCCCCGACCGCTTTGCCATGCCAACAACCCGAAGACAATCAGTCCATACGCAAGCGGCTCATGAAGATCGAGCCCTACTCCGGCGACCAACCCCACCCAGAGTCCATAGACAAGCGCATAACCGGTCCAGAGGCCTCGATCCTCAAAATATTTCGCCAACCCCCATGTCGCTATGGCATGAAAACCCAGGTTAATGGTCATCAACATCCATGGGATTACTTCTGGATTGGTGAAAGAGAGCAATCTGGCAGTAAGAGGGTACAGAATTCGCTGGTAACGATAAGCGGGTACATCCAGGTGGGGAGCAACGCTCTCGGGATCCAGATCAAGCGCCATGAAGTAGGAAAACTGCCCGTCATACCCTTGCTCACCGAGTGGGTCGAGATTGAGGTATCGGCTGCCAACTTCAGCTACGCCCGATGGATTCCACCCCACGCCGCTCAAACGGATGATCAGGTACCCTCCGGTGATGAAGAGGGTTACCATCGCAGGCCATAACCTCTTTAGTCTAATCGCCATCGCATCACCACGATGAGAAGACCCAACCATGCGATCAGGCTGATCGAAGATCCCAACCAGAATGATATGGGTTGATAGGTAAATTCCACGTTATGATTTCCGGGAGGAACCCACACAGCCCGAAAGACGTAATCCCCTCGGAACAACCTAGCGGGCGCCCCATCAAGAGAAACCCTCCATCCTGGAAACCAGGTATTCGAGAGAAGAAGCCAACTCCCCTCCTCAACGAACACATCCATGGATATTTCCCCCGAAATAGATTCATCAAACACCAAGACTTCCCCCTCGGATGAACCAACATATTCAGAGGGGAATGGTGCATCCAGGATGACCGTGGTGGAAGGATCGAATTCTGGAGACATGACTTCGTTAAGGGCGATTCCATCAATCGGTTCATAGGCAGCTTGTGGAACGAACCAAACTCTCCGAGCGCCTTCTACTTCTTCAATGGTCACGCTCCCGGGTCTATCTTCATCCGGCATGATAAGCCAACCAACATTCATAAGCGACAGAAGTCCCACCCGTCCCTGGATTGGCGCTTCGGCCAA
>CAZMZL010000126.1:0-6130 GCA_964570595.1 uncultured Anaerolineaceae bacterium | reverse complement strand
CCGGGCAGCAGGGGATCGAAATTATTCACTGACTCAATGCCGTCAAGGATTGAGACATTCGGCAGACCGGAATCCCGAACCGAACGCCAGTCCACCCCGGGATCGAACGTATCAAACCGGAAAAAGTGCTCGAATTTCAACGTGTGTTCCAGCTCATGGGGCATAAATATGCGCTGGTTTGTTTCGATCCCTGCATACAACGCGCTCTTGCCCTGATACAAATCTGCCGTCGTGGAGGGGTTAAGCCCTCGCCCAGCGAGGAGCAGATCCATTGAAACTACGACACCAATGAGAAGGACAACTGCTGGAGATTGCATCCTCCTGGCGAAGAGTATGATCATGCCCGTGACAAGGAGCCAAGCTCCTGCGATGGCGAAGGCACGCACAAACGATGGTTCCACTCCTTCGATCAGAATTGTTCCGATATACGCAGCCGCCCCAATCACGGCCGCTCCCGCAGTTCCCAACCTGATCCAGTACAGGCCGCGCCCGGTCGGCGTTCTCCATGAATCGATCCCAATGCCCGCCAACAAGGAAAGCGCGAAAACGAGAAGCAAGCTCCAGCGGGTCGGAGCCTGGAATAGATTAAAAGTGGGCACATGGCGAAACAGGAATGGGTAAATGAACGTGTTCCTTCCGAGCGAAAGCAGAATTGCCGCAAACGACAGTACGATGAGAAAACGACCTAAATTGCTAAATCGGGTCCGTTTTCTGACAGACAGCCACGCTGCGAATAGAGCCACACAGATAGGAAGCACGCCGATGTAGATGGCATCCTCCCAGTAATTGCCGTACCCCCAATAGTTCCCATGCGCGGGGTTCCCAAAAAGATCCGGAAGCAGGAGCCCCAGCATACGCCAGGGCCAGAAGGAATAGGTGAGCGCCACCTCAGGGTCGATGCCGCCGGATCGCTGGGATTGGAATGTGTATTCTAGTGTGGGCAGCAATTGGATCGCCGCAAGCGCGAAAGCGAGAGCCATGCCCCCCAGGAAAGCGAGCGCCGCCGAAAGCGCCAGGCGAGGATTTTTCGTGCTTAACCCTCTCCACAAGAGCCATGCGCCCGCGCCAAGCAGGGTGTACCAGGCCATCTGTGCATGACCGGCGAGCCACTGCATCGCAACCAGGAAAGCCAGGACGCACATCGACCGGACGATCCGTTTTCGGTCGCGACCCTTAACCAGTTCATCGACGAGCAAATCTACCGCAAGGATAATCCAGGGAAGCCAGGCTGCAGTTGAGTCAATACTGATGAACCACGCTCGAGCCACGAGATACCCTGACAGGCTGAACGCAAGCCCGGCGGTGGTCTGAGCCAGGGGTCCAAGCCCCAGCTTTCGGGTGAGGGCGATCATGCCCCAGCCCCCCCAGATGAGGTGCAGCATCATAAGCAAGCCATGTCCCCACGCCGCGCCGGTCAGGAACAGGATCCAGTTTGGTGGGTAGAGGAGGCCGAGTTGATAATTTGCCAGTAATGGAGCGCCCATCCCCAGGTATGAATTCCATAAAGGCAGCACGCCATCGGAAATCATGTCGAATGCCAGCTGACGCCAGGGGACGAACTGAAGCATGGGCGTTCCCCAGAACAGGACCTCGCCCCGCGCCAGCATCGGTCCGAACAGGACCAACGGCGCCCCAGCGACGAGGAGCCACGGTATCAGCCTACTTCGATCGATCAACTTGAACCTCAAATATTTGATATTCTCCCTCAGAATACACTTCAGTCAGGATAGAGCTCTGCTCTGGCCCCCAATGACCGATCATCTTTTCATTCGGACCGTAGAAGACGAACCTCACATCGTGCTCATGAAGAAATTTCTGCCTCGTCTGGGTAGTTGCGGATCCAGAAAAATAAGCTTCGACCTGCGGCGCAAGGCTGGCGAGGTCCACACTCTCGGGTCCATGACCAATGACTACGCGAACAGGCGCCCATGCGGGAAGAACGTTGCCTGTTGAAAAAGAAGCAAGCACATGATCGCCGTTTTCTGCATGCTGCGCCAGCCACTCGAACGCCGCCACTTCCTCCACAGGACGAAAGATCGGGCTGGAAGGTTTTTGGGCGACATTTAGCCCTCCAAGGATCAGGATGCTGCTGCTTATCAGTGAGAATCCAAGCAGGATCACCCCTGCAACCCTCCGCTTTCCCTCTTCCTTGAAGAGGGTCATCATCCCGATAGCAGCAAGGACGGCCCATGCCGCCCAGCTCCCTTCCGGGAGTCTGCGCTGAAGGTTGTACGGAAAATACACGAGCAGGAGCGAGATCGCCACCCAACTAAGGGGGAATAAAGGAGCGCATTTCTTTGAGTCGATAGTGGCCCGAACTCCGAAGATCGCCGGGATCA
Source organism: uncultured Anaerolineaceae bacterium (assembly GCA_964570595.1). GTDB lineage: Bacteria > Chloroflexota > Anaerolineae > Anaerolineales > E44-bin32 > E44-bin32. The sequence goes on along the minus strand of CAZMZL010000126.1, from coordinate 3,791 downwards.
GGACAAGACCATACGCAAGCGCGTAATGCGCGATCGGTGGGGAGAGGATGCGGTTCTGCACGGTCCAGGCTTTAAGAAATGGATCCGATGAAAACTGTAGTGCCAGATAAATCACCACGGGGAGGGAAGGCAGACTGACTCGCACGGCGGCCTGGAACCAGGACTCCAACTCGGATCTTCCTTTATTATTCAGCCCGAAAATAACAACGGCAAGCACGTGGGCGCCGATGGCGGCATACGCGACCAGGACGGATAAAGGCTGGACGAATGCCAGCAGGAGCAAGCAGCCTCCTCCAACCCATGCTTTGCGATGATGCTCATGGCCTTCCAGATAGAAAACCAGAGCGAGAAGGAGCAATCCCCGAGCGAGAACGAGGTGTGGCAGCCCAAATATGCTCAGGAAGCCAAAGGTCTCGGGTGAGATAAAATCCAATGGCAGGCTTCCCAGAACGGCGCCCTGGCCTAATAACAAGACCATCCAACCCAACCCCCCTCCCAGCGTTCCCAGGAGAGCGGCCCAGCGGCGCCACCAAATATTATCGATGAAGAGAGAGATAAAGCGATATGTTGCATAGACGACGAAGGGAATAGAAATCACCCTCATCGCCTGGAACAGGATGATGTGCTGCCGGTGAATTTCAATCCCCCCAGCCAGCCTCCCCAGAAGAAGGTAGGGTAAAAAAGCGAGTACGCCTCCTTGTTCTGCCGTTGTGTAGGGTGTGAAAAACAGCCAGTCTCCAGCGTACCCTCGCAGCATTTTGGCGATATAGGAGTTTCCGTCCTCAACCCCGAAAACAAACCCCGTAAACCGCCACGCATCTCCCTCTGATGAGAACGCGAGGAAGTAGGGCAGCGTCGTTATAAGGATGATGACGAGGGAATATCCCCACATCCACTTTCGTTCTGCCCGCGTTATCTTCGAAACCAGAGCCATAGAAGACCTGCAACCGCAGCGATGGTACCCAGCAATCCGATAAATACTGTGAGTGGTATGAATTCGAATACGACGTTGTGCGTCCCTTCGGTCAATGGTACGGCCCGGAAGATTCCATCGCTCGTAATAATGGACGTCCCACGACCGTCGATCGATGCGGTCCACCCTGGATATTGAACTTCACTCAAGACCAACAACCCGGGTCCATCGGCTTCGATCTCGATTCGGTTCGGTGTCCAACGAAGTTTCTTCACTTTTTCCCATCCGCCAGAGGCCTGTTCGACCCAGGCTCGAGAGCGCGCTTCCGGCACATCATAGACATACACGCCATCGATGATATCCACAAATTCAAGCCCGGAGGAATCCACCGCATAGGCTGATAAAACTACCCGGATATTTAACTTTCCTAAATCCTCCGAATTGGGACTGAACCCCCACGGGTCTGCTGGATCCCCGGTCGGAAAGGGTGGAAGTGTGACGCTGTAGCCCTCACCGGAAAAACCAGTCGCCTGCTCCATATATTGGACGTAATCGCGGAGCTGCAGCGGGGCGACGCCGTCCGCAAGCTCCAGACCATGTTCTGCTGCGATATTTTGGGGAAGGCTGTACGAGGGAGAGAAATATCGTCCCCCTGGTTCTCCTGGGGAGATTGCAGACACGAGAGCTTCTTTTTCAACCTTAAGCGCGTTTAGCTGGCGATGCTCCAGCAAATTCTGATTCACCCAGGCCAACTCCACGACCAGGAGAAGGATCCAGCCGACGATCCGTACGTTTTCAGAGAGCTTGCTGCTATAGGACAGCATCCCCCAGATGAAGAGGAGGAGAACCAGCGCCAGGCTGATCGTCTGCAGCAAGGTTGGACGGGATCCCATCAGCCAACTGCCGCCCACAAACAGGAAAACGAATGTGAAGAAACCCAGTGTAAAGAGACGCATCTTGCGCTTGAGGGCATCATCGTTTCGATACTTCTGGACGGCGTTGATTCCATAACCGGCCAGCATCGCCATGCCGAACCAGCCGACGAAAATCCACCGCGGAGGCACCCGCAGCAGCGACGCGCCCGGAATGAGAAAGTTGAATATCGCATAGACCGGCGTCGCAGATCCCAGAGCGAGGATCACGCTGAACAAAGCGATTCCGAGCCAGAACCAAGAATACTTACCGGGTCGCATAAACGCACTGCAGGCAAGGTACAACACCGTAATTCCGGGGAATATGAACCACTCCGGCCCCACGAACGTCGGGGTGAGCAGGTTCATTAAAGCCGCCAGGGGCAACGCAAGCATCTCCTGCTCCGCGCCGGAGAGATTCCACCGGGTGGACCCCATGCTGAACTCCACCATGGGAATTGCCAGGACGGCTGCGATCAACCCAGCGAACAATAGGGTTATCCCTCCGGCGTAAAGGAAGCGGGTGCGCTTCTGCCTCTCCCGCTCCATTCCAAGCGTCGTAAAGACGACATACACGAAGACCAGAATTGCAGAAGGGAGGGACCAGCGAGGGTCAACGAGAAAAATCAAGCCGAGGATCGATCCAGTCAGCGCGGCATACGTCATCCACTTCCGACTCGCTGACGAGATCTCCTCCAGCGTTTTTCTGGCGAGAAATAGCGCCCATGGCATCCAACTCACTGCGCTTACCAGCCCGAGATGACCGAGGCCAATATGGGCGATAAACTTTGGCGTTCCCGCAAATGCCAGTCCTGCGATGATGGCCCCATACCGTCCCACGCCCTCGGCGCGTGCAAGTTGCCAGGTTCCAAAACCCGCCCATGTCAGATGAATCCAGAACAATAAAGGAAATGCCGATTCCGGGGAAAAAACCACCGCCAGCCAATTCGGCAGATACCAGAGACCGGAGAGAGGATCGGCCGCGAAGGGTCCCCCGGAAAGGATCAGCGGATTCCACAAGGGAATCTGGCCCCATGTCGCTAGAGCACGTTTGAGAAACAGCGAATTGGGCAGGTGCGTGATGAGGAGATCGGAGTAGGCGGCGTCACGCCAGAAAGAAAGAACCCCATCCTGAAAGAAGCCGATGCCAAGCCAAAAGATGGCTCCTGCGGCGAACACGAGCCAAATCGGGATCGATCTTTTCCGGGCTTTCACGGCGTCACCTTGTATATCCTGACTTCTCCGAATTCTGCTATGACGGGCAACGCTTCGAGCCAGTTCGGCGTACCAATCAATGCTTCGTGATGGCCGAAAAAGACCAACTCAACACCATCTTTCTGGAGAGTAGTGATCGCAATCTGATTTGAACCCGGCCATGTGTAATAATCCAAGACGCGCTGTTTGCTTTCATCCGCATTCGGGGTCTCAAAAGGATGCCCGAACAGAACACGAGCCCCGGAATATGCCGGTAATCGGTTTCCGATCACGGGTGCCGCCAGGATCACCGTTCCTTCGGATGTATTGTCACGCAACCACGCAAAGGCCTTCAGTTCATCGGAAGTGTGCAGCACCACCGCCTCGTCGTTTGAGACTGCATACAATCCTGCCGTGACCACGATGAGGTTTGAGGGCACGGTTAAGATGAGGAGAATAATGGCGATTGTCCAGAAAGATCGAGCCCGGGTGGCGATGCCCTTCAAGCCGAATGCAGCCAGAGCAGCGAGAGGAAAATAAAGACCCAGATTCAACCGCCGCTGGAGCCCAATCGGAGCGTAAATGAGAAGAACGCCGGATACCCCCCAAACAATCAGTAACCGTCCAGTGGAGGTGGTAAACGGTTTCGCACGAATGACCCCTATCACGGCGAGGATGATGATGATGCCATAACCGAATAGATAGTGCCAAAGCGGAGGGGATGGTGTGATGTTCTGCGAGGACCATGCAGAAATTACGGGGTGTGCAAGCAC
>CAZMZL010000125.1:0-8866 GCA_964570595.1 uncultured Anaerolineaceae bacterium | reverse complement strand
GTTGAAGTTTCTTCCCGCTTGAGCAGCGCCTCACGCGCTGTGGGTTCACTCGCAAGATCCATTGAGAGGAACTTCATGCGACGGCTTGTGCGTTTCCGCCCCTACCACGAGGAAACGTAGAGACGTTGCATGCAACGTCTCTACCATCAACTTCGCCCGAAATGGTCAACGAAAGGCGGACCCGTCGTATTAGCTGTGAGAACCTCGCAGGGCGAGGCAAGTCCCGAGCGTGCACGAAGATCCGCGATCCCCGCAATGGACCAGCGCGAGAATAGCGAGATTTCATGCTACCGCTTGTGCGCTTCCGCTCGTTCGAAGGTGACACGTAGGGACTGTCTCAAAAGGGCAGCCCCTTGTTTTTCACACAGATTCTATCTTTGGCGAGTCTGGCTCTTCTTTCAACCCGGGGTCCGCCCCAACTTTGACGTCTTTGTGCTGGAGAACGGCCACCACAGGAAATACCATCCCTTCCCGCCCTCACCTCCATTCTCCTCCCAACCGGTACTCCCAGCGCGTACTCCCAGCATGGGGAGGAGCAAGCCACAGCAACAGGCAGCTTCTTATGTCGACGTATCAAAGCCCCTCTACTTTTCAGGGAGAGGGGTTGGGGTGAGGGTGAGATTTCACGTTCTCGACATCACGGACCCGGGTGAAAAATCTATCCATTTTCCCACAATACCTGTTTCGGGAATCAGGGAGCATGCTCCTGCCCATCAGCAAGCTGATGGATTCCGTTTTCCTCCCCTTTTGGGACAGCCCCGACCATCGATTGCGTCCGAATAGGTATCCAGGATGGAACGTATGCGCGTTTATGTCCTTTTTCCACAATATTTAGAGGGTAACCTTAAATAGAAAAGGGCTGCCCGGTTCGGGCAGCCCTCTCGTGGTTACGATTCGTTGTGACTAGACGATTGTGACGTCTGCAGCCTGCAGGCCTTTTCCGCCCTGCTCAACAGTGAACTCCACGCGCTGGCCTTCTTCTAGATTGCGAAAGCCATCGCCCTGGATCGCTGAGTAGTGCACGAATACATCGTCGCCATCTTCGCGCTCGATGAACCCGTAGCCCTTGCTACCATTGAACCACTTGACCGTACCTTGAACTCGTTCCGACATTATACTTTGCCTCCTTATGGCAAATTCAGTATGAGTTGCTTGTCTCGTTCCCGGCGGTCGGGTTCTCAGAACCAACACGACCCGAGCTGCTTACGCTCAGGCCTTGATCTTTGATCTTACGACTTCCAGACAGAACATACATGCAACCTTCAGACGAAGATCATAACAGATTATGACTCATTTGAACAGGGGCCTTCCCAATATTGTGATTATTATCACGAATTGTTCACTCCAGCCCAGGTTCCACATCCCCAATCAACCGCAAGGATGGTCCTTTGCCGCTCCCTCAGCAGACATGGGTTAAAGGTGGTTCTTGAAGTACAATGCTCCGAATACACAAGATATGAGGAGGAACAACGTGCAGATCGTCACAGATAGCGGAACGGATGTTGGTTTATCGGAAGAACAGCGGAAGCACTTAAATATCCACATCGTCCCATTAAATGTCCAGTTGGGGGATAAGGTCTACAAGGAAGGGGTGGATATTGAACCCGGTGATTTTTACGCGTTGCTGGAAAAGTCCGAGGACTTGCCTACGACGTCCCAGCCTTCCGCCGGGGAATTTGCTGAGATCTACCGCCGATTGGCGGCTACCGACTCCGATATCTTATCGGTGCACATGACCTCCGGGTTAAGCGGCACATTCAACGCCGCCCAGGCGGGCGCCGAACTTGTCCCGGAGGCCAACATCACCCTCGTGGATACGAAAACCCTTTCCGGCGCCGCCGGCTGGCAGGTTAAGGCTGCCGCCCAGGCCATCAAGGCCGGCTGGGAACTGGACGCCGCGATCTCACTCATGGAGAAAATCGGGGATGCGAGTGAAAGCCTCTACACATTGAAAGAGCTCCATTATCTGATCCATGGCGGCAGGATCAGCCATATGAAGGGACTCATTGTCTCTGTATTGAATATTAAGCCCATCATCGGGGTTGAGAAAGTAAACGGAACCTACGTTCAGATCGCCCAGAATCGCTCTTTCAAGGGCGCCCTGAAACGTCTTGTTGATTTGATGAAAAAGGGGCACCCTGCGGGCAGTCCTCTTCGAGTACAGGTCCTGTACTCATATAATCCTGAGGGGGGAGAAATGCTGCGCGAGTTGATTGACGCCACTTTCGACTGCACCTGGCTTCCTATCGGTCCGATGTCCCTCGTCCTCGGCGCCCACACCGGTCCTACGATGGTCGGGGTCGCCTATGCATCCGAATCAATATTCTCGGAGATACCAACGTAAAATCGGTTTCAACCGAGGTCCCTCGGTCAAAAAAAATACTTGAAACTTGGTCGATTAAGCGGGTGAGCGAACGTCTCACCCGTTCCACGCTGTCCGGTGCAAACACAATACATCATCATCGGGCCCCGTTGGAAGGACGGTTTCGAGGCAAACGGAATGAATGTGCATTCGCCGGAGAGGCTTATTCGATGTTGGCGTGTCGTGCAGCCATCGCCTCGGGGGAGATCCCGATCCCTTCCGCCATCTCGGCGATGACGCCGTCGAGAAGGACAAGCAAGCCCTGCTCGAAGATCGAAGCGAGCGGCATGCGGCTATGTTCTGTATCAACTGAATATTTGTCCCCTCCTGTAAGATGTAAGCACACAGCCGCGCGTTGATTGAGTTCCCCTTCGGTTCTCGAAGTAATCACAACGATCTTCGCCCCAATGAGAGCTGCCTGCTCGGCAGCCAGGCGTACGCTCTCGGTTTTTCCACTGGCAGATGCTGCGAGAAATAGATCCTCAGGCTGAACGGACGGTGTGGTTGGGGAGCCGATAATATGAACCTGACGCCCCAACTGCGTCAATCGCATGGCGAACATCTCCAGCACCAAACCCGTACGACCACGACCCATGACAAAAACCCGTTCCGCCTGAAGCAGTGCAGATCCGAGCGCTTCCGCTTCCTCCAGGTTGATCAAGCTCAACATTCGATCAAGCTCACGAAGATCGGTTTGAATCCATTCCTGGGAATTCATCATGTCCAATTTCTCTCAATTCACATCATGGGTACGGACGGGCCTGGGAGATGAGGGTGCAGCGATCATTCCGTCTGTTTATCCTATGGAACTCGAGTCATCATCCGCCAGATTAATACTCAGCGCACATTTGGGAGAATGCACCCATGCCGGCGCTACCCATCCTCAAGGATCCAATGCGTCGCTTTTGCTCTGGCGAGAAGCTGCCCCTCCGGATCCCGCACATCCGCCTTCAACATTAAATTGCGTCCTTCGCCTCCCAAGTGTTGACCCACCACGGTGATGAATTCTAAATCCATCATGATCGGACGACTATATTTCATCTCCAGCCGGCGGGTGACATTCGGCGGAGCGACCAACATACTAAGTGGACCGAGCGTGTTGTCCACCGCCGCCGCGACCATGCCGCCTTGCATCGAACGGTAGGGGTTCTGATAGGTTTCAAGGATAGGAAATCGCGTCGTCAGGGTTCCAGCATCGAGGTCGATGTCAATAATTTCACCCCTCATAGCTTCGAAAACAGGCGGGGGAATGAGGAATTCATTCCCCCGCTCCCCCAGCCTCTCGCTGATGACGTCCATGGGTGATGATTGATGCATGAGGTACGCCTCCTGATGAGGTTAAGAATACCAGAAACCGCTTCCTGCCATCGGCAAGTCGATGGATTCTTTCTTCTTATAAAACCTGTTCCTGGAATCAAGGAGCTTGCTCCTTGTCGCAACAGTGAAGGAATAGCTGAACTACTGAGGTGTGACGGCATTCCAGATGGGCAGATAAATGATGCCGATAGGACCAAGCTTCTTTGTCTCGCCCTGGACGATATTGGTCTCAGAATCGACAGAAGGGTTCTCAAGCATGACCATCTCGCCGAGATCTTCATCATAGAGAAAGAGCCTCAGATTGGCCTCATCTCCTGCGGGGACGATGGCTTCGTCATAAGCAAGCGAGATGATCCCCGATTCATAGGGAAGACCCGTAGATATTCGGATGAAGTTGCCCACCTGCCCAAAGTTGCCAGCATACCCGGGCGCGCCCACCATTCCTTCTGCTTGAAATTCTGAAAAATGATCTCCCATCCCGAAAAGTACAACCTTGAGACCGAGATCTGGATAATCGAAAATTTGAGCGTGAAATTCTTGTCCATCGGAGACACCATCGCCATCGCTGTCCACTTGGAGCGCATTCGTTCCCAGACGCTCTTCACTCTCATCCGATAGACCGTCTCCATCTGAGTCGCCCGTAATGGCGCCCATCTCTGGGCCCAGGATGACGGCCATGTCACTCAACCCATCGCCATCGGTGTCGATGAGAAGAGGCTCGGTGCCCAGATCTCTCTCCATTAAATTGGATACGCCATCCAGATCCAGGTCTTCATCTCCATCGAGAATCCCATCTCCATCCGTATCCGCGAGCCCGGGCATGGCCTGTGGTGCCGTGTGATTCACCTCGTAATAATCGCTGAGTCCATCTCCATCGCTGTCGTCGACGAAGGGGCTCGAACCAAAGCTCAACTCAAGCAGCTCAGACACACCATCCCCATCGTAGTCACCTTCATAGTGCAAACCCCACACGGTGCGCACTGCAGTCGCAGACTCCCATACAGGAACAAAGAGGCCCAGGGCGGCCCGGAGCTCGCCTCTGGACAGCGTGTCATTCAACATCTGAATACCCGAGCGGGTTCTATCGATCTCAGTTTCAGCGGCCTGGACGCCGACATCGGACAAATCCTCGCCGGCAGATTGTGCAGATCGCACCACAAGTTCAGCATCCACAGCCGAGATCATTACGAGTTGGTAGTTCGCCTTGACCAGCATGACCAGAGCTTCCTGGTAAATGTCTTTATCCCGGTCCGGGGTCCCTTCTTGAAGAATAGCCGCAAGAAGGGTATCTATCAACTCAAGATCATGCTCGAGAAGGAGCGAATCTTCGATCCGTGCCTCATCTTGAAATTGGCCTCCATCAATGATGATTCTATCGATCATATGCGCCGGGACGCCGCCGGCGGCGGCAGCTCCCGTGATGGATCGAAGCATCTCCGCAGCAGCCTCCCTGAGAAACTTGGGAGCACTTTCGCTTACCTGTTCTGGAATCGCCTGGACCGCTGCTGTAAGCGAACCGGGAAGGGGCGCCTCCGGTGTAGGGGACATCCGGGGGGAAAACAGAGGTAAGTTGGCGAAGTCACGCAGTCCACCGCATCCGCTCAGGGATAGAGAGATAAACGCGGCGAGACTGATGGTCAGAAGTCCCTTGCCATTGCGAAATATGAACGGTAGCAAATTCATCTCCCTCACAAGAATCAATCTGCCTTCGTCAAGATTCAAACGTCCGCCATAGCAAAACATGTGAGCATTACGCACTCATTATGTGTGAAAGGGGCAGAGACATCAATGAGCAATAGGTCTCGCTATTCGTGCCCACCCTTTGTAGCGCACATCTTTCGATCGGGCTAGAATAGGTATCCTTCCCTCACGAATGCAGGCATCGAGAAGCCTCCCGTTGGCTACATCCGCTTCCTTGGATTCATGCCGAAAGGTAGTTACTATGACCAGCAAATACACCCCTTTGGTTTGCTTATTGATGGTTCTCACCGTCGCTTCTTGCAGCTCACAGCCAAACGAGCAAGTCCCGGGCGAAACCCCCGAGGCACAAACACCCCCCCCGCAAGAGCAAGAAACCCAGGAGACGGATCCAACCTCAGAGGTCGAAGAACCTTGTGTCCTGATACCGACCTCTGATCTGACGACCTATTACCGACCGAGTCTCGAATCAGAGATTTTTGATTCCATGCCAGCAGGCATGCCCGTGTACGTGTTCGCGGAGAGTGAAAATGGGTGGATTGGATTCGATCCCGGGATCCCTCAGGCTGCGAACGTCGGCCCTTTCAGGCTTCGCTGGGTACAAGAGAGCGATGATTTCTCGTTACAAGGAGCCTGTAAGGCACTGCCGGTGATAGAGCCTCCTCCCCCGGATGTATGTTTCACCATGGCGATGACGGAATTTCCCGTCTATGAGGACCCCTCGATCGACGCTGAAATATTGACGATGTTGGATAGTGATGACTACGTCGCGGTGACCTCACAACCGTCCCAGAATTGGTATGAAGTAGATTTAAGTACTGGAAGCCTGGATATCGAGGGGGTGGGATGGATCGAAACTCAGTGGATCAACCTGAATGGACCATGTACCAGCCTTCTCTATCAATTACCTTCCGGTTCCAGGATGGAGGCTCTCCCCCGAGGTGAAGAAATCACAATCACCCATATTCAAATGATTGACCCGACGATGGGATGGGCGATCGGACATATCGACGAAAAAGAAGACCACATTCTGACGACAGAGGATGGGGGAATATTCTGGTCGGATGTCTCTCCCCCTGAACCGGGCATCGGCGCCGAAGAGCCCCGGAAAAAAGCGGTTGGAGCATTTCTCGATGAGGAACATGCTCGCATCGCATATCGCGTCTATGATGGTAGCGCTGCCGCATATAAGCTTCGATTCTGGAATACAGAAGACGGCGGGGAATCGTGGACTTATGGCGGGGAATCCCAAACACTCGAGATGGATGAACTCGAGGGAGCGATGAAGTTCGTCGATCCAGGTAATGGGTGGTTCCTGCATGAGATCTTCCTTGACGGCGAATATCACCGTTATCAATTCCTGCGCACGCAGGATGGGGGGGCCTCCTACCAGAATTTACACGAAGAGAGGGATACCGAATCCACCTGTCACAGCACCGATTATGCCTTCGCCGATGCGATGAACGGCTGGAGGACGCTGGATTGTCCCTCGGAACCCGGGGAGGTCTTCCTGGCAACCACAGATGATGGCGGAATCGAGTGGGAGCAGATCGCATTGCCCCCTCCAAGCGAACAACCCGACCTTTTCATATCAGCGTCCTCCTGCTGGACCTCGGCACCCACCATGCACTCCAATGAAACTGGCGCCGTCATGGTGTCCTGCAATCTTAAAAGCAGCACACAGGATCCCAGGAACTTGGTGTATCTAACCGATGACGGCGGAGCGACCTGGGAAACACACGGAGCGCCAGACGGACAACTAACCTTCCTCCGCCCTTCGCATGGTTGGCTTTTTGGAAAAGATATCTATTGGTCGGATGATGGAGGTCGGAGTTGGAGCAAGATCAAGACTGTGAGCTGGGACGGACAATTCAGCTTCGTAAGCGAGAGTCTTGGCTGGGCGATCGCACGCTCAGGTGAAGAAATCGCGCTCGTGCGAACATTCGAAGGCGGAGAGACCTGGACCTTGATGGAACCCCGGATCTCGGGAACCTCCATCGGAGAAACCAGCGGGACCGATACGCCATGCGAGTTGAGGGCGGTCAGTTATGTGACTGCGTTCAGACGACCATCCTTCTCTGCCGAGGAGTTTGCCGAGCTTCCTCGTGATACACCGCTGCGCGTACAGGCGAGAACCGCGGACGACTGGGTTGGATTCGATCCGGCATACGCACAGGCAGCGAATATCGGCGTTTTCCGTTTCCGCTGGGTTTCTCTCGATAGTGCTATAGAACTGAGTGGAGACTGCGCGGATATTCCTCTCGTCGAAGGTCCAGCTCCAGGTATCTGCTTCACGATGCCGATGGTAGAAACACCCATCTATGAACTGCCGGACACTTCCAGCGATGTCATCATCGTCCTGAATGCAGGCGACTACGTCGAAGTCGAAGGCAGGTATGGGGGGGATTGGATGCGAGTCGATCTGGATGTGGGCAACATCGACCTGCCCGGTCAGGGATGGATGGAGTCTGCCAATGTGAATTTCAATTGCCCGAACATGGATCTTCCTGAGGTCACACCCTGAGAGAGCGACTAACCAAGCATGAGCTCCCCGTATCGCACCGACGTCAGGGGGCCATCATCCATATCTTCACCGTCTCATCCGACGAACCTGTCGCCAGCATCGTCCCATCGGGAGAAAAATCCACAGCCGTGACAGGGCCTGTATGACCCGCCAGTGTTCTTATGAGGCGGGCATCGCGGAGCTGCCACAGATAGACAGCGAAATCTCGCCCGCCTCCGGCAACCAGGGACATATTAGGAGAAAAATCCAGATCCTCAACCCAATCCACCGGTCCACGAAATGTCCGCATTAGGCTCCAATCGGGCACATTCCACGCCCAGATTTCACCCTGCGAGCATTTTATTTGTGCATCCGATAAAGCGCACATTCCGGAAGCGAGCAGGGATCCGTCCGGCGAGAATACCACGCTCGTCCCTTGCCCATCCTGGGGCAACGTTTCCACCAACCGTCCATCACTGACCTGCCAGACTTTCACCGACCGATCCACTGCTCCGGTGGCGAGGAATTGGCCTGTCGGCGAGAAGTCCATACTCGGTACGCTGTAGGGATGCGCCCAGAATCGGCGGATGGACGCATCATTTTCGTTCACGACGACGACGCCTCCTCCTGGTTCGGCGACACCGGCTGCCAGGTAGCGACCATCTGGCGAGATAGCCACACTGTTCACTTCCCCGGCATGCGGATAGCTTTGCAAAGGCGAGAGATCATCCGCCCCCCAAAAACGGACCGTACCATCCCCCATCCCCGTGACGATCGTCTCTCCATCAGGCGAATATTCAACGTCCCATGTGATGACATCCAACTCATCACTTACAGCGATGAGATCCCCTGTATGAACATTCCAGAGGTGCAATCGATTGACGTCTCGCGCCGAGCTGCCCCCTGTGGCAACCACCAGCGTTTCGCTGTCCGGGGAAAACTCGAGATCCCGGATGATGTTCCCATGACCTCCCAAGGTGAGGATA
>CAZMZL010000124.1:0-8884 GCA_964570595.1 uncultured Anaerolineaceae bacterium | reverse complement strand
ATTCATATAAGTATTTCAATTCAAATTCGGTCTTTTACGGCGTATTTTTATTCAGATCCACCTCCTATTCTTGGGGCGAGGGGTTTGTGCTCCCCATTGATCGAACAATTACCTCCCCTCGAGCTGGTGAAAAAAGGTCACAGAATTGGAAAAAGCGAGATCTAAGCCCATATTTAAACTAGATAAGTCGTCCGATAATGATCAAGGTTCCTCCCGTTCAATATTCATAACGACAGAAGCCTGCAGGTGATCCACCAATTCCTCCAGCTTCGCTAACAATTGGGCTCCTTCGTGTGTTCCCGCAGCGCGCGCCGGCCATTCATCGATATCCGCCAATCGCTCCATCCCGGTAAAAAGGAGCACCGGCGCGTCGCCGAGCCCGGCCACCCTCGAGAAAACCTTGACCTCAAAACCCTGGCTGCGCCAGTAGGGCAGGCATTTCTCTTTTAAAAATGCCAGGAGCTCCGCTTCGCTTCCTGCCGGCCAGAGCTTCTCAATGTGATACATCTGTGTCATAAATTCTCCTGCTCGTACGACGGAGCCATCCACGTCTTTTCTATCCAGAACTTACGACCGGCTCTTCGATTGTTCGAGCGACGGGTCGCCACCCCATTCTCCGTGAAATCTCGTTCGCAACCTTGGCCACATGATTACCCAAATCAAGAATGCGTTCCGAGGTGACATCTTGTGCCAGACCAGAGAGACTTATCGCACCGATCACTCCACCGTCGAAATCGAAAATAGGCGCTCCGACACACGTGATCCCCATCTCGTTCTCCTCAATATCGGTTGAGTATCCGACTGCGCGAACTCGATTGAGTTCATCGATGAGGTCCTTGCGGGTTCTCAGCGTGTTCGGTGAATACGGTTCCAGATTTTCGGGAAACAACCTTTCGATATCGACCTGCGTCATATTGATCAGCAAGGCCTTACCCATTGCAGTCGAGTGGCAAGGAGATGTCATCCCAAGACGAGATCTCATCTGAATAGGGCTCGGGCTTTCAACTTTATCGACGTACACGATGGAGCGGCCATCTCGAATGGAGTAGTGCGCGGTAAGTAATGCGCTGTTGGCGAGCTCAAGCAAAAGGGGGCGTGCAATTAATCGTGCGTCGATCTGATCTAGAAACACCGCGGCGATTTGAAGGATCTTTGGGCCTATCTCGTATCGAAAAGTTTCCTCATCCCGATCGAGCCAGTTCAGTTCACAGAGTGTGGTGAGGTAACGATATATGTTGCTTCGGTTTTGGCCGGTCGCCTCAACAATCTCTTGCAGCGTGGCGCCTCGTTGTGGCGACATCTCTGCCAGCGCCTCAAGGACGATGAGCCCGCGCGCAAGTGTATTTGTTGGATACTTTGAATCCGCCAAGGTATTCCTCAATCCGTGTCAGACGGAAAAATTACTGCGTTTCAATTATTGAACACCTATATCTATAAATGAAACGGGGCTGGTTGTCAAGTAGAGTTTCAAAAGCGTGAATATAAAGGGAGGCTTGCTCACCTCTAATGGATCATCCTGCCTCCATCTATTAACGCCTCGCCGCGCAACCCACACATTCTCCTCGACAAGCGGACGTTTCTTCAAGGAATGATTAAGGATGTTGACGCTGTCGTGTTCCATTTTTCAGACTTGACAGTTGCAGACCGGGAATTACTTCGCTAGTATTTGCGGGTGTAAAGAATTGAAGAACTTCTTGAACCGGCAATTCAATAACCTTCATGTGAGATCAACGAGGAAAGGCTCTATGACAACACCTGCTGAAATCTACGACATCATGAACGACGACCTGAGTGAATTTGATCGTCAAGCTCCCGCATTCGTAACCTTTGGCGAGGTCATGATACGAGACACACCCGCCGATCTTGAGCGACCGGAACGCACCCGGCTCGTCCACATCTCATTGGCCGGCAGCGAATTTACGCTCGCCATTGGGGTCAGACGCATGGGGATCCCCTCCACCTTCATCACCCGGCTTCCTGACAATCCCTATGGAATCTCCGTCCGGAATACAGCACGTGAACAAGGTGTAAATACTGACTTCATGGTCTGGGCGCCGAAAACCGAACCGATTGGAAGGTTTATTTATGAGATCGGTAAAACTCCCCGGCGAAATGTAGGCGTGTATCAGAGGATGTTCTCCGCGGCGTCCAAACTTGGTGCGGGTATGGTTGACTGGAAATCTGCACTCGAAAAAGCCAAACTCCTGCACGTGTCAGGGATCACCTTCGGGCTTTCGAAACACAGCGGGTATGATCGTAACTACTGTGAAGATGCGTTCAAAGAGGCGATTAAGCATCTTCCGGCCGGTTGTAAAGTTGGTCTTGATTTCAACTATCGATCAACCCTCTGGTCCCCAGAAGATGCAAAAAGTGTGATGACTCCCATCATCCAGGATCATATCGATGTTCTTATCACAACTATCGAAGATATGGCGAAAATCTACGGGATCGGATGCGGGCAGTACTCTGCCAAACAGGTCGTTGATGGGGATATGGACGTAATCCAGGACGATGACATTCGTGCGTTTGCCCAGGAGGTCATGGATGAGCTTAATGTAGAGATCGTGGCGATCACCATCCGATATCCCGATTCGTTCGAAGAACACAGATGGGAATCGGCAGCCATGTACCTTAATGGGAGCTTCGTGCGCTCACCTGAAGTAAGAACGATAACCCTGCTCGATCGACTCGGCGGCGGCGATACTTGGAACGCAGGCTTCTACTATGGCCTCCTGACCTCAGGGTTCAATGGAGACGGTGTTCAAAAAGGACTTCTTGTAGGGGATTGCGCTACGCGTATTAAACAGACCCTCATGTTTGATCTTCCTATTGTGGAAAAACGCGAGATTCAAGCTTTGCTCAAGCAGGACATCGAGGGTGGGGGGAAGAGAACTTCGAGGTAATTCATTGCTCATGTCGTTTCGGAATAATCCACCCATGAAATAAGGTTGAAAAAAAGTCGACCAGTTTTACCGTATGCAGAACTACAGAATATCCGTGTTTGAAAGCAGGAGGTTTGGATGAATAAAACCGAAAAGATGGACATCATCAGAGAGACGGGTGTGGTCGCAATCATGAGAGCGCAGTCATCAGATCAATTAATCCATGCAGCAAAGGCCATCATGGCTGGCGGAGTGAGAGTGATAGAAGTGACCATGACGACACCCGGGGCATTGGAGGTCATATCTTCGGCGGGAGAATCTCTCGGAGACGAAGTCCTCTTCGGAGCCGGATCCGTGCTTGATCCTGAAACTGCACGTACAGCCATCCTCGCGGGTGCTGGTTTTATTGTCGGCCCGACCTTGAACTACGACATGATTGCCCTATGCAGACGTTACAGCATTCCCGTCGTTCCCGGCTGTTTTTCTCCAACAGAGATGATATCTGCCTGGGAGGCCGGCGCGGACATGGTCAAACTGTTCCCAGCCGACATCGGGGGACCCCAAATGATCAAGGCGGCTCGAGCCCCTCTCCCCCAACTGGAGATCATTCCTGTCGGCGGCGTTAATCTTGATACGGCGTCAGAATTTATCCGGATGGGCGCTGCCGCTCTCGGGGTTGGCAGCAGCCTGATCAATCAAAAACTTCTCGAAGACAACGATATGGAAGAGCTCTCGAAGCGTGCTGCCGCATTTATTGCATGTGTGCAAGAGGGACGACGACCCTAGTTTGTCCAGTTTCTCCGCGAGAAAGGAGCCAGGAGCATGCTCGCTGGACAACATGCTCCTGGCTCATCCCTGGGCGTTATCCTGCCTCAACGCTTTCTGGGATTTCAGGCAAATCCTTCATCGCTGCTTCGATTTTATCCATAGGATATTCGTAGTCTTCCAGCTCGTCCTTCATATACGCATCGTAGGCGGCGAGGTCGAGGAAGCCGTGCCCGGAGAAGTTGAAGACGATGACTTTGCCGGTCCCTTCTTCCTTGCACCTCAATGCTTCATCGATGGCCACCTTCACGGCGTGGGCCGTCTCAGGAGCCGGGATGATACCCTCGGTGCGTGCGAACTCGATCGCGGCCTTGAACGTGCCCAACTGATGCACAGCGACGGCCTCGAGATCGCCGTTCTCATAAAGTGCACAGATATGAGGCGCCATTCCGTGGTAGCGCAGTCCGCCGGCGTGGATACCTTCCGGGACGAAAGAGTGCCCGAGCGTGTGCATTTTCACGATGGGTGCGGTTTTCGCCGAGTCACCATAGTCAAAGGTGTACAGGCCCTTGGTCAGCGTCGGACACGCGGTGGGCTCGACCGCGATGAATCTGGTGTCCTTGCCATCGGCGAATTTCTCGTGCAGGAAGGGGAATGCCAACCCGGCGAAGTTGCTCCCACCACCCACGCATCCGATGACGATGTCGGGATACTCATCCGCCATCTCGAATTGTTTTAACGCCTCCAGGCCGATCACGCTTTGATGCATGAGCACCGGTCCGAGCACCGATCCCAGAGAGTACTTATATTTGCCATCCGAGGTGACCGCAGCTTCGACCGCTTCAGAAATGGCGATCCCCAACGATCCGGGACTCTCCGGGTCCTCAGCCAGGACTTGCCGTCCGAACTCGGTATTCTCGGATGGGCTGGGGGTTACCCTGGCGCCGAAGGTCTCCATGAGGATGCGGCGGTAGGGTTTCTGGTTGAAGGACACTTTCACCATGTACACTTCGCAGGCGAGGTTGAAGAAATTGCACGCCATCGACAGCGCAGATCCCCACTGGCCTGCGCCCGTCTCCGTCGTAAAACCTGC
The DNA here is from genome assembly GCA_964570595.1 of uncultured Anaerolineaceae bacterium. Classification (GTDB taxonomy): domain Bacteria; phylum Chloroflexota; class Anaerolineae; order Anaerolineales; family E44-bin32; genus E44-bin32. The sequence continues at coordinate 4,144 of CAZMZL010000124.1, read as the reverse complement.
AACATTTTCTTCCGATGCATAGAAGGCTTGAGGGACGGCGGTGTTTGGTTTGTGAGATCCGACCGGAGAACCGCCTTCGTACTTGTAGTAGATGTGTGCCGGGGTATCGAGGGCTTGCTCCAGTCGACGGGCGCGGATGAGGGGGGCCGGTCTCCAGAGTTTGTAGATCTCTCGGACGGGTTCGGGGATCTCGATCCAGCGTTCACCGCTGACCGCTTCCTGAATGAAGCGCTTGGGGAAGAGTACCGAAAGGAACTCTGGGGTCACCGGTTCTTTTGTTCCGGGATGTAAGATAGGTCCTGGAGATATGGGCATGTCCCCGTTGATGTTGTACCAAGCCTCTGGCAATTCATTTTCAGGAAGCAAGTATTTCGTTTGTTCAGTCATGATGTTCTCCTTTTAAAGATGGTTTTCCAAACGGCTCCTAACTCAAATTGCCTCGTTTTAACTTTATGAGCACCTCCGCAATATCGATCCGCGTCATCAGCCCACGGATTGGTTTGATCGGAGGCGCTTAAATCAAAATCGCCCGCCTCCTGTTGGAGACGAGCGATGAATTCGCCCGCGGTGCCACTCCACTTAGGGAGCTCTCCGAAAAAGGAAAACCCCATCGGTGATGCGACGGGGTGGGAGAGCCAGCCTCACTCAACTTAAGCACGGCGATCGGATCGCGATGCCCTCAACCTTGATAACGGTGGCGATTCCGGCACAGGCTACTCGAACTTTTTCTTTCGCCCTGCAGCTCCGAGGGCCATTCGGCGATGATGTGCGCACGGGGCTCTCACCCTATCCCCGTTCTCTGGGCCGCCTTATCGTCGCGTACTCGTCCTCTTCAAAGCCTTTTGTTTATGATTTTGTCGTCTCAGTTTATGAGGAAACGATGCCTGAGTCAAGCCCAAGTTTTCTTGTGTCATTTGAAATTCAAAGGTGAACTGTTTTCATTTGAAAAGCGAACTCTTTGCAGATGAAAGGCGAACATGCCTGGCGCTTGAGACGCGCGCTCTTGTGGATAGCTGTTTCACTCGACATTCCCTAATCCCTTGCCAATATTCTATACATCGTATAAAATATACACCTGTATAAAATATAAGAGCAGGGAGCAGCATGCCTCGCCCGCGAAGAACAGAAGAGGAAATTGAGGAGATGCGACAGCGCATCCTCGATGCCGCCGTGGAAGTCCTTCACGATGAAGGACCCGGGGGATTGAGCATCCGTGCGATTGCGGATTGTGCCGGCGTCTCCCATATGGTGCTGTACTCTTACTTCGAGGACCATGACGAATTGATGTCGGCTTTGCGACAGCAGCAGCGCAGACGCTTTGTGGATCGCAGATCCGATGAACTTATCGAAGCCCGGGAAGGCGATGTTTGTAACGTTGTACGGAAACTTCTGGAACACTATGTCGAATTCGCCAATAAGAACCCCGCTGTATTCCGTTTCATCTGGACGGCGAGTCGAGCACATCGGAGGGGTAAACATCATCGTTTTCCAGAACATGCAAAGAAAGGATTCCGCGCCGAGATGCATCACCTTGCCGAGTTAATCGAGATCGGGATCGAACGAGGGGTATTCCTGAAGCGTGATCCACATATCGCCGCTCTGACCGTTTCAGGGATGATCAATGGACCGCTGGTGATGTATCAAATCCCCGGAAGGATTACTCAGGAAATCCTGAAGAAACTCGAGATTGAAGTCGTCGACGCAGGTATGCACTACCTGACCGGACAGGAATAAACCATGAGCCATCTCCGAAAAATTCTAATCTACCTGAAACCGTATCAAGGGTGGGTATTCGTCGCCTGCGGCCTTGTCGTGATCGAAGCCTTGGCCCAGCTCGTCGTCCCGATGCTGTTGAAGTTCGTGATCGATGAGGGCATCTACCTCGAGGACATGAGCGTTATCTTGATCGGGTCCGGTTTGATGCTGGTTGCGGCCGGGGTCGGAGCAGTGGCGACTGTCCGACGTGCCTATAATTCCGCAAAATTTTCCCAATGGATGGCTTTCGATCTGCGCAACGATCTCTTTAGCCGGATTCAACGATTCTCGTTCGGAAACATGGATCGGTTGCAAACGGGTCAATTGATCACACGAGTCTCGAGCGACATCGATGTCGTCAGGATGTTTGCGGGACTGGGGCTCATCATGATCATCCGGGCCGTCGTTCTCCTGGTTGGCAGCGTGTTCTTCCTCGTTGCGACGGATCCAAGACTTTCGATGATCATGATCATATTAATCCCCGCAATCGGCATCGTCTTCTTTGTTCTGGCCAAGATCGCGCAGCCATTATTTAAACTCGTTCAGCAGCGCCTGGATGTCTTGAACACAGTTGTGCAGGAGAACCTGGCCGGTGTTCGCGTGGTGAAGGCCTTCGTGCGTGAGCCGTATGCAGTCGATCAATTCGAGGGTGCGAACAACGCCTATCTGGAACAAGCCGTCAAAGTCAATCGCTTGATGGTCGTGGCTTTCCCCGTGGTCATGCTGATCGCGAACCTCGGCATGCTTGCCGTAATCATTCTTGGCGGAGTCCAGGTCATTGAGGGTGCTTTGACGATAGGTGGATTGGTCGCCTTCAGCAACTACCTGATGACGGCGACATTTCCAATTGTGATGTTAGGAATGATCATTGCCATGATGCCTGCTGCGGATGCGTCTGCAGAGCGTATCCTGGAGATTCTTAATACAGAGTCGGATATCCAGGAATCGCCCACCGCGATCCCTCTGGAAGCGATGAGGGGGAAGGTCTCATTTGAAGGTGTGACTTTTAATTACAATGGTTCATCAGAGATAGCCGTCCTACAGGATATAAATCTCGTCATCGAGCCTGGGCAGAGCGTGGCTTTGCTGGGAGCGACGGGATCCGGAAAAACCACGCTCGTTGGTTTGATCCCCAGGCTTTATGATGCAACGGAAGGTCGCGTGCTTGTCGACGGGGTGGATGTTCGTGATATGACCGAACATTCACTGCGATCTCAGATTGGCGTCGCTTTGCAGAAAACGACCTTGTTTAGCGGCACGATTGCGGAGAACATCGCTTATGGACATCCCGATGCGGTCATGGACGAGATCGTGAAAGCTGCGAAAGCCGCTCAGGCGCATGAGTTCATCACGGCGATGCCCGATGGTTATGAAAGCAGTGTCGAGGCTCGAGGGACCAATTTATCCGGCGGTCAGAAGCAGCGAATCGCCATCGCACGTGCGCTGCTCATTAATCCGTCAATCTTGATTTTAGACGACAGTACAAGCTCGGTGGATATGGAAACCGAGTTTCTCATTCAGGAGGCGCTTGACAAGATTATGGAAGGTCGGACGACCTTCATCATCGCCCAACGCATAAGCAGCGTCCTAAAGGCCGATCAGATCATCATTCTGGATCGTGGTCGTATTACTGCAAAAGGAACCCATCGAGAGCTTCTTGATAAAAGCCCGATTTATCAGGAGATCTTCTGTTCTCAATTGGGCGTTGATTTCGAGGTGGAGGGCATCTCCTCCGATTGTCGGGACGATGCAGAGGTAGGAGTGTAATCATGGCAACAGCACAGCATCGAAGAGGTCCGGGATCCGGCGGGCATGGAGCCATGAGCGCCGAAAGCGCCAAGGATCAGAAAGGGACTCTTCTCCGCCTGCTCAGATATTTGAAGCCTTATCGTAAGACCGTTGTCGGTGTGAGCGTCCTCGTGATCTTGAGCACCTTATTCACGCTTGCCGGGCCCCTCCTCATCGGAATAGCCATAGACCGTTTCATCATCCCCGGCGATTTGACAGGTCTGTTGCGGCTGGGGGTCCTGCTTCTTGCCGTCTACATCGCCGCCAGCGCTACGACGATGGTGTATGGACTGATCATGGTCAACATCTCTCAGAAGTTGATCATGAATATTCGATCGGATCTTTTCGGACATGTTCAAACGCTCTCCATGGCGTATTATGACCAGCATGTCGCCGGTGATCTCATGAGTCGTATTACCAACGACACGGAAGCGATCAACCGGGTGCTCTCGAATGGTCTTGTGCAGCTCGCCTCAAACTTGTTACAGCTCGTGGGAATCCTGATCGCCATGTTTGTCCTGAGTTGGCAGCTGGCGCTGGGGTCGTTAATTGTGCTCCCGTTGACGATGCTCGTCACAGGTTTGATCACCTCCCGCAGTCG
>CAZMZL010000123.1:0-8887 GCA_964570595.1 uncultured Anaerolineaceae bacterium | reverse complement strand
GATCTCACCGACGATCCCCGAGATCCGCCTCAAGGCTGTAGAAGCCTTGGAAACCAAATACGAAACCGTGGACAGCGCGATGAACGGGCTCGCCGGGCTGGAGGGCTATTACCAGGTTGTCCATCCCGAGTTCTATGAGCAGAACACCGATCTCGTCAAAGATGCCATCGAGCAGCTTCAGAACGCCTACCGGAAGAGCGTCTTCCCGGAGCAAAAAGTGGATTGGGAGAGCCATCCTTCGAACATCGGTCACAAAGAGACGCCGGGGTGTTTCCGCTGCCATGATGGCAAGCATCTGAATGAAAATGATGAAGCCATTCGGTTGGAATGCAATCTATGTCACTCGATCCCCACGGTCGTAGGCCCCACAGACTTTGTCGCCAGAATCGAGATCAGCCGAGGCCCCGAGCCACAATCGCACTTGAACCCGAACTGGATTGCGATGCACCGCGAGGTATTCGATGCCACCTGCTCCAACTGCCACACAACCGACAATCCAGGCGGCACCGACGACAGCTCTTTTTGTTCGAACAGCGCCTGTCACGGGAACGCCTGGGAATATGCTGGTTTCGACGCACCCGCCTTGCGCGACATCCTCGCATCTCAATTTCCAGAGCCCCCCGAAAGAATTACAATCGCGGGTCCGGTCAACTTCAAGAACACCATCGGGCCAATATTTATGACCCGCTGTATTGCTTGTCACGGTGAAGACGGGATCCAGGGTCTGAATTTGAGCCAGTACACAAGTGCGATGGCTGGCGGCATCGGTGGCCCGGTGATCATCCCCGGTGATCCAGACGCCAGCCCGATCGTGCAGCGCCTCACCGGGAAGCCTCCCCATTTTGCCCAACTCACTCCTGAAGAGCTGCGGCTGTTGATCGAGTGGATTGCCTCCGGGGCGGCTGGTGGATAATGGATCTGTGAGGACGTTCGATGAGCGATCAAGAAGAAGAACTTAACCGCAGAGATTTCCTGGCCGCCTCCACCTGGGCAATTGGCATATTCATTGGCCTGGGCATTGCAGTCCCAGCCGCCTATTACATCATCGGACCTGCGCTACAAGAGTTTGACGAACAAGAATGGATACCCCTGGGTTCCACCTCCAAGGTTGATCCGGGAACACCGACCCTTTTCAAGGCCAAAGTCAAGCGGCAGACGGGATGGATCGTGAACGAGGAAGAGATCGCCGTCTATGTGCTCACGGAAGATGGAAGAAATTTCATCGCCATGTCGAACATATGCACACATCTTGGTTGTCGGGTTCGATGGATTGAAGACCCACAGCAGTTTTTCTGCCCCTGTCACAACGGCGTCTTCGGTAAGCGGGGGGAAGTTGTTTCAGGTCCCGTACCACGACCGCTCGATCGGTATCAGGTAAGAGTGGAAGACGATCAGCTTTATATGTTGGGAGGGTAGATGACGGCAAGGATAGGTGCCTGGCTCGACGATCGAGTCGGTTGGCGTTCCGTCTGGAATACCGTCTTTGTTCGTAAAGTTCCGAAGGTCAATTGGTTATATACCCTCGGAAGCGCGACTTTATTTGTTGCCATGCTTCAGGGTATCACCGGCATCCTGCTCACCATATATTATGTGCCCTCACCGGACCAAGCCTATGACAGCGTGCTGTACATCACCACACAGGTTCCTGCCGGCTGGCTTATCCGCGGTGTGCATCACTGGGGCGCAAGCCTGCTGGTCGTGCTGTCGGTGCTGCACATGGTCCGTGTGATCTACTACGGAGCCTACAAATATCCCCGAGAAATCACCTGGCTCACCGGTGTGGGGCTTCTGATTGTGGTGATCGGTTTCGGGTTCACGGGCTACCTGCTGCCATGGGATCAAAAAGCCTTTTGGGCGACAACCGTAGGGACTCGTATCGCCGAGGTTACCCCGCTTGTCGGTGATACCTTGCTGCGCATCATGCGCGGCGGCCAGGAGCTCACAGCCGTCACTCTGACACGGTTCTTTGGTGTCCATGTGTGGGTCTTGCCGGTACTCCTGATCGCGTTGCTTGCCTTTCATCTCTACCTCATCATCCGAATCGGGATCAGCGACGTCCCGGAAAAGGGGGAGTAGTCGGTGAACGAGCAGGAGAAGCGGGAAAGTCAGGAACGTTACAGGGAGAAAAAGGAGCAGGGCATCCTGTTCTTCCCCGACTTGATTTTTAAGGACGCCGTCGTCGCACTATTGATCTTTATCGGTCTGCTCGCGCTCGCATTTTTCATTGGCGCTCCGCTCGAGGAACGGGCCAATCCGGCCGACGCTGCCTACACACCCAAACCAGAATGGTATTTCCTCTTTCTCTTCCAGCTTTTAAAGTACTTCCCCGGATCACTGGAGGTCATCGGGGTGATTGTCCTGCCCACGATCGCCGTATTGGTTCTCGCAGCGCTGCCGTTTCTCGATCGATCCCCGAAACGACACTACCGCAGTCGGCTGCTCTGGGTCGGGATGACTGCGGTGCTTGCCGTCGGAATCATCGGCTTGACGATACAGGCCTTTCTCGAGGCGCCCCCACCTGTCGAGGTCGCACAAGGTGACCAAACCGCGACCTTGTATGTCGCGAACTGTGCGCCCTGTCATGGCGCTTCGATCCGGGTCGCATCTGGCACCAATCTGCACAGTCTGATCGCCGAGGGGGAACACGAGGGGATGCCCGCCTGGAGCGCCGATCTTACCTCCGATGAGATCGACTCGTTGGCGGGTTTTGTACTTTCCCCGGGCGGGAGCCAGCTCTTCGTGATGTATTGCGGGGCGTGCCACACGGCCCCCGCTCTCGTGGCGGATGAGCCCCTGGAAATAAAGCGCGCCCTGGAGGAGGGAGCTGCATTCGACGCTCACGCCGATCAGGATCTCGCCGACCTTGAGAACATCACGCCCGAAGAGCGCACAACACTGCTCAACTTTCTCGTCGCGCCGGATGGACAGCGCTTGTTCGCGACCAATTGTGCACCCTGTCACGGTCGTGCCCTGTCGTACAGCGGCGACGATCAAGAGCTGGAAACGTTGATCCGCGATGGAGGTGAACATCTTAATATGCCCTCATGGCGAGGAACGCTTTCAGAGACGGAGCTCGACACGCTCGCTCGGTACGTTGTACAACCGACATCCACGGATGAAGGGGCGGTGCTGTTCAAACAATATTGTGTGGATTGCCACGGGTCGCGAGTCCCCGGGGCATCCAATATCGCCGAAGCCCAGGATATCATCGCAAGCGGTGGCGCGCATGAGACCATGCCAGTTTGGGGAGAAATCTTGACCGACGAACAGGTGGCTGCGCTGGTGGCTTACACACAGAACGCCGCCGGCGGGGTACCCTCTGAGGTCGGGCAGCAGCTTTACACACTAAATTGCGTCCCCTGCCACGGCGACTTTGGCGAGGGCGGCGCAAACCCCGCTCGACCCGGGGACATCATCGCCCCGATAAGCACATCTGAATACCTGAAGACGCGCGATGACCTCACGCTCCGATCCGTGATCGCACAGGGTCAACCGAACTTCGGCATGGCGCCTTTTGGGACAGCATTCGGCGGGCCCCTGGATGACACCGAGATTGAGAACATCGTGGTATTCATGCGATCGTGGGAAGCCAATCCTCCGGTCGAGCTTCCCCCAGAAATTGCCTCTGGAGCGTCCCCCCCGTTGAACGGGGATGAGATCTACGCTGGACTTTGTGCCCAGTGCCACGGCGAGTTCGGCGAGGGCGGAGTGGGTCCAGCCTTGAACGATCCCGAATTCCAGTCGAAGTATACCGACGAACAGATCTTCACCTCGATTGATCTTGGTCATCCAGCGACGTCGATGATCGCATGGGGAGAGATTCTCACATCCAATCAGATCGGCCAGATCGTGGATCATATCCGCAACCTGCAAAATACGGATGACCGCTGTGATTCCGTCGATTTCTATGATGGTGTTATGCCGCTCTTCGTGGAGAATTGCGTGATGTGCCACGGGACCCTGGGCGGCTGGGATGCTTCCTCCTTCGAGACGATGATGAGTACCGGCGACCACGCGCCCGTGGTCATTCCCGGCGATGCGGAAGGGAGCCTTCTCGGCCAGAAACTCATCGGGGCTCACGAACAAGGTACCATCATGCCTCCAGCTGGAAGTCTTCCCGACGATGAGATCGAGATCATCATCAGATGGATCACGGAAGGAGCCCTGGAGGAACCCGATTGTGAACCGAACCCCGCGCCAACGTTCTCTAGCGACGTCATGCCGATCTTCGAAGCGAAGTGCCTGCTCTGTCACGGATCGATGGGGGGCTGGGATGCATCCTCCTACCAGACAACGATGAACACGGGCGATAACGCCCCGGTTGTCAAACCAGGAGATGTTGAGGGGAGCCTGCTCGCTCAGAAGCTGATCGGAACCCACGCAACCGGGACGATCATGCCCCCCGCGGGTCGGATGCCGAATACCTCGATCCAGATGATCCTGGATTGGATCGAAGCCGGGGCGGAGAATGACCAGGGCATGTTGAAGGACGGGTGAGGATGGACACCACAGTTGATCTCGTCACGAAATTTTCCCGCACGAGTTTACGGGTGCGAGTAGCCCTCGGCGTCGCCCTTCCCATCTGCATCTCCTTGTTGGTCCTATCGTTCACGCATTACGCTCGCGAACGTCAATTGCTCGATGAACAGATCACCTTGACGACGATCCAGATCGGAGAAATCACCCTGGGAAGTCTGCATCACGTGATGCTCGAGAATGATAGGGCGCATATGGATCAACTCATCGAAGATATCGGAGCCATGGAAAACATCCAGCGCGTCTTGCTCATCAACGACCAGAACCGCATTGTAGCCGACAGCACAGGTCAGCCAACCGGCATACAGAAAGCGTTCTCCGATTCAGACTGCTCGGAGTGCCATCAGGTTAGCCTCGACGAAAGACCCCGTACGATATATTTACAAACCGAAGCCGATACGCTGCGTATCTCTTCTCCCATCAACAACGATCCTGAATGCAGAGTATGCCATGGGGATCAAGAGGGCCATCTCGGGATGCTTCTCATCGATGTCTCGCTCCTGGATATAAATAGGCATGTGTTGGAGGACCTGCGCATTGATGCGATCGTGACGATTGCTTTCACCGTGGTGATCACTGCAGGTGTGTATCTGCTCATACATTGGCTGGTCGTGCGCCGCATCGAACACTTCCGCGGGCCGCTGGAAGCGCTGGCAACCGGGGATTTTGGAGCTCGCCTGCCCACGCCCGATCCTCCGATCGATGAGTTAGACGTTCTCGCCACGACCACGAACCGGATGGCCTCCGAATTAGAGAAGCAACTCATCGAACAAGAGGAACGTCACCAACTTCATCACCGCGCGATCGTGGAAGAACGCGAGCGCATCGCCCGTGATATACACGATGGTGTCGCTCAGCTTATGGGGTATGTCAACAATAAAGCTGCCGCAGCCATAATCCTGCTGCGGCAGGGGCGGAACCAGGATGCACTCAATCATCTGGAGCAATTAGACTCCGCCTCCCAACAAGCCTTCACTGAATTGCGCGCCGCCATCCTTAACCTGCGCACGAGCGATTCCCCCAGCACGGGATTGATCGGCACTCTGCAGGCATATGCCACCAACTTCAGCGAGCTTACAGATATTCAGGTCGACCTTTCTATGCCGGTGGAGAATAAATGGAAGCTCTCTCCAGATATCGAACTAAACTTGCTCCGCATCACTCAGGAAGCGCTCTCTAATGTACAAAAGCATTCCAAGACGGATCTTGCCTGGATTCACCTGCGCGTGGATAATGGCATCCTTGAGTTGTCCATCAACGACGATGGCATAGGCTTCGAGTTACACAGTCCGCCCAAGGATCACCGTCCTCATTTTGGATTGAACAACATGCGCGCCCGGGCCGATTCGATCGGAGCCAGTTTCGAGGTGGTCTCTGAACCGGCTGGCGGCACGCGCGTCATTGTCCGTCTGCCCCTCAAGGAGGTGTGAAGCGATGCGAGTGCTAGTTGCTGATGACCATTCTCTGTTCCGTGACGGAATCGTCAGCCTGCTCCAGGCAGCCGGCTTCGAGGTCATCGGCCAGGTGAGTGACGGTCGAGAGGCGCTGGAAGCCACCCTGCGCCTCCAGCCCGACCTCGTGCTGCTTGACATCGCCATGCCCGGGATGGACGGCCTGGAGACGCTGCGACGGATCAAAACCGAGCGCCCTGAGACCAGGGTCGTGATGCTCACGGTCTCCGATGATGACCGCAACCTCTTCGAGGCCGTGCGTTCGGGAGCAGAGGGCTACATGCTCAAGAACTTGACCGCCGACGATTTCCTTCGACTGCTCCAGGGCCTGGAACAAGGGGAAGCAGCCATGACACGGCGCATGGCGGCGCGCCTGATGAAAGAAATGGCGGATCTGACGGAGCGGTCAGGGCAGGCCACTCATTCGCTCACGGCACGCGAGATCGAACTGCTGCAACTCGTAGCGATGGGGCTATCGAACAAGGCCATCGGCCAGCGCCTTTCCATCAGCGAGAATACCGTGAAATACCACATGAAGAATGTGCTGCAGAAGTTGGATGCCCAGAACCGCACCGAAGCGGCGTCCATCGCACTGCGGGAGGGCTTGATCAAACAACCTTCGTCGTGAGTCTCGCCCCCCAGCCAATTTTCCCTACCCGAAGGGACGGGCTGGAAAAAAACCGACCGCTGGGGCGGGTTTTGCGATGTTCGCATAAACGTTATCGGCGCGGATGGAGCCCTCGATAGCAACTTTACACCCATGAATCTGTATGCCTGTGATCGGGAAGGCTGGAAATTGCCCGACACTCGGCATGGGCCCACGATAAACGGACGGCTTATCGGCGCGGCCAAATTCGAGGAAGAGCACTTCTTCGAATGCGCCCTCAACGACAAGAAACCGATCATCACCGCAGATCTCTCCGGATAATGTACGATGGATTTCCCCTGATCCTGGCCCCATTTACGTAGAGCCGCCTTGATCCTTTTGGGGCTTCACCCTCTGGTGCCAGCTCACCCAGCGCTCCACGCCTCCTAACGCAGTTCTCCTCCATCCAGTCCAAATTGCGCTCCGGCTTCCTTCATATTTAAGCTAATGAATTCCTGCTTCCAGAATCAAGGAGCTTGCTCCTCCCCATCGGCAAGCCGATGGACGCCGTTCTCCCCAGCTTGACCCTTCCCGCGCTGGGTCACACCCGCGGGGCTGCCTTCGGCGAGCGCATCGTCGGATCAACGTCCGCGAGGACTTTCACCTCCAAGCTATGCCCATGCCGGGCGTACGCAAAAAAAGCCCCTGCGCCATCGCAGGGTCGTCGACTTGTTAATGGGATGTGAAGCCCTCTTTGAAGCTTTAATGCAGGAGCCGGGACGACCGGGGCGCGTCAAGCTGCCAAACATGGAGAGGACTGCCGACATGGGTGTCACCTCGCTCCAAGACCTCCGGCACCCCGATTCCGCTTTCAGGCAGGCGGTCTGATGTAAATTCCATGGATGAGGCTGGACTGGATCGCCGCGCGGACGCACCCTGTGAGCCTTGTCTTCCCCACATCCGATGAAACCTGTCGCAACCCTGGAGAGAATGAGGGAGGAAAAACCGGTGTCGGCGCATTAATTTTTTTATCGCGCAGGCGCTGCTTCCTGCGAGCTCACCGTCGGGACCTCGGTTTGCGTGGTCTCGCTCGCGTGCTCGCGCCGATGATCCACAACCCTGAGAAAGCGTACGCCTATGGTGATGGCCAGCAAACCGTATGCGACCACCCCGGCGCTGGTCACAATTTCCACCAGCGAGGGTACATAGCTCGTGTAGCGTGCTACGATCTCGTTGGGCAGATACGTGAGCACGACCAGTTGGCCGACCAACGTCGTATCCCAGCGATAGGCGACCACGCCCCCCACGATGGCGACCAGCGCCGCCATGCGCAGAAAGGGATTCTTCCTTGAGGCGTCCCTCAATAGCACGAAGATTGGGAACACCATCCCCAGCAGGATCTCGCCCAGCCAGAAATTGAGCGCCAGGGGCCCTCCAGTGAGGAGCTGCAGGCCCTCCGTGCGTCCCGGTTGGTAGGTATAAGTCATCGCCAGGACGTCCCAGAAGCGAAGATAAAAGTAGCCCAACAAAGCCCAGCCGAGAAACTTGGACAGCCGTTCCAGCAGGCTGTCGTCAACCCGGGCGCGCGGCGTGAGCCGCGCCGCGAGCATGGAGACGAAAATGGTCAGGGCAATGCCGCCGATAACCGCCGAGTAGACGAAGAGCACGGACAAGCCGGGGCGATACCAGACAGGCCGGGCCTGCAGCACACCATAGGTCGCTCCCAGCGAGGACTGGTGCAGCAGCGACAGCGCCAGACCAGCCACAGCCAGAATAGGGGCGACCCGGTGCAGGCCGCTGAGGCGCATGGCCACCCAGGGAAAAGCCCTGTTCATCCAATCGGTGCGGCCGATGATGGGCAGGACCTCCAGGAAGAGCACGGTGAAATACAGCCCCACGCACATCGTAACTTCCCAGAGCACCGAGTGCGGGTTCCAGAAGACAAACCCATGCCAGAAGCGGTCCGGGCGGCCGATATCCATCAGCAGACACAGCATGGCCATGCTGTAACCGATAAAGCCGATGAAGGTGGCCGTCCGCGCCACCGGCGCGAACTCCTTCAGCCCGATCAAGTACACCGCCGCACACAGCGAGAAGGCGCCCGCGGCCAGGGCGATGGAGGAAAGATCCAGTGTGATCCACAAGCCCCAGGGCACCAGGTCCGTGAGGTTTGTGACCTTCAGCCCTTGCGTAAACACGATGCCGCCTGCCACCAAACCGGCCAGAATCACCAGCAAGAGTACCCCAATCCAACCGAACAGAAATACCGGAGGCCGTTTGTGCTGCCGTGTGGTCTCCATCAAATCTTTACCTC
>CAZMZL010000122.1:0-8919 GCA_964570595.1 uncultured Anaerolineaceae bacterium | reverse complement strand
CGTCCCTACGTTCATGTGCGGCTTTGTCCGCTCAAATTTGGCTTTCGTCATCATCTTCTTCCGCTCCTTCGTTCCCAAGTGTTTTCGATATCCGTCAGCGTGCACCGACGAGAATCTTGTCGCTGACGGAAGCCGCGACCTCGGCGTAATGGTGGAATTCCATTGTAAATGCGCCTCGACCCTGTGTCATCGACCTCAAATCGGTGGCGTAACCGAACATTTCAGCCAAGGGCACCATGGCGCGGATCGCCTGCACATTTCCAGATCGAGTGTCGATTCCCTCAATAGCGGCTCTGCGGGCGGATAGATCTCCAGTTACATCACCCACGTGTGTATCGGGTATCACAACCTCAGCAAACATCACAGGCTCGAGTAGAACTGGAGCACCCTTTTGAACACCTTCCTTAAAGGCTATCGAACCCGCCACCTTAAAGGCGAGTTCGCTCGAATCGACCTCGTGATAGGAACCATCAATCAAGGTCACCTTAACATCAATCACGGGGTAGCCGGCGAGCACGCCGCCCTCGGCAGCTTCACGAACACCCTTTTCCACGGGTGCGATGTACTCTCGGGGGATCACGCCCCCCTTAACCTTATTCTCAAAGATAATTCCATCGCCTGGCGCGGCTGGCTCCAGCGAAATGACGACATGGCCAAATTGGCCGCGTCCGCCGGACTGTTTTACATAGCGGTAGTCGACTTCAGAAACCGGGCGGCGAATTGATTCGCGGTATGCGACCCGGGGTCTTCCAACTTTGGCCTGAACTTTAAATTCTCGCACCATGCGGTCAAGGAGCACTTCAAGATGAAGCTCCCCCATCCCCCAGATGAGGGTTTGCCCGGTATTTTCGTCAGTTCCCACACGGAATGTCGGATCTTCCTCGGAAAGCTTTCGAAGTGCTTCCGACAATTTATCTTGATCCGCCATGGTTTTTGGCTCGATCGCCACAAAGATGACGGGTTCGGGAAAGGTGATATTTTCAAGGAGGATGGTGTTCGCGGCATCACACAGGGTGTCGCCGGTGAATGTGTCCTTCATGCCAAGAACCGCGCCAATGTCTCCTGCCCAGACTTCCTCGATATCTTCACGACGATCGGCATACATCCGAAGAAGGCGACCGACGCGTTCACGTTTCTCGTTGGTTGCGTTATAGACCGTAGAACCCTTGGTGACTTTTCCCGAGTACACGCGAAAATAGGCGAGCCTGCCCACATAGGGGTCGGTCACAATTTTAAACACGAGTGCGCTGAGCGGTTCATCCTCGCTCGCCGCACGAGAAAGTACTTCATCTGTTCCGGGCTTTATTCCTTCAACATCGGGGATATCGAGTGGAGAGGGGAGATAATTCACGACGGCGTTCAAGAGCAGCTGCACACCCTTGTTGCGAAGAGCAGAACCACAAAAGACGGGAGTCGCATCCCCTGCGATTACTGCGGTACGCAGGGCTGATTTCAATTCTTCAGGCGAAATCTCTTCACCCTCGACGAATTTCGTCGTGAGCGAATCGGACGTCTCTGCGATCTGCTCGATCATGACCGCCCGGCGTGATTCAGTCTCGGCGGTGTAATCCGCGGGGATTTCCACCTCTTCAAAACTCGATCCCGATTCATCTGTCCAGACGATCGCGACCTCATCGATTAAATCGATGACGCCCATAAAATTGGCTTCGCTGCCCATGGGTATCTGCAACGCAATCGGGTTGGCTGCCAGCCGCTCACGGATCATTTCGATTGTATTCTCGTACGATGCTCCCACACGATCCATTTTGTTCACAAAGCAAATTCGTGGGACACGATATAAATCCGCCTGGCGCCAAACAGTCTCGGATTGCGGTTCAACGCCTTGCACCGCGTCAAACACGACAACGCCGCCATCGAGCACCCGCAGGGAACGCTGCACCTCTGCAGTGAAATCAATATGTCCGGGAGTGTCGATAATGTTGATCACATGATCGTGCCAGGTAGCCGTCACGGCGGCGGACACGATCGTGATGCCGCGTTCGCGTTCCTGGTCCATCCAGTCGGTAACCGTAGTTCCATCATCTACGTTGCCGAGACGATGAGTTCGACCCGTGTAGAAGAGCACACGCTCGGTCGTCGTCGTCTTCCCGGCATCGATATGTGCGATGATGCCGATATTACGGTACCGCTCTAGTGGTTGCTCACGCGACATTTCTTTCACCACTCGCCGTTTAGACGATTCCTTCAAAGCTACTACCATCGATAATGTGCGAAAGCCCGATTCGCTTCTGCCATGCGATGGGTATCTTCCTTCTTCTTAATTGCCGTGCCGGTGTTGTTTGAGGCATCCATCAATTCGGCCGCAAGTTTTTCGGCCATTGATTTTCCGGAGCGATCACGGGTCGCCGTGAGAAGCCATCGCAGCGCCAATGCCAGCCGGCGACCTGAACGAACCTCAACGGGTACCTGATAGGTCGCGCCGCCGACGCGCCGGGGTTTAACCTCAAGGAGTGGAGACGCATTGTTCACGGCTTCCTCATAGACCTCTACAGGATTCCTGTTCGTCTTGGCCTCGATGATGTCGAAGGCATCATAAACAATTCGCGTCGCTGTGCTGGTCTTTCCCTTTTTCATCAATCGATTAATCATGCCCTGCACCAACGTGCTGTTGTAGCGCACATCCGGGGAAACCTGGCGTTTTTCAGCTTTGTTGCGTCTCATCTTCTCTCGCTCCGATTCATTCTCGTGAAATCGGTCGCCGTACTTGTGGCGACCGATAAAGCATTATTCCTTGGGTTTCTTTCCGCCGTATTTCGAGCGACTCTGGCGGCGATCCTCTACTCCGGTTGTATCAAGTGTGCCGCGGACGATGTGATATCGAACACCGGGGAGATCCTTCACACGCCCACCGCGTACCAGCACGACCGAGTGCTCCTGCAACGCATGACCCTCACCTGGGATGTAAGCCGTGACTTCAATGTTATTCGTCAAACGTACACGAGCCACCTTCCGAAGGGCCGAGTTCGGTTTCTTCGGAGTCTGTGTACGCACCTGGGTGCATACACCGCGCTTCTGGGGCGCCCCTTTTGGCTGCGCAATGCGCTTCTGCTTCATGGAATTGAATATATATTGAAGCGCAGGCGCGGTACTCTTCGAGCGTTTTGCTTTTCGGCCTTTTCTGACTAATTGGTTGATGGTCGGCACTGCAAGCCTCCCTTTACATTAGGGCACGCGATTGCCCACTGTCTCAAGCCATTAAGGGAGGCCACCGGACGTGCACGATGGCCTCGCCTTTCAAAAATCTCTATTCTATTCAGGTAAGTTCGACTTGTTAACCTGCCCGCGTCATTGTCTGACAACGGAGCGTCATTCTACCATGCGGGTAGGGGACCGTCAAGCATTCCATCATGAGCTTGAGGACGGCTCAGGGATTAATGAAAATCTCTAGATCCTCGGTTTCATATCGAGCAGGCCGAGACCCAACCGTGGTGGTCGAGAATGCTCTTCTTCCTTCCCAAACCGCACCATCTCCCCATCACTGTTAACGGCTTCCACGGACAATCCAAGGCTCTGCAGTTCTTTCACCAGGACTCGGAATGATGCTGGAACGCCCGGTTCTTCGATCGGCTCACCTTTAACAATGGCTTCATAGGTCTTTACGCGACCCTGGACGTCATCAGATTTTACCGTGAGCATCTCTTGTAAGGTGTGCGCAGCGCCATAAGCTTCCAGCGCCCAAACCTCCATCTCACCGAAGCGCTGGCCGCCAAACTGCGCCTTGCCGCCCAGAGGTTGCTGCGTCACCAGCGAGTACGGACCCGTGGAGCGAGCATGTACTTTATCTTCTACAAGATGGTGGAGCTTCATCATGAGAACTTTACCCACGGTAACGGGTTGGTCATAGGCGATGCCCGTCTTGCCATCATGAAGCCTCTGTTTGCCCAGAATGGGCATCGGATCGCCAGTTTCTTCCATGATGGTCTCAGCCAGAGCACGGAGAGACTCGAGGTTCTTAATATTCCCGGTTTTTCTGTCGTTCGCCTCCGCCCAGGAACGCAGGCAGGCTTCGATAGCCGCTTGATCATGTTCTGATCTGATTGAGGCTTCCATATCCTCTTTCCCGAACATGAGAATAGCATCCGGATCGAATCCAGAATCACGTAGCCACTCGCGGAGAGCTGCTCGTCGAGTAGCTTGAGGATCCGTTACCAGTAAATCCAATTCATACTCGGTAGGAGAAAGCCAGTTCTCTAAGTAGAGCCGGCGAACTTCATCATCGTCCTGGAATGCATCTTCCTCATAGTAGCCGTTTTCCTTCACCCATGTCCAGGCCCGTTCACCGGTCTCCTTCCAAGCATGATCGATCAACCACGCCCGGGCTAGTTCGGCTTCGATCTCTTCCTCGATAGCGCCGTCGAATGCCGGCGTGACGGCACGGAAGCCCAGGCGGTAAGCAGCCCAGCCGAGATGCGCTTCGAGAATCTGACCGATGTTCATGCGCCCCGGTACTCCCAGGGGATTCAAGATGAGATCCACGGGGGTGCCGTCGGCTAGAAATGGCATGTCGGCTACTGGGACAACCTTCGAAATGACGCCCTTGTTTCCGTGCCGTCCGGCCATTTTGTCGCCTTCTGTGGCTTTACGTTTCTGTGCCACCGAGACGCGCACCATTTTTTCCACACCCGCTGGAAGGTCCCGATGCTCATCCCGGGTGAACACCTTGACAGCGACGACTTTGCCGCGCTCACCATGCGGCATACGAAGCGAGGTGTCTTTCACCTCTCGTGCTTTCTCGCCAAAAATCGCCCTCAGCAACTTCTCTTCCGGCGTGAGCTCCTTCTCGCCTTTAGGAGTGATCTTTCCTACGAGGATATCATTCGGGCCTACTTCCGCTCCCACGCGGATGATTCCATCTTCATTCAAATCCCGTAGAGCATCATCACCGACATTGGGAATGTCATACGTAATTTCTTCCGGTCCCAGTTTGGTATCCCTGGCCTCGACCTCATGTTTTTCGATATGAACCGAGGTAAACAAGTCCTCCTGCACGAGTCGCTCTGATATCAGGATGGCGTCCTCAAAATCGCCGCCCTCCCATGAGAGAAACGCGCAGAGGACATTCTGACCGAGCGCCAGCTCCCCTCCGACAGTTGAGGATGAGTCGGCAATCACTTCATTTTTCAAGATGCGTTCGCCCTTCACGACTGCAGGACGCTGATCGATGCATGTACTCTGATTTGAACGGTTGTACTTGCGCAAGTGATAGGTATGCCGATTCTTGCCTTCGCGTACGACGACCTTACTGCCCGTAACCGACTCCACCTCCCCAGCAGATTCAGAGAGAATGACTTGCCCCGAATCGATCGCTGCGTATCGCTCCATACCGGTCGAGACAAGGGGAACTTCAGGGCGAATCAGGGGAACGGCCTGTGTTTGCATATTGGAACCCATCAGGGCACGATTGGCATCGTCATGTTCCAGAAATGGGATCAAGGACGCACTGACGCCTACGATCTGACGGGGTGCGACATCCATGTAATCAATGCGTTCTGGGGCAAAAAACTGAAAGTCTCCGCGGTTTCGGCAGGAAGCACGCGGTCGGACAAATTCATAATATTGATCCAGGGGAGCGTTTGCCTGAGCAATGACGAACCGATCCTCATCGTCGGCAGTGAGGTAGACGATGTGATCTGAAACGAAGGGCTTAATGGGAATTGGTTCCTGCAGCACTTCGAGTTTCTTTGCGATGGCTTCGGTGATCTCATCACCTTCATTCAAGATGGGCTTTCGCCCTCTTGGAAGTTTAATTTCTACTCGTGCATGTCTGCCTACCAGTCGCGGATCACCAGGATCGAGCTCTCGAACCACTTTACGATAAGGCGTCTCGATAAAACCAAAACTATTCACACGCGCATACGATGCGAGCCTTCCAATTAAACCAATGTTCGGCCCTTCCGGGGTTTCGATTGGACAGATTCTTCCATAGTGCGAGTGATGCACATCTCGCACGTCGAAGCCAGCTCGTTCTCTGCGCAATCCACCAGGCCCCAGGGCGGATAGTGTGCGTTTATGACGCAGTTCGGCGAGAGGGTTTGTCTGATCCATGAATTGGGACAATTGGCTCGAGCCAAAGAATTCTCGCAGCGCAGCTACAACGGGTCGGATATTGATCAAGGATACCGGGGAGATTTGTTCCTGGTCACGAATCGACATCCGCTCAAGGATTACGCGTTCCATTCTCCGCAGCCCAACTCGCAGCTTCCCCTGGATCAATTCCCCGACCGTTTTCACACGCCGGTTGCCGAGATGATCGATGTCATCGGGATCGATGACGCCGTTGTTAATCAAAATGAGACGTTCCACCAACCGGACAATGTCCCAGGTCGTCACCATGCGGTGTTCGAGAGGAACTTTGTCATGCAGGTCTAACTTCTGATTCAGCTTGTACCGGCCGACCCTCTCGAGGTCATAGCGTCGTTGTTCAAACAGTTGATCGCGCAAATATTCACGCGCATTATCAAGGGTAGCCGGGTCCCCCGGTCGCATGCGGCGGTAGAACTCGATCAGCGCCTCCTGTGCGAGCGTGTGACCTTTTTTCACTTCCCAGGTTGGTTCCTGTCGTATTGTTGTCGCAATATAGGGATGGTCTGGATTCGAGTCGGCTTCAGCAAAAATCTCCAGAAGGTCCTCATCGGAGCCTTCCTTCAGCGGCGCGTTTCCAAGATCATCCTCGACCGCGGTAAGCGCTCGCAGCAGGATCGTCACAGGAACGGTGCGTTTGCGATTAAATTTCAAGGTGAGGTAATCACTCTTGCGCGTCTCAAACTCCATCCATGCGCCCCGGTCAGGAATAAGCTTCGCGGCTGCCAGGCGGCGTCCGGAGGCGCGATCTTCCTGAGCCTCAAAATAGACGCCCGGAGATCGAATGAGTTGGGAGACGACGACGCGTTCCGTGCCATTGATAATGAAGGTGCCTTTCTCGGTCATAATCGGGAAATCACCCAGGAAAAGATCTTGCTTGATTGGCTCGGGAACTTCTGATCCCACGAGAAGGACGGAGACATAGAGCGGAGCAGCGTAGGTTAAATCCCTTTCGACACACTCTTCGATGTCATGTTTTGGATCCTCAAACCAGTACTTGAGATCGAATTCTTTGCTCTCAGGCGTATCGCCCGGAAAGAATAATTGCATGCCTCCGTTATATGAAACGATGGGAGAAATCTCATCGAAGAGTTCAGAAAGCCCTTCCTCCTGCAGCCAACTAAAAGAATCTAATTGAACATCAATTAGATTGGGAAGCTCGAATACCTGAGGGATACGCGAGTACAGTCTTTTTTCTGTTTTGTACGCCATTCACCTACTCCTCGAGTTGAGAAATAATACATTTGAGAAGAGCATAACCAGGATAAACAACAAAAAGCGGGCACTCACCGGTTCGGCATTCTCACCGGCTCCCGCCGCAATCTAGGTACTCACTGCTAAATATCGCCCCTTGTAAATTCCAGTATCAATCCGACCACGACCTCATAGTTTACCATAACTGTGGCGAGGTGGATAGCTCCGAACATCGAGAAAACATCGAGATTGGAACATCTCGATGGCAAGAATCCTGCCGGACAACCCATGATATTGGCATCCATCCTGTGACCCGCCTTCATCCGTGACGGAATGAAGGAAACCCCTCATGGATCAGCCAGCACCCAAACGCATAAAACTGTACATTGAAGGATTACCAAACGAGAAGCACTCGGTGGAGACTGTAAGAATGGTGAACCCGGGAAACCGTTCGAACGGTATCGATTACTCCGTTCCAACATAGAGATCACTGTACTGTGTGAAAGCCCAGAAGATGCTGGCGATATAATTCTTTGGCTGTTCAAGCCGCAGAATTTCAAGAAAAAGATCGGGGTCATCGGGCGCCAGATCGATCCAGACCAGCGTATTCCCCGGACCAGCATTATACGCCGACAGGGCTGCATATAGATCGCCGTCGAAGAAATCTCTTTGGTCGGCAAGATACCTTGAGCCAAGGCGAACGCTTACGATGGGTCGATATAAATCATCGCTTGTGTAACCAGGCGGCCAACCCTCACGCTCGGATATCTCCGATCCTGTCGTCGGGATGATTTGTAACAACCCCCGTGCATCGGCATAGGACGTGGCAAAGCTCTCGAACAAGCTCTCCTGTCGAGCGACAGAAAGCAGAAACAACCCATCCAGGCCTCGATCGAGTGCGGCCGGCAAGAACAATTCCCCAAAATAAGGGCCGAATCGGATTCGTGAAAGGTAAATCGGTGCGCTCTGGATATTGGCATCATCATCACCAGCGAGATGGAGTATTTGTTTCGCGCTGTAGATCGCCGGCTGATAGAGACCCAGATCGAGAAAGCGGTGCATCAACTGATAGGTCGCAAGCGGATCTTCTAAATACTCTGACCTGATGTCTTCGAAAATATCTTTTGCTTCACGATACATTCCGAGCGCCCACAGTTCTTCCGCGCGCAGCATTCTGGGATCCGCCTCGAGATCTGGGCTCATCTCCCACAAGGCCCCCTCATCGGAGAGAACGAATACCTCCCTCATCCAGTCTTCAGCCTGCGCACGCTCCGAATCAATATCGTAAGAAAAATCAGGGACACCTCTCGATTGGAAGGGCGCCTGACCCTCGCGCAGCTCAGCGGCTCTCAGAGAATAATAACCGTTTGGATCGGCAAGTGTAGCCGCCTGCCAGGCCGCGTCCCGGCCTTCCAAATCCTCCAGTTTTTCTTTCACTTTGCCGATCCAGAGGTAGGACGCTGCTCGATCCTCAGCGAGATTTGAAGCCGACAGCGAACGCTCAAAAAAGGTCAGCGCGTCGGCATAATTCCCGAGACGAACCTGTGTAATTCCTGCGAGAAATTGAGCCGAAAACGCAACTTCATCATCAGGATATTCCTGTCCCGCTCTGCTCCAGAGTCG
>CAZMZL010000121.1:0-9020 GCA_964570595.1 uncultured Anaerolineaceae bacterium | reverse complement strand
AGTACGAGGAACGGCTGGTCATGATGGAGAATCGCCTTTCGACATTTCTTGTGCGGGCAGGCGTTCTCCAAGAAGCGCGTGATGAGATCCTCACGCTCTATCTCCTCAATAAGCAATTGTTTTCTTCCATCGAATTGGATTTCACCTACGATGCTCTCGGAATGTCTCTTGATGGATTGAAATTTACCCATGTGCCCGGGCATTGCCCGGGTCAGGTCGTTGTGCAGGTTGACGACATCCTTCTCTCGACGGATCACATTCTCCCCGAGATCAGCCCTCACCAATCCCCCGAAAGCCTGAGCTTCTATGCTGGATTAGCACACTACCTCGATTCACTGGAGCGCGTCCGCCCTCTGGCGGCTTCGTGCCGGATCGCCATGGGGGGGCATGGAAAGCCCTTCGAGAATCCGGAGAAACGCATCCTCGAACTGCGTAAAGAGCATCAAACCAGGCTGTTGAAGATTTTGTATTTGTTGTCCAACCCGATGACGATCGCGGATATTTCACTGATCCTCTTTTCGGAGCCTGAGGGGTATCACCGGTTGTTGGCTCTTGAGGAAGTCGGGGCGCATGTGGAATTCCTGCACATGATGGGGCTCATCGTCCTGGCCGATACGCCCTCGGAAAATACTTTCACTGAGGCTCCTCTCCGCTTTCGCGCAGTGGAGGACATCTCGCAAATCATGAACGGGGTTTCAATTTTAAAGAACGATGAATGATCAACCTCGAAAGTCAAACCCAGTTTGGTGTGGGCACCTACGCCGCCCGGAAGGAGATACCCATGTATGGATTTGAACCTACAGAAGAGCAGCGCATGCTCGTCGATGCTGTGCAGCGGTACGCTGAAAATGATCTTCGGCCTGCCGCAAGGGACGCCGAAGAAAGCGGCGAGATCCCTACAGCGTTGATCGAGAAGGGGTGGGACATAGGCGTGCTCCAGGCCAGCATCCCTGAAACGTATGGGGGGTTTGGGGAACATTCCGCCGTAACAGGCGTATTGGCGGCAGAGACCATGGGGTGGGGAGACCTGGCGTGCTCACTGGCCGTGATGACGCCGTCGACCTACGCCATGTCGGTGCTCATGTGTGGCTCCGAGGCTCAAAAAGAAGCGCTGCTGCCGCCGATTATCGAGATGGAATGGAAGCCCTACGTTTCCGCGTTCGTCGAGCCCGATTTTGATTTCCACGTCGGGGAAATGCGCACGACTGCAACGAAATCGAATGGGAAATATATCCTCGATGGCGCGAAGACCTTCGTCCCGTTTGCAGATCGAGCCGAATCGTTCCTGGTGTTCGCCTCGCTGGATGGGAGCACTCAGGCTTTTGTCCTATCGCCCGATACTGAGGGTGTAGAAATTGGTGAACGGGAAAAACTCCTCGGTCTGGGAGCCTTGCCTCTGTTCCCACTAAAATTGGATGACGTTCAAGTCCCGCTCGATGCACGACTGGGTGGAGAAGATGGATTCGATCCGGGAGCTCTGCTGGCGAGCGCGCAGATCACGACCGCTGCACTTGCAGTCGGGCTCAGCAGAGCCGCGCTGGAGTATGCCATTCCCTACGCCAAGGAGCGAGAGGTGTGGGGCGTGCCCATTGCACAGAAACAGTCCATCGCTTTCATGCTGGCCGAGATGGCGATTGAAGTGGAATCGATCCGGCTTCTCGTCTGGGAGGCCGCCTGGCAGCTGGATGAAGGTCTGGACGCGAGCAAGTCTGCCTATCTCGCACTTTGTGGGGCGACGGACATGGCGATGATGGTCACGGATCGTGCTGTCCAGGTCCTTGGTGGGCATGGGTATATCCGGGAACACCCCGTGGAGCTGTGGATGCGGAATGGTCGCGGCATCCCTGTTTTCACCGGTTTGGCCATGGTTTAGTTCCGCATTTGATTAAGAAGGGAGTCGGTGATGATCAGCTTTGAAATGCCCGAAAAAATTAAAGGTTCAAATGTGCTGATGGAGACCGTGGCCGTGAACATGATGCGACCTGTCTCCAGGTATTTTGACGAGCATGGACACGAGATCCCCTGGGATTACATCGAATTTATGCACACCTCCCAGAAGGCCCTGGGCGGTTCTTCGTTGACCCCGAGCGAAGACAAGAAGAAGGACGGTCCCCGCATCAGCTATCAGCGATTGGCATCGACGGTGGAGATGCTCTCATGGGGGGATGTGGGCATCTGGCTCTGCACTCCCGGTGGTGGTTTGGGCGCGGCGGCGGTGAGCGCGACTGGAACGCCTGAGCAAAAGGAGAGGTTCCTCGGTCGATATAAGGGCGATGCGCCTGTATTGGATGCGATGGCGCTTACCGAACCACATGCCGGTTCGGCGATGCCGGCGGAGGTGCGTACCACGGCCGTTCGGGACGGTGATGAATGGGTTCTGAACGGGGAGAAGATTTTCGTGACAGCAGGCCACAAAGCCCTGGTGGATACCGACGGCTTCGTGGTGATATGGGCGACGATCGACCCTGAAGCCGGGCGCGCCGGGGTTCGACCCTTTGTTGTTGAGGCCAATACGCCCGGCTGTTCTGTGACGAAACTCGAACACAAACTCGGGATTCGCGCCAGCGACACCGTCTCGATCGTGCTTCAGGACTGCCGTATACCTTTCGACAATCTTCTCGGAAGCCCGGAGGTCGTGAAGAAAAAGACGAAAAAAGGCTTCAAGGGGGCGATGGCGACTTTCGACGCCACGCGACCCATCGTAGCCGCCTCGGCGCTGGGCATCGCCCGGGCCGCGCTGGAACTCCTCAAGGAGGTGCTTGAGGAGCGTGGAATTGAGATACGCTACGGCGTCCCGCGCAGCCGCCTGTCGAACCTGGAACGCGAGATCATCGATATGGAGGTGCTGCTGAGGTCGACCTGGCTGTTGACGCTGAAGTCGATGTGGCTCGTGGATGAGAAAAAGCCAAATACGATCGAGGCCTCCATGTGCAAAGTACGGGCCGGGGATGTCGTCGTCAAAATCACACAGCGGGCGCTGGAACTTCTTGGTCCGAAGGGGTATTCAAGAGAGCTTCTGCTTGAAAAATGGTTCCGCGATGCCAAGATCAATGATCTCTATGAGGGCACCGGGCAGATCAATCGACTCATCGTCGCTCGTCGAATCCTTGACTATACACGTCATGATCTGACTTGATCGTCGATGTCAACCGATATTAAACCATATGCGTAGAATCTTACGAGCGAATGAAAAAGAAGGCTCTTCGAGGAAGGAAGCGTTCTTATGACAAACAAGATAAAAACTGCAGCTGTGATTGGCTCGGGGACGATGGGGGGAGGTGTCGCCGCGCTTTTTGCCGGGTTAGGGATTCCAACGATTTTGTTCGATATCGCACCACGGAAACTGGATCCGGCCGAAGAGGCGGCCGGACGCTCATTGGAAGATCGGGAAGTTCGCAATCGCATCGTTGAGCGAGGCTGGAAAGCGGTTACGAAGAGCCGCCCACCAGCGGTATTGAGCGAGAGATCGAAACAACTGATCACCCTGGCGAATCTGGAAGATGATCTCGAAAAGCTCGCAGGGGTGGATTTAATTGTCGAGGCGATCGTCGAGAATCTCGAGATAAAGCAAGGGTTGTTTCAGAAAATCGACGAGGTTCGCTCGGATCAATCGATCATCGCCACCAATACATCCGGTCTGCTCATCCGTGAGCTTGCGGCGGGGCGCTCCCCGAGTTTCCAGGCTCATTTCCTGGGAATGCACTTCTTCAATCCCCCGCGCTGGCTGCGGCTGCTCGAGATCATCCCTCACGATGGTACCTCCCCGGAGGTGCTCGATTGCTTGATCGAATTTGGTGAAGATGTGCTTGGTAAAGGTGTCGTGGTCTGCAAGGACACGCCGAATTTCATCGCAAACCGGATGTTCTCAATCACGAGTAATTATGAATTAGCCTATGCGTTCGACCACGGTTATACCGTCGAAGAAGTCGATGCGATCGCCGGTGAGCTGATCGGACGTCCAAAGACGGCCATCTTCCGTCTTCTGGACCTGGTCGGCAATGACATCGCCGTCCACGTCACCACAAACCTATACGATCTCATTCCCGATGATGAATCGCGTGAAATACTCAAGCACGATTCAACCTCGAAAGTCATGACCGGGATGATCGAGCGCAAGTGGTTGGGAAACAAGACCAGGGTGGGATTCTACAAACGCGTCGAGGGCGAGGATGGCAAGAAAGAGTTCTGGGTTCTGAATCCGGAAACGATGGACCATGAACCACCCCAAAAACCCAAGTTCGAGCTTGTCTCCCAGGGAAGGAAGATCAAAGATCTGGGTGAACGTTATCGCTGGATCGTTACGCAGGTCGATTCGGAGGACGCATCCGAAGAGACCCAACGACTGGCCGAATTTATCTGGGAGACGACGGCCTATGCGCTCGGATATGCTTCCCGGCGAGTGCCAGAGATCGCCGATCGCTTCATCGATATTGATCGTGCCGTCAAATGGGGCTTCAATGTAGAAATTGGGCCCTTTGAAGTTTGGGATGCACTGGGCGTCAAGGAAATCGCAGAACGGCTTGAAGCCAAGGACATCGTCGTCGGCACATGGGTCCACAAAATGCTTGAGGCGGGATGCACCTCCTTCTACCAGAGGGAGGAGGGCGAAGTCGTGGGTTATTACGACCTCGAGGCCAATGGATACAGACCCATTGAGCACGATGACCGAATTCTGGGGCTCGAGGTGATAAAAGCCGATAAGAAAAAAGTCCTTAAACAGAACGTCTCTGCGACCCTGGTGGATATGGGAGATCGTGTGGCCCTGGTGGAATTTCACAGTAAGGCCAATACGCTGGACCAGGACATCATGGAAATGCTCAGTCATGCGATGGACTCGGCTGAGGATGGCCAGTTCGACGCCATCGTCATCGGGAATGAAGGACGCCATTTCAGCGCGGGTGCGAACATCTTTGTCATGTGGATGGCGGCGACGCAGGGGGACCTGGGGCAGGTGGAAGCGATGCTTGCCGCAGGGCAGAACACCTTCATGCGCATGCGCTATTTTCCAAAACCCATCGTCGGTGCGCCGCATGGTATGGTGCTTGGCGGGGGTGCCGAGCTGACCATGTCGTGCAGCCGACGTGTGGCGGCGGCCGAGACGTTCATCGGTCTCGTTGAAGTCGGCGTAGGCGTCATCCCTGGCTGGACGGGGACCAAGGAGATGCTGAGGCGGGTGTTCAACCCCGTCATGCGCGTCCACAACGCCGATCCGATTTCAGCTATGCAGAAGGTCTTCGAGCAGATCGGTCTTGCGAAAGTCGCAACGGGGGCATTCGAAGCCTTTGAAATGGGCTTCTTCCTGCCCGGCGATCGGGTTGTGATGAAAAAGGAACACCTGCTGTACGAGGCCAAAAGGAGCGCACTCGCCATGTCCCAGGAAGGTTACCAGCCCCCGATCCCGGAGCGGATCTATGCACCCGGCAGGGATGTGCTTGCAGCGTTACGAGCTGCAGTCTGGGGATTGCAGGAAGCTGGATGGGCGACGGAGCATGATGCGCTCATCGCCAACAAACTCGCCTGGGTGATGTGTGGCGGCGATCTAACAGAACCGACATGGGTCCCCGAGGACTATGTTTTGGAGCTCGAAAGGAGAGCCTTCCTCGAGCTTGTGCAAGAACAGAAGACGCTCGATCGATTGGCCTACATGATCGAGAATAATAAGCCATTAAGGAACTAGGGATCGGGGAACAGGGATTGGGGATTTGGAAGCTTCCCTTCCACTTATCACCCATCCCAAATCCCTCATCCCCATTGTTGTCAGGAGAAAAACCATGGAAAAAGAAGCCGTACTTGTCGCAGGAGCAAGGACCGCAGTTGGGAGAGCGAAGCGGGGTACGCTGCGCAACTACCGTGCCGAGGATATGGCCAAAGCGGTGATTGAAGCTGCCTGGGAACGCGCCGATGGATTGGATAAATCACTCGTAGACGACATCGTCGTCGGTTGTGCATTCCCGGAGGGAAGCCAGGGATTGAATATGGCTCGACCCGTGGCGCTGTATGCCGGGTTTCCGGATAGCGTTCCGGCGATGACGGTTAATCGCTTCTGTTCCTCCGGAATACAGAGCATCGCCCAATCTTGCGAACGCATCATCGCCGGTGGGGCGGATATCATTATCGCCGGCGGCGTCGAAAGTATGAGCATGGTTCCCATGACGGGGTTCCGAATCAGTCCGCATCCATCCATGGTCGTAGAAATGCCTGAAGTCTATGTGAGCATGGGTCAGACGGCTGAAAATGTTGCCGATCAGTACGATATCGATCGGGAGGACATGGACGAGTTCGCCTATGGGAGTCACATGAAGGCTGTGAGAGCGCAGGATGAGGGTCTCTTTGATGATGAGATCGTCCCACTCGATGTTGAAACGACGACAATGGATGGAGCTTCAAGGACCACATTCGATAAAGACGAGCTCATTCGGAGGGAGACGACGATCAAGGCGCTGGGCAAGCTCAGACCGGCTTTCTCGCCACAGGGAAGAGTTACTGCAGGGAATTCATCACCGCTCTCCGATGGCGCTGCCGCCGTCGTCGTCATGAGTCGGGAGAAGGCGGAAGAATTAGGCGCCACTCCATGGATGCGATTCGTGGGATTCGGAGTCGCTGGGGTACCCCCGGAAATCATGGGAATCGGACCCGTAAAGGCCATCCCCAAGGTTTTAGAGCGCTATCACATAAAGCAGGATGATATCGACCTCATCGAACTCAATGAAGCGTTCGCCTCGCAGAGCCTGGCAGTCATTCGCACGCTCGATCTTGATCCAGACAAGGTGAATGTCAATGGAGGGGCGATTGCGCTCGGTCATCCCCTGGGTGGAACCGGTGCAAAATTGACCGTGCAGATCATGCATGAGGCGAAGCGAAGGAAGTTGAAGTATGTTATGGTTACGATGTGCATCGGTGGCGGCATGGGCGCCGCGTGTGTATTCGAAAATATGAACCTGTAGCGACGATTTTAGAAAACACTCATCGATGTGCGGCGTAAAAAAATATTAAATTGTGAGGAGAAAATAATAATGCCTTTGACAGTAAAAGAACTTATGGAACGTATGCCGGGCGCTTTTCTACCTGAAAAAGCGGCAGGTGTGGATGCCGTCATTCAGTTTGAGTTGGGCGAAGATGGCGGGAAATGGGTTTGCACGATCAAGGATCAGGCCTGCACCGTCGAAGAAGGCACGGTCGATGATCCCAGCCTGACGCTCATCGCAGAGGCCTCGGATTATATCGATATGATCACAGGAAAATTAAACCCGATGACGGCCATCATGACCCAGAAGATCGCGCTGAAAGGTGATCTGAACCTCGCCACAAAGTATATCGAACTTTTCAAGATGAACTAGTCTCGAGCGTTTCCGTTAACAGCACAAGTGATGTGGGGCTGTCCCCAAAGGGCAGCCCCACCGCTCATAATATACCCATGATTGCGAGGTCGATCAGTATCCCGGATACTGGGGGTATCCGGGATACTGATTCTATACGGTGGTCAGAAAGATGCGGGTTCGATGGATGTGGAAGTACGTTGGATCGAGATCGAGCGCAAGGATCACCTCATCGGGACGACCGGTGGCGCCCTCCCGATTCGCGAGCCGCATCTCGAGGCAAATCCCTCCAGTCCCTTCTTCAGCGAGGTGAAGTTCTTCGATTAAGGGTCGTAGGTCATATGATTTGTTTCGTCGTTCGCGAATGATGTGTTCCGCGTTGAGTATGTCGGCGATCCTTTTGAGAAGCTCTTCCCTGGTTTCCTCGGGAACCGGCGTCACAGTATATGCGGAGGACACGACCTGGGTTTGGAGAGATGGCGCCTTCAGGTCGACCTTCGAAAGTTCGTCGATCGAGAGCCCCGGCGGAGAGGCCCCGATGAGCGCTTCAAGGAGCCTCTCAGGCGCGATCGAATCTTCCAACCAAATATCCATGATCTCGGCTTCGCTCGTGTAGCCAAGCGGAAGCGCTGAAGCCAGATTTAAGCGTGGGCGTGGGTTGAAGCCTTGTGAGTAAGCAAGAGGTAGCCGTGCGCGTCGAATGGTTCGTTCCAGGGTTCGATGCAGATCGAGATGGCTCGTGAAACGCATCCCGGTTAGTTTTTCGAAATAAACCCGATAGCGAGTTGGCTCCATCATCCTAGGCTTCCGATATCGGGAGGAGCAGTTCGGCAGGTTTCCGACCAGGCGAGCGAACCTCCGGGCATTCCCACACATCCCCCGGATTCTGTCGCCTGAGCTCGGCAAATTTGGGAAGGATGCCGCAGGCAAAACATCGCTCACGACAATCGACCCGCGTTTTCCCTTGCTGGCTCCAGATATAGTCCTCCGTGAGGAACCGTTTTCCCACGCCTGCATCGATATGATCCCAGGGCAGCGTCTCGTCGATCGATCGTTCGCGATGGGTATAAAACGCCGGTTCAAGCCCAGCCAGATTGAAGGCCTCCAACCATATATCGTAGTCGAAATGTTCCCTCCACGCGTCGAAGCGGGCGCCGCCTTGCCAGGCGTGAAAGATGACCTCCCCCATCCGTCGATCTCCTCGAGAAAGCCAGGCTTCCAGCATCGTCTCCCGCGGGTCGTTCCATGTCATTTTCAACCCCTGACCTCGCAGCTCGCGTTTTAGAAGCCGCTGTTTTTCTTCGATTTGTTCAAAGGTGTCGCATGGGACCCATTGGAACGGCGTATGTGGTTTTGGGATGAACGTGCTCACCCCGGCGTTGACCCGGGCACGTTTCCCCATGATCTTTCTGCCTTCGGCTAGCACCGCTTTGCACAATTCGGCGATGGCTTCTACATCCTCCATCCTTTCTGATGGATGCCCGATCATAAAGTAGAGCTTGAGCGTATGCCAGCCGCGGGAATAAATTTCCTTGGCCGTCTCAAGAAGCTGTTCGGTGGAAACAGGTTTGTTGATGATTTTTCGCATCCGCTCTGTCGCCGCCTCTGGGGCGAGTGTAAAACCGGAACGGGATGATTGCCCCCGCAGCAGTTCCATCAGCTCCACGGAGACGGTTTCAATCCGTAATGACGGGAGGGATACCT
>CAZMZL010000120.1:0-9061 GCA_964570595.1 uncultured Anaerolineaceae bacterium | reverse complement strand
ATGAACGAAACGAGAGTTGGTGACAGAGTGGGGAATAGACGGTGTAGATCACGGGGGCCGGCGTATCATCCACGGCCTTCATTAGCATGGGTGCAAGAAAGGGAAGCCCAACGTAGACGAGGATCGTAAAATTGATGATTGCCAGCCAATGCCGGGCGAAGAAATAAACGGCTTTATTAATCGTCACGGCGTATTTTCCCGAGGATGGATCTTCTCCTTCCGTCCTCCCATCGCTATCCTGCGCCGCTCGAAGAGCAACTTCAAGATCCACCTTCGTGATTGGGGCTTTCAACGAATACGGACCGATCTCAACAACGGGGATCTTCTCTACAAATTCAGCCTGAAGGGCAGGGTCGTTAGAAATATCGATCTCAATTACTTCGTGTGGGACGATGGATTGGAGCGATTCAAGATCAGCCTTCACATCCTCGCACAGGGAGCAGTTTTTATTTGTATACAACTTCACACGTATCATTCGCTCACACCTAGTTCCCCAATATAATCTTCCATTTGAGCCTCCGTCATGATACCCACGTGGATTGCGTGAATCATGCCCTCGCGGTCGATGAGCACGCTTGTGGGATAACCGAGGACCCGATAAGTCCGCTGGACCTCTCCACCGGGATCCAAAAGGATGGGAAAATTCAAGTTGAGTTCCTCTTGAAACGCACGTACGTCCTCAAGTGGTTCGTCAAAATCCACCGCAAGGACGACGAAATCATCATCCCTGAATTCTGAATAAGTTCTTTCGAAAATGGGCATTTCAACTCGGCATGGTCCACACCAGGTCGCCCAAAAATTAAGCAGGACGACCTTCCCAAGGGTATCTTCCAGATCGATCCTATTGCCGTCGATATCTTGAAGAGCAAAATTGGGCGCAGGCGACCCTATTTTTGGTCCACTCGGTCTCGTGGTGATTCTTCCTGCCTCCGTGTCTAGGACAGCGTCTAAATCAGCACGAACCTGAGTTGAGCCAGGTGTCATGGACCCAGCTTCGTAACTGGGAAAACCATAGAAAACTGCAATGCCGATGGCGCTGCCCAGAATCAATCCAGACAAGACATAAATCAGACGTCGATCCACTTTGCCCGTAAACTCCTAGAGTCCGAAATCGACGAAGAAACCATAGCGTGCCAACCGCTCAAGTGTTCCAGTGAAAAGCATCACGCCCACGATGATGAGAATGATGCCTGTGGCATAGGAAATATAGCGAGCCGCTTTGTGATATTTTTTCAACATCTCAGACACCCACCCGATCCCCAGCGCTGTAATCAGGAACGGCACCGCAAGTCCCAGCGAGTAAGCGCTAAGCAGGATAATGCCTTCAGAGATCATGGCGTTGTTCAATGCAATCGTTAAGATCGCCCCGAGTACAGGTCCGACGCAAGGCGCCCATCCCGCCGAGAAAAACACCCCCATCATGAACGAGGACCTGTAGGTCAAGCCAGTACTCTGATCGACTTGACGGCGAGTATCATAATTGAGGAAAGGGATGTTGATCACACCCAGGGTATGAAGTCCGAAGATGATCACCACAACCCCCCCGATTCGGGCCAACCATATCCGCAGATCATACAACAGCACGCCAACGGCCGACGCCGCGGCACCCAATATCACGAAAATCACGCTGAAACCTGCAACAAAAAAGAGCCCGTGGGTGAACGTGACCCACCGGTTCTCGACAAATTCGCCGTCTGCGTTGAACGATCGGCCACTCAAATAGCCAATATAGGCTGGCACGAGTGCAAATACACATGGCGAAAGGAACGAGAGCAACCCTGCCAGAAATGCAAGACCAATCCCGTAAGGACTCGCCCCGATTTCTCCAAATCCCATGAATTGCCTCCTTCGATGGTTTTGCTTAGCGCTCGACAAACATCGCTGTGAGCACGACCGTAGAAGGATAACGCAACCCCGGCCCATCTTCAAGTAAAAAGACCGAAAAACCTGGGGATGATTATCAGCTACTCATCTAAATCACCCGCATCATCGACTCGATTGACCCCATTCAGGTCGATCTCGATGACCCGCCGGCTTGCCATTCATCCCAGCAGCGAGCTACAGGGTATTCTGGCATTTTCCCATAAACTTCTTCAGACGCCGGGCATCAGTCGGATCCCCAATCCGCCCCGGGATAACCCCCCCTCACCAAACGCGAGGTCATCACAGGTCCGTTGAGGGCCAGTGATGTAATCCTCACGATCAAGATTTGGGCGGTCATGTTCCTGGCTGGCCTGTTCGAAGGCCAGATTTTCGCCGGCGTACTCGACTCGATCGAGCTTTTACAAATATGCTCTGAGGCAGCGACACAGCTCCCCAAGATCATCTCCCCGTGACGGACGACGTGAGGCTTATGATTACCTCAGGCAAGAACTTGAAGGCTCTGGGGAAACGATGGATTATGCCGCAGGTGGGTAGTTGATTTCTGTCAGGACCGACACCAATTGATCATCCGTCATCGGTGGCTCGAATTCAACCACGACGCGCTTATCGGTTTCCGAGGCTTCCACTTTCGCCACGCCATCCAGTTCACCCAATTCCCTCTGTATGGTTTGGACGCAATGCCCGCAGGAGATCGCGGGAACATCGTAGGTTACGGTTGTCATCTTAATTCCTCCAATTCGTCGTGCAAACTTTTAATGTCATCTCAAATACTTCCAATGTTTCTCTAACCATCCATTCACGTTCTCCTTCATCATCCACGTACACCGCGATCATCACAAAAGAGCGAAGTTGATCATTAAGGGCGATTCTTTCGAACCTCGAGAAATCCAAAGGAGTTGGGTTTCGACCTGACAATGCCCCCGCCACCATCTTGGCGATCAAGGGTGCGGCGCTCTCCGAACTTTCGAGCTGGCGCATTCTTCCTCTCTGAGATTGCATCGCCTCCGTTCACTCCTGACGGTGCTGCTCAACCTCAGCTCATCGCCGATGCCTGACGCGCTCGTTCGAACTCGGCACGCTGCTCCAACTCCGCTCGCAGGTCGTGGATGTCCTCCGGGACCAGATAGGCTGTCACGCCAAGCAGCACAGCTCCTAGCGCCCAGGCGGAGATGCAGATGACGAGAATGGCGCTGTGCAAACTGGCTTGGACGGCGATCAATCCCGCCAGGAGCGGGGCCAGGGCCGCCCCGGCATTCTCGATGAAGTACTGGATTGAGAGCGCCGTGCTGCGGACCTCCGGAAGCGTGATGTCATGAACTGTAGAAATCACATTTGGGGAAGCGAACGGTATGAAGAGCGCCGTCGCCATCAGGAAAATGAGGAACCGAGTTTGATCCTCGAGAGGCACATTCATCGTGATGAAGAGTAAAACTGCGCCCATGAAGACCCCGACCATGGAGACGAGAACTCGTCCACGGGGGGTCTTCTTAAAGGCGTAATCCCCAAGCATACCCCCCACAAAGTACCCGGCTGCCAGGATCAACACAGCGGGGGCCATCGTAAATAAGATCGCATTTTCATCATAGCCGCGTTCAACTTCCAGGTAACGAAAGAACCAGAACGTGATGACGTTCCATGGGAAAACGCCCACAAATCCCTGTGCGAAGAGCAGGAGCAGACTTCTCTTCTTGAAAAGACCCAGCGCATGTTCTCGATCGAAGCGATAGACGCCCATATCCTCGAGACCGGCGAGTTCGGGTTCGCCCATTCCTCTCGGAGGTTCTTTTACGCCAAAATAAATCACCACTGCGACCACCAGTCCGAGCGTTCCCGTGATGTAAAAGACCCCGCGCCACCCCATCTCGACGGCGATAAATGTTGCCACAAGAAGACCGAGCATATAGCCGAGAGGTTGGGTCAACTGCAGGAGACCATATACTTTACCCCGCATGCCCGGACCAAAATAATCCGACAGCAGGCTGTATAAGCCCGGGTAGCTGGAATCATCCACTCCAGTCGTCGCTCGGGTGACCATGAAACTCGGGTAGGTCGGGGCGATCGCGCTCAGCCAGGTTGTGGACCCCCAGATCGCCGAGGCAAGCGCCAGCAGCTTTGCCCGGCTGAACCGATCGTAAAGATACCCCCAGATGGGATAGAGAAATGCAGAAACGAGCAGCGCGCCGGTTACGACCGCGCCCATCTGCGCCTCGTTGAGATCGAAAGTCTCCATAATTTGCGATGTGAGCGGCGCGATGAGCAGCCGATCGGATTGATGCAGCAGCATGAACACAAAGAATATGGCGAAGACAAACCATCGATATCGTGAGGAGGATTTCATTATTTGCTCCTTAAATTTCAGGTTGTGGGCAAATTCTGGGGTAGTTCGTGAGAATCCGGATCACCCCGAAGCAGCTTAATTGCATGTGGAAGTACAGGCAGGAGGACGGGCAGCGATTCTTTCACTGCCTTCGGATTACCGGGCAGGTTGACGATCAAGGTTTTCCCGCGGATCCCGGCCACCGCACGCGAGAGCATCGCATGCGGTGTCTTCTTCAAACCCTCCCGGCGTAAAATCTCCGGAATTCCCGGAACATCCCGCTCAACCACCGACAGGGTAGATTCTGGTGTGATATCTCTGGGTGAAAAACCGGTCCCGCCCGTTGTCAGAATAAGGTCAACCTCGCCAGAGTCGCTCCACTGGATGAGGTATTTCTCAATTTCTACCCCCTCATCTGGAACGACGGAGTAATACGGCACTCGCCACCCTTGCGCCTCGATTTTCTCCTTGATCAGCAGACCGGAAACATCATCTCGATCCCTGGAAGCAGATCGGTCCGATACCGTGAGGATGGCAACGTTCATGACAACATCTTTCCCAGCACGAGCAGCTCCATTTCATCACAACCCATTTGTCGGTAGAATGCCAACGCCTCCTGGTTGTCTTTGGTTACAAGAAGATAGTACTTCAAGCATCCTTTTGCGCGCAAACGACGCTCTAGTTCTTCCATTAAGCTCCTGCCGATCCCGCGCTTTCGATATTCGGGTTGTACGGCGAGATGATAGACCATCCCTCTGCGGCCATCGAACCCCCCCAGTACCGCTCCCACGATCTGCTTTCCTTCCTCCGCCACCAGAAAAAGATCGGGGTCACGATTGAGTTTCTTTTGAATTTCCCCCTGCTCATCGGATGGAGCAAGCTGAATCCCCGATCCGGCTTCTCGCCATAACGCTCGAACGATGTCGTAATCCAGATCTAAGTTAAATTCTCGAATTAGCATATGTGCTCCGTACGCGGATGCTGTGGTGAAACATGATGCCCCGGTCGCGACCACTCCGACCAGGGCATTTGCATTCTTATGCACTCATGATTTCCATAATTCTCAGAAGGTCTCAGTCTCGCCTAATCGGCCTCATTCCCAGTAAGCTGCTTCCATTCACTATGAATCCCATCTTCGGTAACGCCGAAGTATACCCGGATCCCATCCTTTGTTTTTTGCGCCAGGTCGTAGCGAACCTTCCCCCACCTTCGGCTTTCCTTGATGACGCCCAAATCACCTTTCCATGCAATGGACGCTTTCTCCAGATCCTCAGGCAGACTGGAGTACTCCGAAATCGCATAGTGCCACAGTCGACGTGCGGACGATTCGGTCACATTTTTTACCATATTGCCATTTCGGAGGTCACGCACCGTGTAATACCGTACCCCGTTCCGCTCTTCATGACGCACGATTTCGACGCCCGTTCTCGGAGTGGTCACGCCGGCTGTGTCAGTCAATTCATCCGCCTGAACTGCAGCCTCTGCGTCAGGTTTTACCTCGTCCCGTAAAATGAGTTGCACGATCTCATCTCGAACCGCCAGACCCGTCTCGCCTTCACTCCGGACATAAATCTTGTTGTCATCTACAGCATAAGGCGCATCGTCACCTCTGGGTACGAGTACACGGATCGCTTTCTTTCCGCGCGTCTCCTGCGTGTCGACCTGACATTGAAGGTGGGGGCTTATTCTGCTGCTCAGCTCCCGCTGAAGTTGTTGGATCGAGGCTGAAGGATTGGAGATACCAACGGGCGCCTTCTTCTTATCGCCGGATACACCAATATAGAGTGTGCCTCCGTTTGTATTCGCGAATGCGCATACATCGGCGATAATCTCGTAGAGATGCCCGCCACGAACCGTCATACTCTCATGGAAATCCTGATTGATCGTGGGTCCATCCTCACGAGCCTGATCCACAAAATCGAACTCATCTTTGGTCGTTGGCCAGTGCGGGCGGGTCCGGGCGAAGTCATTGCTCTGGAACAGCTCCATCAACGCCTTGAACGAGACATCCGCAAGAAGCACGCTCGTTGCCCGGTCCCCGATTCCAAGATTCTTCTTGTTTTTCGAATCAAATCGGAGTCGGTGCGCATCCGAGCCTTGTATCGTGTGCATCTGTCTGGGGTATTCAGGTTTGGTGCCGTTGAAAAAGGCTGCGGTGGAGCGTTTCCCTTTTTGGCCCAGGTCGGTCACTTCGAGAGCATGCAAGTTTGAATCTTGCGTATACGCAATCTTGGTCTGTCCTCCGAAGCCGTACCCCCTCATGGCGACGCCGTTGGTGGAGTTCGCATGTGCAGCGATGACCAGGCCCCCGGACTCGTTGATGATGCGGTAGGCCGTGAGCACATCTGCGGATGCCCCCACAGTTGACGAGCCTTTGTCTAACTCCTCCCCGGGGATATTTAAATTCAGGAGGAGATGCTCGATTTCTCGCGCAGTTTTATCCTCCGGAAATATCCCCAATATATGAAACCCCAGAGTTGCAGTAAACTCAAATCCGGGCAGCACGAGCAATTTATCGAAAAGTCTCCGATACTCGGTCAAGTGTTCTTTTTCAGAGTCGGTGAGCCTTTCAAGTTTTTCGAGGAGCTCGAGTTGTTCCACTTCTTCATGCATGATGCGGTAGCCCGCAATGGTGTTGTGATCGGTGAAGGCGACAATATCGAGATTGCGCTCTTCACATCTTTGCAGGACGTCTAAATAAGTCACTTCTGGCTCCTGATAATCACTGGAAGCCGGTGTGTGCAAATGCAAATCCATTAAGTGCCACTTTCGTGACGATCCTTTTCCTTTCTTCCTTGCCACAGTAATCTCAAACCTTTCACGCCTTCTCAGGCGAAATATGTTTTCCATCGATACGTGATATTTTTTGTATCGTCTCAAGTAAATACTCGGGCGCATACGGCTTCAACAAAAAAGCGTCCGCGCCCGCTTCCAGACATTCATACTCCCGATCCATTCCAGATGTCATGATGATGCTGATGTGCTCGTACCCTGGTGTGCTGCGCAACGTCATCAGAACTTTTTTCCCATCCGTCCCCGGGAGGTAATAATCCATGAGCACGACATCTGGATTCGTATGTATCGCAGTTCCTGCGATATCGGTCCAATCTTCTACAGTTGCAACTTGATAGCCCTCCAATTCAAGCAGCGTATGCAGAAGCGTCGTCATGGTTGGATCATCATCGACGATCAAAACTTTAATCGTGGATGGCTTTCCCGGACCCGCTTTCATTTCCCAGCATCCGTTGATGATCTCGTGGTTTTTTTATCTCCATCTCCGCTCGAAGACGTGGATTTGCCTCCGCCTTGCTTCCTCTTTGATTTCTTCGTTTTCTTTTTGTCCGCGGGAACGAGCGCAGCATCGATAGCATCCCGAACCGAATCAATAAGCACAAATTGGATCTCTTCACGAACTTCATCAGGAACATCTTCCAAATCAACCTGGTTTCGTGTTGGAAGGAGCACTGTCTTCAGCCCTGTTCGATGCGCTGCTAAAATCTTCTCCTTCACACCCCCAATAGGAAGCACCTTGCCCCGCAATGTTAATTCTCCCGTCATGCTCACGTCCGGTCGGACCGGTCGACCCGTGGCAAGCGAAGCCAGGGCGATGGCCATCGTGACGCCTGCAGAGGGACCATCCTTTGGCTGTGCTCCGGCCGGCACATGCAGGTGAATGTCATGCGTGTTCCAGAAATCATCCGGTATATTGAAATCCTTCGAAATGCCCCGGACATAGGAGAGGGCCGCGGTTGCGGATTCCTGCATCACCTGGCCGAGTGAGCCCGTAAGCAAGAATTGTTTGTTTCCCGGCATCGCAGTCGCTTCGATGAAAAGCACATCCCCACCGGTAGGAGTATAGGCAAGCCCTGTCGCAACACCAGGGATCGACGTTCTCTCCGCAAGCTCCTCAGGCCCGTAGAATTTAGGCTTTTTCAGATATTTGCGCACTCCTTTGGGTGTAATTTTTTGAGAAACCACCTTGCCTTCTGCGATCCGGGTAGCGACTTTCCTGCAGATCTGGCCAATTTCACGTTCGAGATTCCTGACGCCCGCTTCGCGCGTATACGAACGTACAATCGTCTCCAGGCTCTCGAGCGTGAATTTGATCTCATCCTTCGTCAAACCATTCTCCCGAATTTGTCTCGGGATGAGATAGCCACGAGCAATTTCAACTTTCTCTTTCTCTGTGTAGCCTGAGAGACGGATGATTTCCATACGATCCAGGAGCGGCCCAGGGATCGTATCCAACCAGTTCGCCGTTGTGATGAACATCACCTGGGATAGGTCAAATGCGACTTCCATGTAATGGTCGCGAAATTCCCGGTTTTGCTCTGGGTCGAGCACCTCAAGAAGGGCCGAGGCAGGATCACCACGAAAATCGCGCCCCATCTTATCGACCTCGTCGAGCATAAATACGGGATTTCTGCTCTCGACCCGACGGAGCGCCTGAAGGATCCTTCCGGGCATCGCGCCGATGTACGTTCTTCGGTGACCACGAATCTCTGCTTCATCATGCACCCCGCCAAGCGAAATGCGGATGAATTTCCTG
This sequence comes from uncultured Anaerolineaceae bacterium, assembly GCA_964570595.1. GTDB lineage: Bacteria > Chloroflexota > Anaerolineae > Anaerolineales > E44-bin32 > E44-bin32. The sequence goes on along the minus strand of CAZMZL010000120.1, from coordinate 311 downwards.
TCCATCGCACGTGCAATCGATCGCCCTAACGATGTTTTTCCCACCCCTGGGGGACCCACAAAACAGAGGATGACACCTTCGCGCGCTTTGCGAATCTCATCGATTTCATCATCCTGCGTATCGGTACCTCGCTCGGATTTTAGTTTGCGAACGGCGAGATATTCGAGAATCCTCTCTTTGACATCATCCAACCCGTAGTGATCTTCATCGAGGACTTCACGAGCATGCGCCAGGTCAAGTCGATCATGTGTTGCCTGTGACCAGGGTACCGATGCCAGCCAATCGAGGTAGGTCCGAATGACCCCATACTC
>CAZMZL010000119.1:0-9229 GCA_964570595.1 uncultured Anaerolineaceae bacterium | reverse complement strand
CCCGGGATAAAGGCCATGAGCTCATCAAAACCGATATCGTCGAGGCGATCATAGTTTTCAACCATATGAGTGATTGCGGCGGACAGCTCATTGAGGTTATGCGGAGGAATGTTCGTGGCCATCCCTACTGCGATGCCGGATGAACCATTCAGGAGCAGATTCGGCAATCTGGCAGGGAGAACCGTAGGCTCGGTAAGGGAGGCGTCGAAGTTATCGATAAAATCCACCGTGTCCTTCTCGATGTCCACAAGCAGCTCTGATGCCAGTGGACCCATGCGCGCCTCGGTGTAACGCATCGCCGCTGGGGGGTCTCCATCGATTGAACCAAAATTGCCTTGACCATCCACCAGGAGGTAGCGCATGGAGAAATCCTGCGCCATTCTTGCCATGGAGTCGTACACGGCAGTATCACTGTGAGGGTGAAATTTCCCAAGGACCTCACCCACAATTCGGGCGGACTTTCGGTAGGATGAATTTGGCCGGATACCCATCTCATGCATCGCGAAGAGGATGCGTCGATGCACGGGTTTCAAGCCGTCACGGGCATCTGGAAGGGCGCGCGAGACGATTACGCTCATGGCGTAATCGAGGTATGCACCCCGCATTTGATCGTCGATGTCAACCTGGCGAACGGTGCCGATTTCCATGGATTCTGTTCTCACAATCGTTTAAAAGAGTAGAAAAACCGCCTTCGGCGGAGTGTTGGTATATTATACCGCGGTGGCTCGATAAACACACTCTCCAAGGGGTGAAAATATCGTTTTACGGGCAAAAAAGGACCGAATCATGAGCCTTGACGGGGGGTCCTGTGCCAGACTCATGTGCAGAAGATTGAACTCGGTGGTTCTTTACATAAGAAAAAGGTGATCCCCCTGGAGTTCGGTCATTTTGACCGCCCGATGGGTGGCGATGTCACTGCGTCGCATCAGGGGACTGGAGAGAGGATGACCTCAACCCGTACCTGCCCCTCTTCCAACGGAAGCAGATGCGAGACGCTCAGCACAAACTGCGCCGTGTGCTCTGAAAGCTGCGCGTGTTCTGGGATCAAAGCGAGCAGGGGTTCTAAATCGGGTGCCGTCCCCAATTTTCGAACCTGAGGTTCGATATTTTCTAGCACACTTGCCTGCAGGCGAACGAGTCCAAGCGGATCATCTCGAAAGACGGTGTGGAGTGCGAGTACCTGATCTCCGCTTAACGCGCCGCCCTCGAAAGGCAAACCCCCGAGATAATCCACGAGTGCGGCGAATCCACGCTCATCCAGGACCACAATGGTATCGACCTGTATGTGCAAGGCTCTCTCAAGAGCTTCGATGAAAGGCGGCGTCACACCCGCTTCAGGGCTCCAGGCAAAAAAGGAACGCAGCTGCACAGCTTCAGCCTCATCCAGAGCGAGATTAGTCGGAACACCTGAAAACAGGACTTCCGTCTCGGTCGGATGAATGGTGACGATCCACACAGCCTGTAATTCAGGATCAGGCCGGTCGAAGCGATCGACACCAAGCACCAGGATGGTCGTTCGTTCGTCCTCGCTACTTGAAAACCAGGAACTGAAGCTTTCACCCTTAAAAAGAGCGGTGATCGATGAACCGGACGAGGCCGTCGTCCGCTCACCCATCACGACGGTAAACAGGCCGATACAAAAGCTAACGGAAGCCAGAATCAAGGCTGCGATGGTCCGTGGTTTCATGACCTCAGATCGTCCCTCACTCTAGCCATCCAAATCCAGCGATATTTCTTTCAAGCATGCCACCATCCTGATACCGGGTCTAGCCACCCTAAGAACATGCCGCCGATACGCATGGGTCAACAAGGAGGTTCCTCTATCGTTCTGTCCAACAGGATTTCTGCGGGTCCGACCTCCCACATTATACATAGGTGAGGGTAGATGAGAATCCCGAAAAATGCTATGGGATCGAGGTATCGGTTCACAACTTCAAGATGGGATCCATATAAATATGTCTTCGTCGTCTTGCTCATCGAAACGTACGGGTCTCACCTCATGATCACGACCTGCACATCCTTCATCCGTGATCTATAGAAGCCTGCACTGCATACGAACGCTGGCATCGAAAGCTCGCTCCACATTCGCAGAAACAGGACCACCCCCGAAATTTCCGGCATTTTCAGCGTCCGACGAACGGGCTCAGATATTTTTTTAAATTCTCGATCATATTTGACAGCGAAGGACTTCGATGCTAGAAAACAATCGCGCTTTATTCTTTTCCCAAGGAGTTCGGTATGTCATTCTGGCGTTTTCTGCTCATCCTGGTTGCGGTTGTGCTGGGAATAGCTCTCATCGTTTTCATCGTGGGAGCAGTCAGTATTCGGGCACAATTCCCGAATACCGATGGCGAATTGCAGCTCCCGGGTTTGCAAGCGCGCGTAGAAGTACTGAGGGATTCGTATGGCATCCCCCACATCTACGCCAAAAACACACATGATCTGTTCATGGCTCAGGGATTTGTCGAGGCTCAAGATCGGTTCTGGCAGATGGAGTTCTGGCGCCGGATTGGGACGGGCCGTTTGTCAGAACTTCTGGGAGAATCCGGCCTCGAGACGGACAAATTTGTTCGCACGATTGGCTGGCACAGAACGACAGAAGAAGAGATCGAACTGATGGATCCGGAAGTACGGAGCATATTTGAAGCCTATGTGGAAGGCGTGAATGCATTTCTAAAAATCAACCCGGATGGCAAGAGCATCGAATTTCAGCTCTTGCGTCTAAACGGCGTAGATTACCAACCCGAACCCTGGACGCTTTTGAACTCGATGACATGGGCGAAGTTTATGGCCTGGAACCTCGGGGGGAACATGGAGAGTGAACTCGCCAGAGCGCACATCGTTGCCCGGGTCGGCGTATCGGGCCTCGAGACGCTCATGCCCCCCTATGATGAGAGCGATCCGGTCATCGTCCCCTACCCTATTAACTCGGCCTCCCTGCAGGCCGTACCGAACGACCCTCTGAACTCGGACTTTGCCGGGAGCGGTCAAATCATCGGCAGCAACAGTTGGGCGATCTCCGGAACACGCACGGACAGTGGCGCACCGTACCTGGCCAACGATCCTCACCTCGGCATTCAAATGCCTTCTATCTGGTACGAAATCGGATTGCATTGTGACCCCGTAGGACCGGATTGCCCATACAATGTCACCGGTGTGACATTTCCATCCGCACCCGCAGTCGTGATCGGCCACAACGACAATATCGCCTGGGGTCTCACCAATCTCGGACCGGACGTACAGGATCTCTATGTCGAAAAAATCAACCCCGAAAACCCCAATCAATATGAGTACATGGGGGCATGGGAGGACATGGAAATCGTGAGGGAGGAGATCGTAGTAGCGGGTGAGGATGAACCCGTCGTGGTTTTCTCGCGCTCCACCCGGCATGGACCTATCATCAACGACATCGTCGGTGGGAGTGAGGAAGAATGGGCCTTTGGTTGGGAGCCCCTTGCCCTGAAATGGACGGCCCTCGAACCGGGCAGAATCTTTGACAGCCTTTTGCTCCTGAGTAAAGCTCAGAACTGGGATGAGTTCCGGGTGGCCGTCCGCGATTGGAATGTCCCCAGCCAGAACATGCTCTACGCGGATCGCGAGGGAAATATCGGCTATCAGTCTCCAGGCGTCATCCCCATCCGTCGCACCGGCGATGGCTCACTCCCCGTGCCGGGTTGGACCGGTGAATACGAATGGCTTGACCCCATACCCTTTGAAGAACTTCCGCGCTCTTATAATCCTCCGGAGGGATACATCGTCACGGCGAATCATGCCGTGGTGGGAGATGAATACCCGTACTTTCTCTCGATGGATTGGGATCCCGGTTATCGCGCCCGTCGCATCATCGAAATGATCGAGGAATACGAGATGATCTCCTTCGAAGACATGCAGCGTATGCAGGGCGACAATATCTCGGTCTACGCGCTGGACATCCTTCCCTACATCCTGCAGATTTCCCCCGATGACCCCGCGGGAGCGGGGGCGCTTGACTTGCTGCGTGAATGGGACGGAGATATGCAACGGGATAGCGCCGAGGCCGCCTTATTCGAAGCGTTAAAGTTAAGCATGGTCGAGGCCGTATTCGCGGATGAACTCGGAGAGCAGTTGGTCTCAAAGCTGCGATGGGATCTGAGCGTGGCGCTGACTCGGCTTCTTGAGAGTGGTTCCACCGAATGGTTCGACGACATTCGGACGGAGAAAGTCGAGAGCCAGGAGGAAATCCTGCTCGTAGCGCTCGCCGACAGTCTCGAATACCTCAACGATGCCCTCGGAAGCGACGCCTCGAAATGGCGTTGGGGCGATCTGCATACGGCAACGTTCGAGAACCAAACCCTGGGAAAGAGCGGCATAGCCCCCATCGAATGGCTTCTCAATCGGGGACCCGTGGAAACCGACGGAACTTCAGGGACGGTGAATGCCACCTCTTATAACATGAACGAGCCATTCGGCGTCCTCGGTCTGCCTTCCTACCGGCAGGTTATCGATTTGCAGTATTTCGAGAACTCACAGTCGATGCATACTACAGGGCAGAGCGGCAACGCATTCTACAAACATTATGACGATATGATCGATCCGTGGCGGAACATCGAATACCACCCCATGCTGTGGTCACGAGGGCAGGTAGAAGCTGCGGTTGAATCGCGCCTGACCCTCACACCATGAGATCCGGATGGTGAATCTGCCGGCCCCATAACAACCCTCCGACTCCGATCGAGGCGATCATACCCGGGAACAAAAAAGGGCGTATGACATACGCCCTTTTCCCTCCGACGATGGCTATGAAGCAAATTAGAAGACCATAATCTTCTCGGTGACCATCAAGCACATCATGCCCAGCACAATCACAGTGCCCAGGAGCAGCAAGGAGATAAAGAAACGCTGTCCCGGCGTCATGCCGAGGAAATTCCCGCCGCTTCCGCTGATGTAGGCCTCTTCCTCGATGCTGAACGGACTCTCCACAGGCTCATCAAACATCGAGCTGCCATCTGACATCTCACGTAAATCATCGAACATCATCGACCTCCAGAGTCCCTCTTGCTCGATCCCCAGGCCGCCGTACGATGGCGAGCAGATCAGGCAAAGTTTAGCTCAGTTCAATCCGCTGTCAATAGCCTTGAGGTGAAGCTCCCCTCCACGAACGGATATCACATTTCCATCCTCTAACTTTATCCGCAATTGTCCTTCTGGCGTCAGACCGGCAATTTCACCGGTGACGCTCAAACCTGGTCCTTCCAGAGTGACGATGCCATCACGATAAGCAAGATGCTTTTCCCATTCCCGGACCATTTCATCCGATCCAATCAGGGGCAGCCAACCCCCGATGCTCTCCAAAATCGCGATGAGAGCCTCTGTCCGATCACAGCGCGCCCCGGCTTCTTCATCCACACAGGTAGCGGGGAAGTTCAAATCGCCACGATCCGGAACCGATTCCGGGTGAATATTCACGCCGATCCCCAGAATGGCGTATTCAAGCTCATCCCCCAGCCAGGAGGCTTCCACCAAAACACCGGCGATCTTCTTTCCAGCAGCGATGACATCGTTGGGCCACTTAATCTCTGGTTCAATTGAAAAACCTTTCAGCGCCTCAACGACCCCGAGGGCACCGAGGACCACGAGCCCGCCAAGTTCTTCGCTCGTCATCGGCCCCGAACGCAGCACAAGGCTGAATGCAAGCGCACTCCGCTCTGGGGTAATCCACGGTTTTCCCCCCCTGCCTCGACCGGCAGTTTGCGCATCCGCGATCACGAGTGCACCATGGGGGGCTCCTTCACGTGCAAGCGAGGCCGCGACATCGTTGGTGGATCCGGCGCTCTCGAGATAGTGAAATGGTTGACCCAGCCCTGAAACCGGCAGCGTTTTTCGCAAGGTCTCTTCGGATAACATGGGTTCATTCTACTCTCGTGTGCACGATGTGTGCCAGCATAATTTTCAGCACAGACATTTCTCTGCTACAATCGATATAGACTTACATGAAGCATCTCTGGGCACCCTGGCGCATGAAGTACATCCTGGAAGGCACGCAAGAGGACGGCTGCCTGTTTTGCACCCTCGTTGAACAACAGGACGGCCCGGAAAACCTCATTCTCCAACGCGGCGAGCATGCATTTGTCGTCCTGAACCGTTATCCCTATTCCAACGGTCATCTCATGGTCGTCCCCTATACCCATGTAGATACGCTCGAAACCCTCTCCAGTGAAATCCTCACGGAGATGATGCTGCTCACACAACGATCGCTGATCGTTCTGCGAAAAGCCTATCATGTCGATGGCTTCAATATCGGTTCCAATATCGGAGAAGCTGCAGGCGCCGGGATCGAAGAGCATGTACACCTCCATATTGTCCCCCGTTGGCGAGGGGACACGAACTTTATGGCTACGACGGCACATACACGCGTCGTCCCCGAGACGCTTGAAGAGACGTATCACCTGCTTGGCAACCTCTGGCCCAAAGAAGAATCATCACACTGATCGTCTGAGGACTTTGCCCCAAGATGCCTCCCATTCAACTCAACTTTAACGAGGTCAACCATGATAGAGGAAAATAACGCAAGAGATGTGCTCATCCTGGGTGCTGCCAGGACCCCGATGGGACGATTCCAGGGAGCGCTGAGCAAGCTCCCGGCAACACAATTGGGCGCTGCTGCAATCAAAGCCGCGATTGATCGTGCCGGCCTGAAATCTGCAGATGAAATCGACGAAGTATTAATGGGCAATGTTGTCTCCGCCGGTCTTGGACAGGCGCCCGCTCGACAGGCATCGATATTCGCAGGCCTCCCCCCTACCGTGGGAGCCACAACAGTCAACAAGGTTTGCGGATCGGGATTGAAGACGGGGATGTTTGCGTCACAGGCCATCAAGGCCGGGGACGGGGACCTGTTCGTCGCTGGTGGGATGGAGAGCATGAGCAACGCACCCTTCCTGGTACGAGCGAGGGGCGGAGAACTGCGCTATGGTCATCGGGAACTCACCGATGCGCTTCTCCTGGATGGTTTATGGGATCCATTCGAAGATTGGGCCATGGGTATGGCCGCAGAATGGATCGCGGATGAGTACGAAGTCACTCGAGAGGACATGGATATTTGGGCATTTGAGTCTCACCAGAAGGCGATCAAGGCCATCGATGATGGAAAATTTACACAGGAGGTTACCCCTGTTGAGGTCCCCGGCCGGAGAGGCTCAAGGACCATGGTCGAGGTCGACGAAACTCCGCGTCGGGAAACTTCACTGGAGAAACTCGCCTCCTTAAAACCGGCTTTTACCAAGGACGGAAAGGTCACCGCAGGAAACGCACCCGGATTGAATGATGGAGCTGCTGCGGTTGTTTATGCAAGCCGTGAGAAAACCAACCGGCTCGGGGTAGACCCACTGGCACGCGTCGTTGGCTACGCCAGCGCGGCCGTTCCACCGAAAGAGCTCTTTACCGCACCTGCATATGCCATTCCGAAGCTCATGGAGAAGGTAGGATGGGGGGCCGAGGATATCGATCTTATCGAATTGAACGAGGCCTTTGCCTCCCAGGTGTTGGCCGACGGATATGCGCTGTCCGATCGAGGTTGGGATTGGGAAAGAGTTAATGTGCACGGGGGCGCGATTGCCCTTGGACATCCCATCGGCGCTTCTGGAGCCCGGGTTCTGACCACGCTGCTTTACGCATTGAAGGATCGAGGCCTCCAGCGCGGCATCGCTTCCCTGTGCCTGGGTGGCGGCGAAGCTGTTGCCATGGCGATCGAACTGGAGTGATGTCCGCTTCCTATCATAGATCGGTCCGTTCTGGATATTTTCTGAAACCATAAAGGAGATCAACCCATGGAAGTGAAGAACATCTTTGTCGTCGGCGCCGGAACAATGGGGAGCGGCATCGCCCAAACTGCCGCCATATCCGGGTACGACGTGACTATGATGGATATCGCACCTGAACGGATCGAAGCCGGGATGGATGCAATCAATAAATCTGTCGAAAAATTTCTTGAGAAGGGCGTCATCGACGATGCTCAAAAAGAAGCCGCATCAGGAATTTCGACATCCATTAATTTGGAACCCGCAAAACATGCCGATCTCGTGATCGAAGCTGCGACCGAAAATCCTGATCTAAAAATAGGTCTATTCAAGGAACTGGATCAGCTTGCTCCTGAAGGTTCGATCCTGGCGTCCAATACATCCTCGATCTCGCTCACGAAAATCGGCGCTGCAACTCAACGACCTGACAGGGTGATCGGAATGCATTTTTTCAACCCGGTGCCGCTGATGAAACTCCTGGAGGTCATCCGAGGCCTGGCGACTTCGGACGAGACCACCGAGTCAGTCATGGATGTAGGACGAAAAATGGGGAAGGAACCAGTCGAGGCGATGGACTCCCCCGGATTTATTTCCAACCGGATTCTGTGCCCCATGATCAACGAAGCTGTGTTCACGCTGCAGGAAGGGATCGGCTCACCGGAAGCCATTGATACGGTCATGAGGTTGGGCATGAATCACCCCATGGGGCCGCTGAAACTGGCGGACCTCATTGGATTGGATGTCGTGCTCTTTGTCTTAGAAGTGCTGCAGCGAGACCTTGGAGACGACAAATATCGACCCTGCCCACTGCTCAGGAAGATGGTCGACGGTGGCTATCTCGGCCGAAAATCGGGGCGCGGTTTTTACGACTACGGTAAATAGCTCCTCCACCCGGACGGATCGAGACTCGCAGCGCATGATCGGCGCGCGAGTTAATATCTCACCTGACCTCCCAATGTGTGGATCCATCCCGCCGTTGGGTTCTCCGGCGCTCTCAGCCTCCACCGCGAGGTGGCCTTTTGCTCCCGGATCCTGCTTGAGAGACGAATACTGTGTATAATGCGCGAAAAGAACCGTGGAGGTCGTGGCGATGTACGATATGCGAATGGGCATGGGCATCCTGATCCTGCTGGGCAGTTTGGTCTCGTGTGGGACATCCGGATCTCCAGCCGGAGGCCAGAATACGATCGAAACTGCCGTTGCAGCGACGCTTGGCGCATCCCAATCTACAGACCCTTCCAAAGAGCTCGTGAATGAACCCGAATCTGCGGCGGAGATCACCCCTGCGATCCCCTTGCCCGCCTCCCGACCTCCAGGCACTCTTCAGGTTGCCTATGCGGATGGCGGGAACGTTTGGTGGATCGACGGTCCCTCCCCTCCAGTGCAGCTCAGCTCAAGCGGGTACACGGAGAAAATCCTTATCTCGGATGATGGATCGCTCGCAGCATTTTATC
>CAZMZL010000118.1:0-9354 GCA_964570595.1 uncultured Anaerolineaceae bacterium | reverse complement strand
GCGATCGACTGCATGGGCGGTGAAGGTGCGGAGATCGCGCTCCTCGCCGTTTGGTCGGGCGATGAAGAGGCCCGGTTGATCGAGATTTTCCAGCCGCTGATCGACGCATGCGACATCTCCTTCTCCTACGAGGGAACCCGCGATCTCTCCGCGGTTCTGGCGACGCGTGTTGAGGGTGGAAACCCGCCGGATATCACCATGATGCCCGGCGTCGGCGCCATGGAACAGTATCAGGACAGCCTCATCCCGATGAAGGATATGGGAGCTAACCTGGACAACTACGATCAGTCGTGGCTCGACATCGGAAGCGTCGCTGGAACGGTCTACGGCATTCCCGTCAAATCGGATATCAAAAGCACGGTGTGGTACAGTCCCGTCGAGTTCGAGGCGGCCGGCTACAGCGTTCCCACCACCTGGGGAGAGTTCGTCGCCCTTGTTGATCAAATCAAGGCAGATGGCGGCGTACCCTTTTCGATGGGAATGGAAAGCGGCCCGGCGACGGGTTGGACGGGGACGGACTTTGTCCAGGACGTCATGCTGCGCACCCAGGGGAAGGAACTCACCGAAGGACTCGCGGCATGCACGACCGCCTGGAACGATCCGGGCGTTGCCGCCTCCTGGGAGACTTATGGGAAGTGGGCGATGGATGATGCCTATGCCCTCGGTGGTGCGGAAGGAACGGTCAGCACAGGGTTCATTGACGCCATCTACGCCGTGTTCTCCGACCCGCCGCAAGCCTACATGGTGAAGCAGAGCGGCTTCTCCGGTGGGGTCGTCGAGGGTCAATATCCTGAACTGGTCTTCGGCACCGACTTCGATTTCTTCGTCATGCCCAGCGCGGACGGTTCTCCGCCGGTCATGCAGGTGGGCGGCGATTTCCTGGCTGCCTTCAACGATGATCCGGGCGTCAAAGCCGTTGTGGCGTACCTCACCAGCGGCCGCGGCGGACGTGCCTGGGCGGCATCGGGTTTTGACCTTTCACCGAACAACAAGGTCACCGGTCTGAGCTATGTGGATCCCATCTCGTCGAAGAAAGCAACTGTCCTTCTGCAGTCACCCTCCGTCAGTTTCGACGTGGGAGACCTTCTGAAGGGCGGTCTAAACCTTGACGAGTTTGCAGCCGTCACGGAATACGTCAACGGAGGCGATCTCACTACGATCCTGAATCGTATGGAATCACGGGCAGGAGAAATCTGCAGCGAGTGATCCGTATGTCATGTGCAGCGGGAGGTATTTTTACCTCCCGCTGCATGCACTGAGGGGGTAGAGTAGTGATCCCCATCTGCGAAATCCGCGGAGCTAGAAGCGCGTGAAAAAGGAAAGCAACGCACCGTTGATCATGCGCCAGGGCGCAACAACCCCCTGGTTATTTATCCTTCCTGCATTAATTATCATCATTATCTATATTGCTTATCCAACGGTATATACTGGGTTTCTCAGCCTGAGGAACAGCGATTCGACCGAGTGGGCGACGGCAGCATGCAGGGCGGGGGAGTCATGCTGGGGAGTTTTCGAAAACTATCGCTATGCCATCACCTCTGAGGTCATGGTGCGCACTTTTCGCAACAACATCCTCTGGCTGCTCGTCATGGTCCCTGGGGTAACGGCTCTGGGCCTGCTCGTTGCGGTGCTGGTGGATCGGGTCAGGTACGAACCGTACGCAAAAGCGCTCATCTTCCTCCCGATGGCGATCTCTTTTGTCGGTGCGGGGGTGATCTGGGGCTTTGTCTACGATTTCCCGGTCAATCCCAATGACCCCAACGCTCCTATGATCGGCCTGCTGAACGCCGTCCTGGTTGGATTGGGTCAGGATCCGGTGCCATGGCTGTCCTCGCCACCCTGGATCAACAACTTCTCCTTGATCGTTGTCGGGCTCTGGCTTTACACTGGTTTCAGCATGACGATCCTATCCGCATCCATCAAAGCCCTTCCGGCAGAGTTGTTGGAGGCGGCGCGGATCGATGGGGCGGGTGAGTGGCAAGTTTTCTGGAAAATCATGATCCCCTTGATCTTGCCTACCATCACCGTCGTCCTGACCACCATGACGATCTTCACGCTGAAGTTGTTCGATCTGGTCTACGTGATGACCGGAGGGAACTTCGATACCGATGTGATCGCCAATCGGATGTACTCGGAGATGTACATCAATTTTGAAACAGGCCGGTCGGCCTCGATTGCCTTCATCTTGCTGGCATTGATCGTCCCCGTTTTGATCTATAACATTCGGCGTTTCCGGGAGCAGGAAGCAAGGCGATGAACCCCAAAACCTCCGACCGCATCAACAAAATCCTTCGGCGTATACCGCTCCATATCGTGATCATCATCATCGTTCTCATATGGGTCATCCCAACGGTCGGTTTACTGGTGACATCTTTTCGACCCGTCCAGCGGGTCAATGAAAGCGGTTGGTGGACCGCTTTTGCAAAGGATACCGGCAATCAAACCTACGAAACCTACTGCGGTGAATGTCACGGCCCCGCCGGCGATGCAATCTCCGATGCGGACCTCAGCGACCCTGAATTCCTCGGGCAGTACCGCCGGTCGATTCAAATCCTCCAAACCTTTGACAATGAGTACGATGGCGAACCCCATATTCGAGAAGAATCACGGCCCGATCAGAACGAGCTTGCAGAAATTTTAGGATACCTTCGCGACACCGCGTCAGGTGAACCGATACCTCGATTTACGTTGCGGAACTACATCGACGTGCTCGCCGGGTATCGAGGGCGACTGGATTACATCACGGATTGCGAGCAGGGGAATACCCTCCCCGGACAACGGACCTGCGATTTCGTCCAGGATATTTTCCTTGCGCAAGCATCGATGACGAGGGCCTTCATCAACACCGTTCTGGTTACTATTCCGGCGACCCTCATTCCCATCACGATCGGCGCCTTCGCCGCGTTCGCTTTCGCCTGGCTTGACTTTTACGGACGGCAGGTGCTGTTCGCAATCCTCGTCGGGTTGATCATCGTTCCGCTGCAGGTGGCATTAATCCCGGTTTTTCGCCTGTACGTTAATGTTGGATTGACAGGCACCTTTCTCGGTGTATGGCTCTTTCACACTGCCTTCGGCCTCCCTTATGCCATCTACCTCATCCGTAATTTCCTCGGCTCGCTGCCGCAGGAGATCTTCGAGTCGGCCTATATGGATGGAGCTTCTCCGTGGACGGCCTTTACCCGTCTGGCCATCCCGCTCTCGATGCCTGCTCTGGCCTCACTGGCGATCTTCCAGTTCTTGTGGGTCTGGAACGATCTTCTGGTCGCCCTCATCTTCCTTGGCGGGAGCACGCCGGTGATGACGTACCAGATCAGCAACATGGTCACCTCGCTAGGCGCCGGATGGCATCTTTTAACAGCCGCTGCGTTCATCTCGTTTCTCGTTCCGATGCTGATCTTCTTCTTCATGCAGCGATATTTCGTACGTGGAATGTTGGCTGGCTCGGTAAAGGGATAAAATTTTATCGTGCAAAGTTTTCCAAATGCCGGTATTCTTTTCCGATAGGATGACCATTCGTACGTCTCTCCCTCGTTCGGCATTCAGATGAAAACCGAATTCCCAGAAAAGCTCCTCACCACGCGCAGGAGGCAGGATGGCAAATACGCCGAACTATTCCTTTGATGAACACCTCCGTTTCATCATTGAGGATTACAACTGGGCGAAACCTCTCTCCAGTTTCTTTCCGGGAATTGCAGGGAAATGGGGGATCCCCCTCTGGGTTTACTATGTGAACCGCGGCCAGGCGGTTTGCAGCCTCGGCTCTCAGGATAAGGACGGCGCCATACTCGAGTTTCTGTCTTTTAACCGCGCGTGCCAATGGGTGGGTCTGCAGGGATTCCGGACATTCCTGCGAATAAACGAAAATCCCGTTTACGAACCTTTTCGGAAAGTGCGCAATCCCAACGTCTCGCAGAAACTCATGATCACCTCCCACGAACTGACCCTCCAGGAGCGCAATGTTGACCTTAACATTGAGATCCAGGTCAGGTATTACCCGCTCGTCCAAGCGCCGCTGCCGGGGCTGGTGCGCCATGTGCAGGTTGCCAATCTCGGTGATACGACGCTGGATATCCAACTCGTCGACGGCGTCCCGCGTATTCTCCCTTATGGCGTGAAGTTCGAGCACGTAAACGTCACATCCAGACACATCGAGGGCATGATGGGCGTCTTTGAAGTGGGAGGCGTACCGCTTTTCCGGCTGAAACAAACGCCTGCCGACAGCGCCGAAATCGGCGAACTGAAAGCATCTAACTATTACTTCACATGTTCCGAGGACGGGCCTGTGATGGAACAATATCTGGTCGACCCGGAGGTCTTGTTCGGTGCGCCGAACGATTTTTCATTCCCCTGGAGTTTTGACCAGAAACCTCTCGAAGCTTTGCTTTCAAGCTTCCAGATGCGCGAGAACCGAACGCCCTGCGCATTTACACCCCTTCGGACGGAACTCGAGCCTGACGATGCGATCTCCTTTTCCTCTGTGATTGGCCATGCCGCCAACGAAGGGATTTTTCGCCGGCTGCTGCCCACAATCAACTTTGAATTCCTTCAGGCGAAACGCAGGGAAAATCGTGATCTTATTCAGCGGATCAAAAACACCGCTTTTACAGCCAGCAGCACACCCCTCTTTGATCACTACTGTCAGGAGACTTTTCTCGAAAACGTGATGCGCGGGGGAATGCCGACCTCCTTTGATGATGAAGATCAGTCGCATGTTTTTTATATATTCTCCCGCCAGAACGGCGACCTGGAGCGTGACTACCACTGGTTTGACCTCGAGCCGGCCTATCTCTCCCAGGGAAATGGTCATTTCCGGAGCGTGTGCCAGAACCGCAGAATGGATACCTGGTTCTTCCCCTGGATCGAGGATCATAATGTGTTTATGTTCGTGAATTTGATTCAGACAGATGGATACAACCCCTTGGTCGTGAGTGGCCAACGGTACATCGCCCGCCACCCAGAAACGCTCAAAGCGCATCTCGAAACCCTGCTCCCCGATTCAGTGCTTGTCGAAGAGTTGACCGATACCATCTCAAGACCTTTCACGCCTGGAGAATTGATTCTCCGGATTGAAGAACATGGTCCTCTTACTGAAAGGGTTCGTGCGCGCGTCCTGGCGAGAGTTCTGCCGTATTGCCGCAAACTGGAGGTTGGAGATATTCACGAAGGGTTCTGGATCGATCATTGGCTCTATCTCATCGACCTTCTCGAATCTTTATTAATGATCTATCCAGACCGGCTGAAGGAGGTCTTGTGGGATCGAAAGGACTACTCGTTTTTCGACAACCCTGATGTCGTCCAGCCGCGGTCGAGGAAGATCGTGTTCCGGAATGGGCATGCCAGACAATATGGCGCGGTACGGCGGGACCCGGAAAAAGCGGCGTTGATTGAATCAAGGAAGACCGATCCGCACAGAGTCCGCACGGGAAACGGAGAAGGGGGGATTTACAAGACCCATCTTCTTGTGAAATTGCTGTGTGTGCTGGCATGCAAACTCTCCGCCATGGACCCATTTGGGATAGGCGTCGAGATGGAGGCGGACAAGCCCGGTTGGAACGATTCCATGAATGGGCTCCCGGGATTGTTCGGTTCGTCCTTGTGCCAAACCCTGGAGTTGCTGCGAGCCTTTCGCTTTCTAGAGGATAATCTTTCCAGGCTGGAGTTATCCGAGACGGACACTTTCCCGGTCTATCGTGAATTGGCGATGTTCCTTCGAGGCTTGATCCGCACGCTCAATGATGACGTAAACCTTGACAAGCGGGGCCATCACAAGGATTGGGACGATTTCCACGGGATGCTTGAAACCTACCGCTTACAAACGCGTTTGGGGATCGATGGGGCAGAAGAGAATTTCTCGGTGGCAGAACTCTTCGATTTTGTCAGTTCCTGCCGCAACAGGCTCGAGCACATTTTCTCACAGCAACCCGCCGAACGCCTTTTCGACTCCGACGGCGTGCCTTATACATATTTCATCAACGAGGTTGTCGATTACAAGGTTGATGGATCAGACCGATCTCGGTCGGGTGACGACGATCAAGAGCGAGCGATCGAACCATCTCTATTCCAACAACGCCCGACCGCCCTCTTCCTGGAAGGTCCTGTCCACTATATTAAAGTTTTTCCGGAGCACAGTCTGGAAGTGCTCGAAGCTGTACGCCGCAGCAAGATCTTTGACCCGAAACTCGGCATGTACAAAAGCTGTGAGTCTCTCCATGATCAACCCCTGGAGATCGGTCGGATAAAAGCATACACTCCGGGATGGATCGAAAACGAATCGATTTACACCCACATGGAATACAAATGGCTCCTGGAGGTGTTGCGCAGCGGAAATTACGATCGCTTCTTTGATGATCTGCAAAAGGCGCTTCCACCGTTCATGTCCCCGGAAATATACGGTCGAAGCACTCTGGAAAATTGCTCCTTCATCGTTAGCAGTGCATATCCCGACTCCAGGCTGCATGGTCGAGCCTTTCAACCACGCCTGAGCGGGGTCACAGCAGAAATGCTCGAGATGTGGGTGCTCATGACGACAGGTCCTGAACCTTTCCGGTTGGATCCGGAGAACAATCTCCAGCTCTCTCTTGAACCTAAACTCCCGGAGTGGCTCTTCACCCGCAAGGAAGAGACATGTCGATATTGGGATCACGTCGATGGCTGGAAAGATATTTTCGTCCCGCGAGATGGCTTTGCTTTTCGTTTCCTCGGACAAACGCTCGTGGTCTATCACAACCCTGGACGCAAATCGAGTTATGGTCCGGGTGGTGCACGGATCATAGGATGTGATTTCGCATTCCGTGATGGCGGCACTCGAGAAGTGGATGGAAGCACCTTCGATACCGAACTCGCGCTCGCGGTTCGGGAGGGTCAGGTTGCCCGGATGGACGTGCGCTTAGAGTGAAAGACGATTCCGCGGACAGCGCGAATTGTTCTCAATGTGCTTGGAACAAGAATCTTGAAGAGAAAGCGAAATGGAGCGCGGTGGCGGCTTTAGATCGCCGGGTTCACTTCCGCTTTTGACAAATGTCATATCATCCTCGAAAAAATCGTGGGATAGGCGAAATGGCTCTAGTCTAGTGGCGTTCCGGTTGGTACAGTTTGTACTTAGAAGAAGCAATCCATGGACCACTTTCTCCTGTGAGCGATCCGAACAAGAAGGTAGGGAAGTATGTCGAAGAAAGCTGAAACACAAAATCGCCGAACGGAACATCGCAGAAGCCAGGCGAGGCGGCAAAAAACAATCTATTCTGTCATTGTGGCGGCCGGAGCGATCATTTTGTTTGTGTCGGCGTGGTCCCTTTGGAGTGGACGCACAGGCGGTTCGACAAATAAAGAATCGGTCGATATTGAATACAGCGCAGAAGACGTGGCGTATGATGCGCCCCTTCATGCTGTACATGAGATGGGCGAAGGACCGCCGATCCCATTCCTTGCCAAAGATGGCCCACAACCACAGATCGAAGTAAGTGAAAGCTTCTTTGATTTCGGTAAAGTGGGAGCCACCGAAGTCGTCACGCATGAGTTCGTCGTTGCCAATACCGGGGAAGCACCTCTGACCATCAGCAGAGCGTATACGACTTGCGGCTGTACCACTGCAGATTTCACATCCTCGATCATTCCCCCGGGTAAGGTCGCTACGATATCGCTGCGCTTCGACGCCGGGTTCCACGACACCCGCGGTCAGACCATTCGGCGAGGCCTCATCATCGAGAACAACGACCCGAATCAATCCAACGCCGAGATCTGGGTGCAGGCAAGCGTACAGTCAACACCCTGATCATCCGCTGATGGAACCTGCATCTTCACCATCCGAAAGAACTGGATTGCACGGCTTCTGGAAAATCCTCGCCTATGGAGGCGTCCTGGCTCTTTTGGCTCTTATGGCCTGGGGATTGATTAGAGTTCAAGCAGGTCCGCGAGCTCAAGGCGAAGCGCCCGATTTCACGCTGATACCGTTTGATGGCGATGCGATCACGTTAAGTGACTTGAGAGGTCAGGTTGTCGTGATTAATTTCTGGGCATCATGGTGCCCCCCCTGCCGGGAAGAAGCGGCCTATTTAGAATCAACATGGCGGAAATATCGGGATCGGGGAGTCGTTTTTTTAGGCGTCGACTACGTAGACACAGACGCGGAAGCGCTGGCGTATATCGAAGAATTCGAGATCACCTACCCCAACGGACCCGACCTGGGGACGAAGATATCTCAAATCTATCGAATTCGGGGTGTCCCCGAGACATTCTTTGTGTCAAAGAATGGTATATTGAAAGGGGTAAAGGTTGGGCCGCTCTTCCCGCCAGAGTTGGAAGATCGGCTCGACGAACTCCTCCTCGAGCCATTCGACCCCGATCCTTGATGCCGGATCACAAGGAATTCTTCACATATGAGCGAACACAAAACCAAATTGACAGAATCCACAAGATCGCGCTACGGTAGAATTGCGCCGATTTATGATTTCATGGAGACCATCCCCGAGCTTCGTTACCGATCCTGGCGTCAACGCTTCTGGACGGAAATCGAGGGGAGGCTTCCTCCTGAACCGCGCATACTCGAGGTCGGGGTCGGGACAGGGAAGAATATGCCCTTTTGGCCGGAGGATGCTCGCATCACCGCCGTTGATCTGACACCCGGCATGCTTCAACGGGCAGAAACCCGCGCGCAGGACCTTGGTTTGAACCCCCAGTTGGAAATTGGCGATGCGCAGTCTTTGGATTTCCCATCCAATTCGTTCGATGCGGCCGCAGCCACTTTTGTCTTTTGCTCGGTTCCTGACCCGATCCAGGGGATGAACGAGCTTGCCCGCGTCGTAAAACCTGACGGCTACGTCTTTCTGATGGAACACGTCCGGGCGACAAATAAAATTGCGGGATGGTGGATGGACCTATTTAATCCCATCGTCCTGCGCTTAATGGGACCCAACATCAACAGGGACACGGTGGGCAACCTCGTTCAATCCGATCTCGCATTGGAGAACGTCGAGAACATCGGCGCATGGGGTATCTATAAAAACATCCGAGCTCGAACATAAAATAATCGTTTGGAGTGAGTATATGAAACGTTTGCTGTTTTTTCTTCCCGCCATCGCCCTGTTTCTTGCAGCCTGCAGCACGGGCGCTCCAGATCTCGTGCTCGACGCGCAGGAAATCGATATCGGAGAGGTCACCAACGGTGAAATCCGCACGATCGAAGTCCCGCTGGTGAACCGGGGAGACGAGGTCCTGGAGATCCTGAACGTGAGCACTTCTTGCGGATGTACATCCGCCAGTATCGAGCCAACCAAACTCGGTCCAATGGAGGAGGGCGTGCTCGTGATCCAATATGACTCCGGCGCCCATGGCCCCGATGCCAACGGTCCCGTCACG
>CAZMZL010000117.1:0-9384 GCA_964570595.1 uncultured Anaerolineaceae bacterium | reverse complement strand
GTGACCACGAGGCTTGATGCCTAGTCCGAAAGCAGGCACGGTCGTCCCGGAAGACGACCTCCCCCGTGTCATCGATGAACTTAAAGCCGGCCGCGTGGAATTTAGACTCGATCGAACTGCAAACCTGCATGTTCCGATTGGGAAGGCATCTTTCGAAACGCAGAAGTTGTTTGAAAACTTTTCGGCGCTGCTCGACGCGATTCAGCGGGCACGACCAGCATCGGCAAAAGGCACGTATGTCCGCAGAATCACGATTAGCAGTACGATGGGCCCGGGAATAAAAGTTGATCCCAGCGCAGCTTTAGCTCTTGAGGTCGATTAAGGGGTAAAATAGGCTAGGATTACAATCGGATAAAACCCCCTTCGCCCGAGAAAGCAGGTGTCGTCCAAAAAGGACGACTTAATTTCCTGCCCAGGTGAGGACCGGGAAACGGTTATGTGCAATCGTAACTCTCGAGTCTTTGCTGCTTGAATATCCAGGGCGAAGACTCGAAATCTTTTAAAGGAGGTGATAAATTTGGCGATTTCAAAGGAACGCAAGAAAGCGCTCGTTGATCAATACAAGAATGTGATCTCGGAGAATACCACGCTGATCCTTACAAGCAACACCGGTTTGAGCGTGAAGGAGATGGAAGGCCTGCGGCAAAACATTCGTGAAGTTGGTGGCGAATTCCTCATCGTCAAGAACACCTTGGTGAAGATCGCGTTTGATGAAACGAACACACCAATGCCTGAAGGTGGTCTTGAGGGAACAACTTCGATCGGGGCGACGTCAGAGGACGTGATTGGGCTGGCGAAGGCCATCGTCGATTTGAGCCGTGATGTGGACACATTCAAGATCAAGGGAGCCATCATCGATGGCGACGTTGTCGAGACATCCCAGATTCGTACGTTAGCGGATCTACCGCCGTTGCCTGTTTTGCAAGGTCAACTGCTCAGCGTGCTGCAGGCGCCGGCTACCAGGATAGCGTGTGCATTAAATGGATCGATACGACAGGTGGTCGCAGTGATCAAAGCTTATGCGGAAAAAGAACCAGCCACAGCTTGAAAACGAAAACAAAATTCATCATAGAATGAGAAGGAGTTACTAGGGTATGGCGAACATTGAGAAACTAGCAGAAGAATTAGGCAAACTGACCGTTTTAGAAGCGGCCGAGTTAACGAAGCTACTCGAAGAGCAGTGGGGTGTATCAGCTGCAGCTCCCGTTGCTATCGCTGCTGCTCCAGGCGCAGGCGCCGCGGGTGAAGCTGTCGAAGAAAAAACCGAGTTTGATGTGATCCTGAAGGATGTAGGGCCGAAAAAGATCGATGTCATTAAAGCCATCCGCCAAATTACTCAGCTTGGTTTGAAAGACGCGAAAGAACTGACGGAGACTCCCGACGCAAAGGTGCTTGAGCAGGCTGGCAAAGAATCTGCTCAGGATGCAAAGAGCAAACTGGAGACCGCTGGCGCTACTGTAGAACTTGCTTAACGATCAAAATACGAAAGTCATGTGAGAAGCCGCCTGTCAGGGCGGCTTTCCCACGTTAAACCCACTGTGGTATAACACCGACGGAGGGTAAAATGCGAGAGACGATTCTGGTAATCGAGGATGAAGAACGCATTCTTCATTTTCTAAAACGAGGCCTTGAACATGAAGGTTATCAAGTGATAACCGCTGTTGATGGCAGCAAGGGGATGGAAATTGCTCTATCGGACACGCCTGATTTGGTAATTCTCGATTGGATGCTGCCCGAATACGAGCCGGGTTTGGATGGGCTTGAAGTGTGCAGAAGGCTGCGTGAAGACAGTGAGGTTCCGATTCTGATGTTGACGGCAAAAGATTCGGTGCCTGACCGGGTCCGGGGGTTGGACGCAGGCGCCGATGACTACCTGGTCAAACCTTTTGCACTCAACGAGCTGCTCGCACGAGTGCGTGCTCTGATAAGACGCGTAAAGACGGAGCTGCCCACCCTGCTTGAATTTTCAAATCTCAAGCTCGACACCGGGACACATCAAGCATATCGGGGCGATCGGAGATTCGAGTTAACCGCAAAAGAATATGAGTTGCTCGAGCTATTTTTAAGACATCCGCGCCAGGTTCTCACTCGCGACGTCATCTACGATCGCGTGTGGGGATACGACTTCGGGGGCGAGAGCAATATTATTGAGGTATATGTCCGCTATCTTCGCCAGAAAACCGAGTTATCCGGAGAGCCACGCATCATCCATACAGTTCGAGGCGTGGGTTACGTCTTGAGGGAGCTTGAGTGACATTACGCGCTCGCCTTACGCTCTGGTATACGGTCGTTCTAACCGTTGTTCTGATCCTTTTTGGAACGCTCGTATACTTTGCCCTTTCCTACAGCCTCACGACTCAGATCGAGCGTACGCTTATCCGAACCGCGGATGACATCCTTCGTGCGAGCAGCATGCCCGAGGATCTCCAGATTACGTTGCGGGCACTTGATTTAACGACCAATGTTTACGTCCAACTCTGGGACAATGAGGGCAACTTGCGTTGGCAATCTAATAATGCATCTCATATCAACGGTCCTTTCGCCATGGAGACCTGGGGGGTTTCCGACAATACCTTTACGAAAAATCAACACGGCGAGGAAGTGCTTCGAGTGCTCAGCGTTCCCTTAATCGCCTTACCTGAAGGACAGTTGGTTGGCTATCTGCAACTGGCGCGCTCGATGGAAACGATCGAGCTTGCACAGAGCATGCTTCTTGGATTCCTTTCGATCGGTGGCCTGTTAGCGATCGGAGTGGCGGCTGTTATTGGGTACATGGCCGCCGGCGCTGCCTTACGTCCATTGGATCAGGTTACCGAGACGGCGGAACAGATTACCAAGGCTGACGACCTTTCCAGACGGATCCCTCAAACGAGCGTGCCAACCGACGAGGTTGGAAGACTGATAACGGCATTTAATGAAACCCTCGAAAGGCTTGAGGCGCTCTTTGAGACACAGCGGCGGTTCCTGGCGGACGTTTCTCATGAACTACGAACGCCTCTTACTGCGATGCGTGGAAATGTGGATTTGATCCAGCAAACGGGTGAGGCCGATGATGAGACATTAGAGGCGATAAGCTCTGAGGTCGATCGAATGACACGGATGGTGCGCGATCTTCTCCTGTTGGCACAAGCGGAGACGGGAAAGCTTCCATTAGCCCAAGATATCGTGGAACTGGATACCTTAGCCCTGGAAGTGTACCAACAGGCAAAGGTGTTGGCTCAAGATGGTTTGAATGTATCCCTGGGACGGGAGGATCAGGCCAGGGTGTTGGGGGATCGGGATCGATTGAAACAGGTCATGTTGAACTTGACGGCCAACGCCATTGAACACACCGGCGAGGGCGGAAACGTAATCATGGAGATTGTATGTGACGGTCTCTGGGCTAGTTTTATGGTGAGTGATACGGGGCCGGGGATCCCGGAAGAACTACTCCCCAATATATTTGAGCGATTTTATCGTCTTGATCCTTCGAGGGTTCGGAAGGCATCTGGGGGAACGGGACTGGGTTTATCGATCGCGTATTGGATCACAAAGAGTCACGGGGGAAATATTGAAGTCGAATCAAAGGTGGGCGTGGGTTCAACCTTCAGTATGAAATTGCCTCGATTGGGGGACAATACGTGTGAGTCGGACATGGACATGGATGAATGACAACAAACGAAATTGCTTTAACGGCGGCCAACGAGGGGCAGGAAAAACGCGCGTGCGAAATTATAGATGGCACTCGTTTATTCACGAACCAGGCAAATATTTCGAGTACGTTATGTCACCGAATGCTGCGGTGCTGCCTGCAAAGAAAAAATCTTAAGGAGAATGTCGCCCTCGTACCCTCGCTGGCTATTCACCCTTTCGGCTGAAGATGTTCTCCCGGCTATTTCCCTCTCAAAAACGGCGCCTTCCATATCAGAAATTGCTTTCACAGAGATACCTGCCGCCTGAATCAAGCCAGAGTTCAAGGGTTTCGCTCTGGCTCTCCGCTGCTTGAATGTCGTCCCAGATCCCCGCTCCCCAGCGAACATAGCGCGTCGTCTCTTCGGGCCACTGTTGAGGTCGTTTTGTAATCTGACTATGACCTCCATTGTAGCCGGCGAGGGCGAGATCAATCCGGCCCCCTCCAAGCTCATAGCTCTTGGAGAGGTAATCGAGGCCTCTGCTTGCATTTGTTTGGATCTCATATGGATCTTCGTTAAGTAAAAAATGGTAGGGCATTACCTGAAAAAGACCGATCGCTCCTGCCTGTGAACGCGCATGCGGGTTACCGCAAGATTCGATTTGCATCACAATTGCGATTAGATCTTGAGGCAGATCATGCTTGTCAGACCAGCGACCGATATCTGCACGCCAGCGAATTACATCGGACGTAAAAACAGTGGACAGTCCCGGCTGTGGGTCGCCATCAATGACGATCGCCTTGCTCTCGCTAACTGAGGAAAAAACCTTCTCGAGATCTTCGGTCTCTGGTGAACCAAGCATACCTTTTAAGGCGATGCTTTTGCGGATGGTGTTGACCGAATACACAGAAAACAGGATGAAGATGGCAACAAGCAGGATGGGTATGGCAGCGATAGAATTAGGGAGGGCGACCGTCTCACTTGCGGGTGAGATGTTTGGCAAGATGAGACGGTCGTCATAATGAGCGTCCATGAAGCGCTCTCTAGCTATACCTGCCCGGAATCATGGCGGCGCATATTACCGTTATCGTTTGTCACAGCATCACGGGCCGGGTTCCGGCTGACTGGACTGCGTCCTTGCGAACCGGTTTTCCGGTGAGTGTGTACAACGGTTCCGGTAGGATAATTGCGCATACTTCTTGTGTTTGGGACGCGCGTAATCAGGCGGGTGCCTGATAGCGTAAAGGTTCCGATCATGAGGACTCGAATGAGCCACACAAGAATTGCGACGAAGATGGGCACACTGCTGAGCAAGGCCTCGCGATTCATAATCTCGTTCCCAAGACCCTGGTGCTGCAGCAGGGAGACGCTTATGGCCCACCAGGTGAGCATGGCGTTCATTGTTGCAGCAAGAAACCATGCGCCAAGGAGGTACCAGATTTCGAGGGGATTTTCCTTGTTCTGTTGTGGCGAGAACAGCCTGGCGATTCCGGCAAAATCCATGCCGCAGAAAGCCAGGGCAAGGATCGTCGCCCAACCTACTCCTGCGAATTCCAGGCTGCCCAACAAATCTTGAAGGGCAAATTCGGTTGTGCTGTAATTAAAGATTTCAAACGCAACGAGCGCCCCCACGATGATAAAACCGAACAAGGATATTTTCGGAAGGGTGAAGCGTCGCGCTATCCCGTTGGTGATGTCTCCCCACAAGGATATTAAGCCTGTGCGTTTCTGATGCGTATATGTGGACATGGCCGACCTCCATATCGAACAAATGAGCTAATTGAGAGCAGTATAGAACAAACGTTCTTACCTGTCAAGTGTCAATTTCAATCGTCAGGAAGCTTGTATCATAATCGCCATATGTATGTTCAAGGGTTGGGACGATTGGGAATCCTCGCGGTCGGTGCATGGGTGATTTCCGCCTGTGCGACCTCGCCGCCGGCCTCAACCGTCACCCCTGATGGGAGCGAGTACCGTATTGTTACGCTGCTTCCGAAAGATGGCATCCGGTCCATCGATTTGCTCTCTCGCAGAGAGATCGTCAACGATGAAGTCCAGGGGAGGCCCATTGCGGTTACGTAGTGATCGCTTTGTTTCACGGGAATCGTGTATTCCCGGGAGGTAAATGGCGAGGTCCTCGACTTCGGGGTGAGCGGGAAGTTGATCACGAATGAGGCTGTGCTTACCTTCGAAGTCGAAGAGGGCCTGACGCTTATCGATCAGGAGACGGGATCAGCATGGGATGGTCTGAGGGGCGAAGCGATCGAAGGCAGCATGAAGGGGGAGAGACTTCGCCGATTGAAGAGTACGAGTTCTTTCTGGTTTGGCTGGAAAGATTTCTATCCCGATACACAGGTCTATGGTGAGCTGCTTGAGGATGGATAAGGGCTGCCTGGTTCTCTTTGAAGAGGATCAGCAAATTCATCTTTGGCGTTTGTAGGTGTAACGGTGGATGACCCATGCGCCGATGAGTAAGAAAGGCAGGATAATCAACCCTGCCTCAGGTCCAAAGGGACCACCCGTAATGAGGTCCGGACCGGCAACCGTATGCTTGATGAGGCCGAACGATTCGGTTCCGCTGACCGCAAAACCGAATACCGTGCCCTCAAAAAAGTTCCACCCGATGTGAAGCCCAATCGAGAGCCAGAGCTGACCTGTTCGGAGCCAGCCGTAGGCAAGGAAAAATCCTGAAGCGAGAAGACCTAGCGTGGAAATTGAACTCGTATGAGGATTTCCAAGGTGCAGGACCGCGAATACGGCGGAAGACAGGAAGAGAGCCAGGGGAAGATTGAGACCATCGATCAAATTCTGCAATTGATACCCTCGGCTCAATATCTCCTCACTGAACCCTATAAGAATAAATGCCGCCAGGCTTCCGAGGGCCCCCATGATCACCTTGGATAGCGGTTGAGTTTCCCAGACCCATTGATCGAACGTCGTCCAATTCAATGCAACAAATATGACGAATAGACCTCCCATAATGAGGGCGGCTAACAGGAACCCGAAGAGCAGATCTCTGAACGCGTAAGGCGTTCGCTGAAGACCGAGCGAGGGGAGATCGCGGTGATCGAAGAATCGGCGGGCGAACCATGTAGAGAGGAGGACCGCGATGAAGGTGGTCAGCGCTAAAAGGAACGGGGAATCAGTATAAAACTGTCCCAAAAGGAGGGAAAGGGTGAATAGCACACCCGTGACGATGACCAGAAGCGTCAGAAAGAGGATCGTATGGAAAAGCAATCTCCAACCTGAGCGTACCCTCACCTCATCTGGAGAAATGAAAATTCTTGCGATCAATGACCTGGAAACTGTCGGATCTGACATAGGTACGATTCCTCGACCACCGGATCTGAGAATGTTTATTCCGGATTGATAGTCAGCCTTGTGGGTGATGGGATCACGTGTGACTATGTCCCGAGTGTATCATGGAGGACCGAAGAGATCTTCCGTTTGAGATTGCTGAAGGAGTAATATTTTTTACCGAGGGCATAGTTATGTGCCACCATGCGGGCTGATTCGGCGGGGTTATTTAAGATCTCCTTTGCCTGCATTACGGTCGTTTCTTCGATAAAGTCTTCAAAACCGATGACTTCGAAACCCTTTGGCTGGATGTCGGTCTTAAATATCTCATACGTGCTGATGACGATCGGCTTCTGATAATAGAGCGTTTCCAAAAAGGCGTTGCCAAAACCTTCGATTGTTGATGGATAAGTGACCAGATCGGATTCCTGATACGCATCGGCGAGAGAGAATATGGGTTTCCCGTCCCGGGATTCTCCTCGATGGTGGTTGACTTTGTCTGATCCGAAAATGACATTGACCCTCAAAATCCGAG
The DNA here is from genome assembly GCA_964570595.1 of uncultured Anaerolineaceae bacterium. Classification (GTDB taxonomy): domain Bacteria; phylum Chloroflexota; class Anaerolineae; order Anaerolineales; family E44-bin32; genus E44-bin32. Next base: position 1,941 of record CAZMZL010000117.1, on the reverse strand, counting down.
CATAATCCTTCAATCTTTGTTCGTAAGCAGAACCTTCATCACCTGACAAATGCGTGATGACCAGGACCGCATCCGAGTTCACACGGTGCGCCAGCTCAATCGCAAGTTCAATTCGTTTGCGCGGGACGATGCGCGTAGGTTGGAGCAGGAAAGTCTGATCCGGTCCAATTCCCAGCGCTTCACGAAGCTGACCTGTGTAGGCATCTTTGGGCGAGGGCGGAGCCTCGAAGTCCATGACATTGGGAATGATGGTCGAACTCTCTCCAGTTCTGAGGGCCGTCTGACGCGCAGCGAAAGAATTGATGACGACATGACGGATGGAAGGGAGCGTGGGCGGGAAGGCGGCTCGCAGGTAGTCTCCGGCAGCGGTCACAGCGTAACGAGGTCGCTCCCAGTAGAAGTCGTGATGATGTGCAATGGTCGGAATGTGGGTCTCGGCAATTAATTCTGTGAGGGCCAGCCCGAGCGGGACGTTCATAGGGATGGATAATGCATTCTCGACGATGATGACGTTGATGTCAAAAGTCTCAATGAACTGATAGAGGTGCTGTTTCAGATGGAAACGAAAAGCCTGGACCATCCCCGTTGTCCTGGATGATCTCTGGTAGTCATCGAAGAGGTCCCCATTGATCGCGACGATGTCCGGGTGTTTGAAGTGCGCTTCCGGAACGACCATCACGTGGTCCTCAGGGCGATCACATTCACCGGAGAAATAGAAACAATCGTGCCCCATATCGGAGAGAATTTGAGCCCATTTTTCAGTCTCCAGCGATACGCCGTCCGTGCCCGCAAAACGGGTGGAAATGAATCCGAGATTGCCGGGTGAATGGCTCATAGGCGCTCCTGAAATTTCACTTCGCCTGTTGACCGATGTGTCCGTTTGCCGCTTTTCGGGCTGGACGGGGGCAAAGTGGTGGAAATGATAAGCGGATAGAGGGTACAACATAAAGAGGAACCGTGCCTGAGACGGGATCTCATGTCAAACGAATGGGCGCGATGTTTCACGCATGCAAATCACCCTCGCTGGCGAGCCATACGACCTGGTAGGGCTCGAGGGCGAGCTGGATTTCTTCGGGTCTCGTGTAAGCGTTCTCGTTCTGCAAGAGGTCTGTCAGGCATTCCACGTTCGAGGGAAGCCTGGCCCAAATGTTGAGCGTGATGCGCAGCCTCGCTTCAGAGAGGTTGTGGAGGCAGACGGTGTGTGCGCTGTCATCGCGGGACGAACGCATGACACAAAAAACGGATGGGTGAATTGAAAGCACCGCCTGACGGCTGTAGGGATTGAACGCCGGTGATTTCCTGCGTGCCTGGAGCATTTCGATATAGCGATGGAATATCCGGGAGCGCATGGATCGCGAATCCTTCAATTCGGCCTCGAGTTCTCGAAGCTGAAGTTTCTCGCGGTTAATCGTTCGCGCCCGCCCTGTGTTTTTCGCGCCCTCTTCCCAGTTGAGCGAACCGACGAGGCTGTGAAAATAAATCCCCGGCAGGCCCACCATGCTGAGCATGATCGCCTGGGAGACGATGAAGCGATCGATGGTCAGGTCCGCAGGGTTTTCAAGTTCCTCGGGAGGTGTGAGTGCACTGAGATAGTTGATATTCAGTTCATAGGGTTGACGGCTGCCGCTTGATGTAGCCCGATAAGAAATTTTCCCGCCGCGCTCCTCCGTCCTGTTGATAAGAAGCTGGAGCTCCTCCTCAGATAAAATATCGTACACAGGGCGCAGTCCGATGCCGTCGTGAGAAGATAGAAAGTTAAAGAATGTGACGCGGCCAGATGGCAGGAGCAGGTCTGATGCCCAGCGAGTCAGATGTTCCGCATTGCCGGAAAGCAAGGCATGGAGAACGAGCGGCGGAAGGGCAAACTGGTAGACGAGATGGGCTTCGTTGGTCCCGTCGCCGAGGTAGGATAGATTTTCATTATGGGGGACATTGGTTTCC
>CAZMZL010000116.1:0-9396 GCA_964570595.1 uncultured Anaerolineaceae bacterium | reverse complement strand
AGGCGCCATGAAACGCAAAGTACGCCTGATTCAGCCGTCGAATTCTGTAACCCTGCTCCCAGAACATCTGACGCCTCGCCCCCATATATGCTTCAGCATCTTCAGTGAAACCCTGTTCAAGAAGGTGGTCCACCGTCACCCTCGTCTCACGCATCTCGGCGCGAAAATCGAATTCGGGAGGTTCATCCGGATCGCTTGGCTGCGCTGGACTTTCCTCTGGGATCAGAAAGGCATAGTGCTCTTCGAGAACTTGGCGGCCGATCTCCTTGCCCATGAGATTTGCCGTGGTTTCATTCATCGTGCGCAGTTCCGGGTTCTCATTGTAGCGGACACCAAGTGGACGTAGGCTCAAGTAATTATGAATCCATTCATGAGCCACCACTTCAACCACCCAATTCAAGGACGAGCTCTCCTGCACCATGGTGGGGTAGGTGCCTAAACCTCCCACCGGAACTACAAGTGCGGACACGTCAAGTGATGATTCTACCCGGGATTCAAGCTCGATCTTTTCTTCGAGAGACATCTCGGCGTCCAAGGAGATATTCGCATCCTGACGAATAATCTCTCTCGGGGAAACGATCAAAGCGTGCGGAAGAGGTGAAAATTGAAACGCCACAGGCGGCACCGGAACGCCAATCAGCTCAATCCCCATCTCCGAAACCATGGTGGCTATTTGTTCTTGAAGGATGCTCTCAGCAATGGGTTGGAGATCCGCTTCCTGGCTTCGCAGCTTACTCAGCACCTCTGCTTGAGTATCGATTATGGGCGACACATCTTCGAGATCCGGATCGCCGATGATTTCCTCAAGTTGGCGCTCCTCGTTTTGCAATTCTTCCACGAGTTGGATGTAGTCCAACACGATGACCTCCTGGTCCGGATCATCGAGATAGGACGAGATACCAAGACCCCACTGCCCTACTTTGACGGCAAAGGCATCCATCGTCCAACTCAGAAAATTAAACTCATATGCGCGTGTATACCTCTGGATATGATCGATCGTATCCACCGACTGGAGCGTGCTTGCCGCCAGTAGAAATAGAACCAGGATAAATATGGAACCTATCCAACCAACATGGAGAAGTCGGCGCGCCCAGCCCTGTCTATGCATATCGGCATCATACCAGTCGGAAGATATGTGTCAATGGATTTCGCCGATGGGAAGACAATTTCAAATGTCTATCCATTCGTAGGGATTCCGCAGGGTCTCACCGGGGTGATCGTGATCCTCCCTATGTTATAATCCCGTTCTCTGGCAGCCGGGTTCAATAGCCCGCTCCACATTTCTTATCATGAATTTCCTTGTCACCGGAACAGCAGGATTCCTTGGATCGGCACTCTCCAATCGGTTGGCGCGAGAGGGCCATCAAGTCCGCGGCCTGGATGATCTTTCAGCCGGCGACCCTGGTCGCTTGAGCCCGGACATCCTCTTCACACGAGGTGACGTCACCGATCGACCCAAGTTGTGGACACTCCTCCAGGATGTCGATTGTGTCTATCATCTTGCTGCTAAAGTCTCCGTTCCAGAGTCTGTGCTTTACCCGCGTGAATACAACATCATCAACGTGGGAGGCACGGTCAGCGTAATGGAGGCCATGCGGGATGTTGGGGTTCGCAGAGTTGTATTCGTGTCCTCTGGAGCGGTTTACGGCCATCAGGACGAGCAACCGCTGCGTGAAGATACCTCACCCAATCCCGGATCTCCATATGCGGTATCAAAACTGGCTGCAGAGCACTATGTTCGAACAATCGGCTCATTGTGGGGAATTGAGACGATCTCGTTGAGGGTCTTCAATGCCTATGGACCCGGGCAGCCATTATCGGTCGCACATCCTCCGGTGATCCCACACTTTCTACGGCAGGCTGCGCGCGACGGGACCATGGTCATCCACGGAAACGGGGATCAAACGAGAGACTTTGTCTACCTTGACGATGTCGTTGAAGCCATGGTGGCCTCAGCGACAGCTCCCACGGTTGACCGATCCGTGATCAACATTGGAAGCGGTGAGGAAACGAGCATCCGTGATCTTACGAAGACCATCCTGAAGACGGTGAATAAGGATGTGGGGCGAATCTTCAAAGAGGACCAGGACTCCGGAGCTCCTCGTATGTGTGCCGATATTCAACTGGCCACCTCGAAGTTAGGTTTCAAACCTCGATATTCACTGGAAGAAGGTCTTGCGCAAATGGCTGCGGAGGATAGCCGCTTCCAGCCCAACGATGCATAACATCCGGCATTTTGCCCTTATCTTACCGTCCTTTCTTTAATCGACCGCTCTTTATAACTCAAGATCACTCATACCGGCGGACCGACCATATTCGCTTGAATTATCATGCCGAAATCGACAAGAACGAATCGAGATTTCTATAAGAGACCCACCCTCGCTGTCGCCCGCAATCTGCTGGGCCAAAGGCTGGTCAAACTCGAAGAAGATCACTCGCGCTTAAGCGGGATTATCATTGAAGTTGAAGCCTATATCGGGACAGAAGATCTCGCATGTCATGCACGCACCGGTCGTACCCACAGGAACAAAACAATGTGGGGACCACCAGGGCATGCCTATGTCTATTTTATCTACGGCATGCACTGGATGTTGAATGTTGTCACAGAAGAGGAGGGCAGACCCGCGGCCATATTAATTCGCGCCCTGCTCCCCGAGGAGGGTCTCCCACTCATGATGGAGCGGCGGAATCTTCAAAAGACAACTCAACTATTAAGCGGACCAGCTAAACTGTGTCAGGCGTTTGGGATTAAGCAAGACGCAGATGGGACCGATTTGTGCTCTTCAGCGGGAAACCTCTTTATCGAAGAAGCGGGACAAATCCCGGAAATTGCCGTAACAACTGGGGCACGTGTGGGGTTAAACAATGTGCCTGAACCCTGGAAGAGCATCCCGTGGAGGTTTCACATACTTCCAGGATTATTCAATCTACAGGAGGGATTTGAAGAATGAAGCTACTCGAAGGCAAGACCGCACTGGTATTTGGCGTAGCCAACGACCACTCAATAGGATGGGGAATCGCGAAAACCATGCACGAGCATGGGGCAAAATTGGCTTTTTCCTATGCCGTTGATGCACTTGAAAAGCGTGTTCGTCCCCTGGCCGAATCGGTGGATGCAAATTTCGTTGAAAAATGTGACCTATCCAACGACGAGGAGATCGAGGGGCTATTCAAAAAGGTGGCTAGCGACCTAGGACCTTACGATATTCTCGTCCACGCCGTCGCATTCGCCGATCGGGATGAGCTCATGGGCGACTTTCACATGACGAGCCGCAAAGGATTCCATGTCGCCATGGATATCAGTGTTTACTCGTTCATTGCCATTGCACGCGCCTCCATTCCGTTCATGCCCAATGGGGGCAGCATGCTCACGCTCTCCTACTATGCAAGTGAAAAAGTGTTCCCAAACTACAACGTCATGGCGATTGCGAAGGCCGCTCTTGAAAATACAACCCGTTATTTGGCCGTAGACCTTGGCCCGCGCGGGATTCGAGTGAACGCAATTTCTCCAGGGCCCATCCGCACGCTCTCTGCCGCAGGTGTAAGCGGTTTTAAAAAGCTCCACCGGGAGTTCGCCAAGGTAAATCCGTTGCGCTCGAATGTGACCATCGAAGATGTCGGCGGTGCAGCCTTATGGCTGTCCTCGGATTACGCTAAGAACGTCACAGGCGAGGTGCTCTACGTGGACTCGGGTTACAATATCCTCGGAGTAACTGTCCCAACCGACGATATTTAAACACGAAGAACTGCCCGGACTGCTACCCTCGTGATTAACCGACTGCGCGCTGGTTCGTTTCCACATATGGACCCTGAACTTCGTCCGTTCAGGGCGCGTATAGGTCAACTCGGGATTTACGCAACCTTCGGGGCACTCATCGTCTGGCTCATCGTCGATCTGCTGCAACTGTGGAGATCAGAACGCATCAGCTTCGATGACCTCTGGTTTGATTTTCTCTCCATCCTCTTCCTGGCTCTTGGCAGCACAATAGCCCTACGGATGATAAAAAAGGGGAATATCGGCATTGCCGGATACGCGCTTGCGTTCGCGATGTTCCTGTTTTCATTCTTCCGCATCATGCTTTTTCCCGAGGATCTTTACCTCCTGAGCACAATCCTGCTAGCCCCTATTCTCGTGGCGGGGGCGATTTCTGGAGGCTATTCCCCATTTGTCTTTTTCTGCCTTGCCTCCCTAACGATGATTAGCGCATGGCTCCGTTTGGGGGGCCTGAGGTTGGAACCATCCACGCTTTATACAATCTCCGAAGGCTTAACTTTTCTATCGATCCAGATCGTGATTCAGGGAGCACTGGCAGCGTTGCTCGTCAGTATGTCGAAGCACATCGAACGGACGATTCGGAGACTGCGCTCTCAAACGGAGCAGCTCACACAGCTCGCCCACACGGATCCACTGACCGGGCTGGCAAATCGCAGATATTTGATCGAACAGCTTGAACGAGAATTCGATCGCGCCAAACGATATCGCCGCCCGCTGGCGCTGCTTTATATCGATTTGGATGGTTTCAAATCGATCAACGATCGTTTCGGACATCTTTTTGGAGATGAAATCTTACGCAGCCTGGCGATGGCCATGAGAGCCGTCCTGCGCTCAACCGATCTTCTTTCTCGGATCGGCGGCGATGAGTTCGCCGTTCTCTTACCCGAAACGACGGTCAAGGGCGCTATCGGTGTGGCCAACAAGCTGCGGAAAGCACTCGGAGCGTATGGCACCAGCCTGGGTACTTCGGTCCCCCCACTCACTTTCTGCGCGGGTGTTGCCCAGATGCGAGATGAAGATGAAACCATCGATGATTTACTCGCCCGGGCCGATCAAGCACAATACAGTGCAAAAACCAGTGGGAAGGCGCAGATCCGGTCCCAGCTAGACGTCAACCAACTCCCTCTTTTCGAGGGTGACCCTCCACCTCCCGATCGACACGAGTAAATCCGATACCAACACCCCGCCGGCATGGTTTACAAACTTTTCGAAAATACCGAATCCCAAAGGAGCGATCATGATTCATAGCGGCAGCATCGATCTTCAAACCAAAGGACATGCCGATATGCACGATCTTACAGAACGAGTTCAGGCCATCGTGGATGAAGGACGAATTCAAGCAGGTGTTGCAATCGTGTTCACTCCGTCTGCGACGAGCGGGATCACGACGATCGAGTTTGAATCCGGCGCGCTTGCGGATCTTCGTCGAGCGCTGGACGAGATCGCACCCATGGATCAGGAATATCAACACAATCAACGTTGGGGAGACGGCAATGGACACGCGCACCTTCGTGCTGCACTGCTGGGGCCCTCCCTTTCCATCCCCATACAGGGGGGGCAGCTCACATTGGGCACATGGCAGCAGATTCTCTTCATCGATTTTGACGTCCGCTCCCGTTCCCGAACACTCGTGGTCCAAGTTGTGGGAGACTGATGCAGTTGTAGTAAGATAATCTCCATGATGTCGGATGACGCTTCAACGATAAACTCGGTTTCTACACTTCGTCTGCTTGCCGTACTTGCACATCCGGATGATGAAAGCTTCGGCCCGGGCGGCACGCTTGCGCTGTATGCACAACGTGGCGTCGAGGTCACGTTGATTTGCGCAACCCGGGGCGAAGTTGGGAGCCTGCCTGCTGAAATGGAAGGACGGGTGGACGATATCGCCGACCTGCGTGAGCACGAATTGCGCTGTGCTGCGGAGATTCTGGGGCTCAAAGAAGTCATATTCCTTGACTATCGCGATTCGGGCATGCCAGGCTCCGCGGACAATCACCACCCTGATGCTCTGTGCGCTGCACCGGTCGAAGAAGTCGCGAAAAAAGTCGAAGGGCATATCCGTTCGATCAAACCTCAAGTCATGATCACCTTCGATCCTATCGGCGGCTATCATCATCCCGACCACATTGCCATTCAGAGAGCTACGCTATTGGCCTTCAGCGCCAGTTCCGAGAACTCAAACAAGCAGAACTTCCCACCCTACCAGGTCCAGAAACTTTACTACCATACGTTCCCGCGCCGGCTGATGAAATTCTTTGTTCGACTTCTGCCGCTTCTTGGACGGGATCCTTCGAGTTTCGGTCGTAACAATGACATCGATTTGCTCGCCATCACCAGGGTAGAATTCCCCATCCACACAAGGATCAATTACCGACCCGTCGCGGATATTAAAGAGGCTGCATCTGCTTGCCACCGCAGCCAACAGGATCCAGGAACCCACTCTTTCTTGCGAGCGATCGAAAAAATTATCGGAAGTCAAGAGAATTTCATGCGCGCTTATCCTCCAGCACCCGATAATCTGCGAGAACGCGATCTCTTCGAAGGCGTCACCGAGTGAAGAACCCCGCAGAACCTTCGTGGGATTCTGGCTTGGTCCCATAAAGCTCCCTTCATCAAAACAGGTCCCCATATACAGGAATACTTCGCGATCGCGGCCCCGTGGGCGTCGATGTGTTAAGCCAGAATCTTCCTGGAACGATGAGAAAATGCCGGGAGATTCGTCTCTCTCGAAGACCACGATATGAACATCGCGCACTGCCTTCTCCAGGGCTTGGATGTATGGTTAAATACGCACGGATGTCCGAACGAAGCCTCCGGAATATCAGGGGGGGGAAAGCGGCGCTCAATGATGGATTGCATTTTTCCGTACTGAACCCTTGGTGGTTCGAAGGCTTCAACGAAAAAACAGCCGGTCTATCCGTGATGACCGCACCTATGAGAACCATGAAGAACAAGATAATATAGATGCGGAGAGTCTTTCACCATTCTCGAAAACGAGATCATCCCCCTCTCCTCAGAAAGCTCATCAGATCACGCGCTTGCAGAACGGCCTGGATGGACAAAAGAAACGATGATGTTGCTGGCGACCTCCATCCACACGACGAGGAAATTAAAAGAGGATGTGACGGCTATGTACCCGCCTGCACGCTCCCCAGAAGGTGATGATCATGGAAGTACAGATATCCAATTTGTTCGCAATCTATCCCGCCCTCATGCCGATCACGATCTTCCTTCTGCGGGTCGCGAATATGGCCCTGGACACACTCAGGGTCTTGTACACTGTACGCGGGAGGAATCGTGAAGCATGGCTATTTGGATTTCTGACCTCGCTCCTCTTTGTCATAGCCATCACCATTGTGCTCAGGAATCTGGATAATATCTGGAACGTGATCGCCTACGCTGCCGGATTCGCCACCGGGAATGTTGTTGGGATTAAAATAGAAGAACGCTTGGCCATCGGACACGCCGATGTTCGCATCATTAGCTCCCATCTGGGAGATGATATCGCCGAAGCCCTCCGAACTGCTGGTTATGCTGCCACAGAGCTTCCGGCTCGTGGCCGAGACGGCACGGTCTCGGTGATCAACTGCAGCGTGATGAGAAGAGATATCGCCCGAGTTCGTGCTGAAGTAGATCAGATCGATCCATCTGCATTTATCACGGTTGAAGATATTCGCCCCATTCACCGGGGCTTCTGGAGAGCGTAAAACCCGTATCTTACCAGGTCAGCACCTTTCAAGATGATTGCGGGGAGCAGGATATCATTCCAGGTAGTTCTGACAACAATCAAAACCGGACTAGGAATAAGGGGTGGTTTGCATTGGACCTACCCAGACGGTATAATCCCGCCACCCACCCATGAGGGAGTCTAATCGGTGTTCTTGATCTGATTGGAACTCTTCCGATGTTTTAATTCTTGAGCTTGAGGGCGTTGGAAAACACACACGGCTCGTTTTCTAAAAGGCCTATATGGCACTAAAAGGCAACCTGCGTGATTTCAGCGTCACGCAGCTCTTAAACCTGATTAATCTTGCTCACAAAACCGGCACGCTCACACTCGAAGGCCCGGATGCTGTCGCATGGGTCTCGTTCAGCGATGGAAAACTCATTTATGCGCAGATGGGAAGCGAAGACGGCTCGCTGACAGGAATACTGACACGAGCAGGGAAAATTTCGCCCAAACAAGCCGAGATCATCCGAACCCACGAGCAAGGCAAGACGGATAAAGAGCTCGGATTAATGCTCATCAACGCCGGCTACCTCAACCAGCAAGACATCCTGACCAACATACGTCAATACGTCCTCGACATTGTCTATCTTTTATTCACCTGGGTCGAAGGGCTTTTCCGCTTCGATGCGAATGTGCTCCCTCCCGATGACGCCATCACAATCCGGTTGGATCTCGAGAATATCATCATGGAAGGCTCCCGCTCCATGGAGGAATGGGAGCTGCTTAAGGAAGAAATTCCCAACCTTGATATGGCGCTGAATTTCGTGGAGAGGCCCGGCGCAAATATTCGAGATGTTCACATGACCGTTGAAGAGTGGAAGGTCGTCTCATACATCAACCCGAAAAATTCCATCCGCCAAATTGCGAAGACGAATAAAATGAACGATCTCGATATCCGCCGTATCGTTTATGGATTGCTGCAGGCGGGCTTGATAGAAATCGTACGTCCGGAGGGCATGCCCCTCCCGCCACAAGCGCAGCAATTACCACCCGTCGACAAACAAGAACAGACTTCATTGGTGAATAAGCTGATCGATCGAATCCGGACTTTGTAGGGGAAGATGGAAAATGCAAACTGTTAAGATGGTCGTTACAGGTCCGTTCAACTCCGGGAAGACCGCCTTCATTCAATCGGTTAGTGAGATCGATGTCGTCTCCACCGAACGGAAGATCAGTTCCGAAGCGGAGAGGATCAAAGAGACTACCACCGTTGCCATGGATTTCGGACGCATCACCGTGGATGACGACCTGGTCCTCTATCTCTTCGGCACACCCGGTCAGAAACGATTTGATTTTATGTGGGAGATCCTCTCGGAAGGAATGCTCGGCTTCATCGTAATGGTGGACAGCGCCCGTCCTGAAACTTATCGTGAAGCACGCGGAATTCTTCAAACCTTTCGGGCATACGCGCCGACTCCTTACGTCGTCGCGGCAAACAAACAGGATCTCGAGGATGCCTGGGCAGTCGATGACTTACGCATCGCCCTAAATCTTGACCCGAAGGTGAAGATGTTGCCGTGCACAGCCACGGATCGAGAATCGGTTAAGAAAGTACTGCTCGAATTGCTCTACAGCATCCTCGAGGAAATGAAAGAGTAGACGATCCATTCCCCTGGGAAAATCCTTGCGGCTTCCTGGCCCTTTTCCTCCAGTCTGATCGTACCCAATCGTAAAATCATCCAAATCCACACCCGTCCTCCACGGGATAGCTCTTTTATCGTATTTGCTGGGACTTCATATTTACCGTAAGATAAAAACGAAATCATGGTATCGATTCTTCTGAGACGAATCGATTTGAATGTCCTCAAAGAGCAACTCTGTAGAGGGGAATATGCCCAATTCAAATCCAAATATTCTTGCATGCATCGTAAAGGACTCCGCAGCTTGCTCC
>CAZMZL010000115.1:0-9608 GCA_964570595.1 uncultured Anaerolineaceae bacterium | reverse complement strand
TGATCCTATACCCAAACGCCCACGGTCGTGATCTCGGAATCGAACTTTGACACGATGCTGACTGCGCTGAACCGGTGTGAGGTGATTGTTTTTTTCTCCAACCCGGCGCCTGGACCGGGTTTCAATGATTTCGACCCCCTCCCGAAGCCAATTAAATGGATTGTGGTTCACTGCGCCTTTTACGGCATGCCGAACCCGGTCTTCTCCTAACGGTTTCGAGAGAGAAGCCGGTGTTATCGTCCCTGGTCACTCAGGTAGGTCGTGCCCGTCTTCCTGACCACTGTGAAATTCAGTCAGAAGGCGGGTGCATCCGTCCGATCTTTACATTACCCTGACCTCCGAACGGGTTCGCTTCTTCTCGAATGACCAGTGTTCAAAAGATCGATGGAAAATAGACTCCTGCCGCCCACTTACTTCAACGCACTTTTGCTGTTGATGATCGGAACCCACCTCGTCCTGCCGATCGAACGGATCATCTCGACCCATTCCTACGCAGGCGTCATATTGATTTTTCTGGGGGTGCTTCTGAATGTCTGGTCAGTCGGTTCGCTGCAGCAGTACAAGACAGCGATTGATTTCCACACGGCTCCTCGCCGCTTGGTGAGCGATGGGCCCTTTCGTCTCAGTCGAAATCCGATTTATCTCAGCGGTGTGATCCTGTCACTCGACGTTGCGATAGCCCTTGGTTCATGGATCTCGTTCATGTTTCCGGGAGTATTATTCGTCATCCTGGATAGGTTTTACGTACCGGTCGAGGAGATGATATTGTCCGAATTGTTCGGTGAAGAATACCTTGCTCACACACAAAACATTAGAAGATGGATTTGATGAAACTTCGCACAAGCTTTTCAGGGTTGATTAGGGCAGAAAACAGAGGGATCGAGTTGTATGGTCCAGAGTGGCAGCACCTCTTTGATGATCGCTTTGCGCTCAGGCTTCTGCCCCCGACCCGGCAGGTGTCAATCAAGCGGCGGCTCATCCCTGGTCTCCGCGAGGCACTTCTGGCATGGAGAGAGAGCCTGGTTCGGTGGGTCAGCCCGGCCACCGAGCCGCAATTGCGATACGGCAACAAAAGGATCGATCATGATTTCACTAAGAGATTGCATTGAAATTCATACGTCTCCGAGGCAAATCTTTGTCTGGTTGGAGCGAATGCCTCAGGAGTATAAGGCCTGGCACCCTGATCATGTCGGCTGTCGAATTCTACATGGATCAATGCTGGAGGTGGGATCTGAGATCGAGTTTAGTGAATACCTCCATAGGGAATTACACGCCATCCGATTTCGTATCGTACGGGTGATTCCAGACGAGCGAGTAGAGTTTGTCATCAGGGGCATGGGGTGGGGCGCGTTCGAAGCCCAGGCAAATGGGGCGATGGTTAATTTTATCGCAGAGCTGGAAATCGGATCAAAGGTTCCAGTTTTCGGACGGATCATCGATTGGGCTTTTATGTCGCTCTTCAAAGATCGGATCGAAGCTTTGAGGCAGCATATGGCCGAGGAAGGCCGAAATTTGAAAGTCATCCTCGAATGAGGCCCGGTTCTATCTGACGGTCAGGATGCTGCCTGACAGTTCATTACACCATTTAGGAATCGGAGTCTTGCTAAGCAAGATGGATGTCTCCCGGGGCGGCGGATCGTGAGGGTGCATTGCTGCGCTTCGCGAAGATCGCAATCATTGGGCACGTGGCGTTCGAGCCGTAATGAGATCGTTCATCTCCGCATTTGGTGCCGCTGATCATCGGAGGGAAAATGTTGGCGAAACAAAATCACCAGACTGTCATTCGTATCCCTGCTGCTTTGAAACTAGGCGGCATCATCACACAGGCACGTGGGCCATCCTCGTTGTCCTGATGGCGACTCTGGCTTATCTCACCGAGCACCCTGATTTTTCATTGTTCACGACCTATCTGAGTGACATCGGGGATACGCCCGGTTGGCCGCAGATCATCTTTAATTCCGGCACGCTTATCGCGGCTCCCATGCGATTTCTCATGGTCGTGCTGCTCGTCTTGCGGCTTGCTCAATTGGGTGCGGGCCGAATATTTGCCGTCTCAGCCGTGATCGTCGGATTTACTGCCAGCCTCGGGACGGTCTTGATGACCGCCGTGCCGTTCAGCGTGGCGCCGGCGGTCCACAAAACAGGCATCCCGCTGTACTTCCTGGGGGTCGTCGTTCTACAAACGTTGATAGGCATCAGAGAATGGTCACTGAGGGATATTCCCAAGATCCTGCCGGGGTTGAGCTTCTTGATGGTGGCCATGTATTTTATTTTCGCCGCTCTGGTCATGCTTTACGAGCGAGGTGTAGTGGGGCGGAATACGCCTGTGATCTGGGAATGGCTTGCATTTCTCACGCCGATCGTGTGGCTGTTCGCTCAGAGCATCCTGTTGGGCAAGAAGGATTCTGTTTAGTCCGAGCCCGTCAGGCTTCTTTTCTAGCTGAGGCTCATACGATTGTGGGTGAGCCAAGATGATGACGAACACGAGCGTTGAGCAGCACAGTCTGGGGAGGTCGGTTGTCCTCCATTTGTTCCCTGGTGTCTTGATCGCCATATTCTTTGTCATCACGGGTCCATTCGTGGTTTCCGCAGGGGGTATCCATCCATTGTGGCGCTATTGCTGGCGATCCCCTTTGTATTGATCCCAGTTGAGCTCGGTTACCTGATCTATCAAGGCAGAAAGATGCGCAGCACGAATTCGCTCGAAGGTGTCGTGGTTTATCGCGAACCCATCCCCATCTGGCAATACTTTGCATTCTTCATGTCATTGTTCCTCTGGGCCGGCCTCATGTTTACTGTTTCAACACCGCTTGACGGGTTGCTGAGCAAGGCCTGTTTGGATGGCTGCCCGAGTGGTATTTCTTTGCCAACTTCACAGAAAACATGTCTGACTATAGCCACTCAGCGCTCATTGTCACGTTCGTGTTGTTGTTGGTATTGAACGGCATCGCGGGGCCGATCGTCGAGGAGATGTACTTCCGTGGATATTTGCTTCCGAGGATCGCGCGCTTTGGGAGGTGGGCTCCAGCTCGTTGAAGGCGATCGGGGATAGGGCAGGAGTTTTTTGCCATGTTGTATAGATCGGGAGGATATTTGCGCAGGATGTGTCTCGAGTCCAGGGTGCTTTTTGCAAGATACGTGGATCACTACCGTTAGCCGGTCTTTTTGATACTTTCGGATCTGTTTTAAGGTTGGCTATATTCGTCTATGAGAGGAAGCCATGACTTTTTCTGCCATTTTTGCAATTATCGTTGGTGTCGCCATGATTGTTCAATGGACAGTCTCGTATGTGACCAGGCAAATTCCGGAACTTCAAAGCGAACCGGTCAGGATTGGGTTTCACATCGTTGGGGAAATGGTTACAGCCATATCCCTCATCGTTGGCGGGATGGGCTTGCTGAGGGATCAGCCATGGACGTCAACGCTTTTCTTGATCTCGATGGGGATGCTTCTTTACACTGTGATTGTGAGCCCGGGTTATTATGCTCAGAAAGGCCAATGGATCTGGGTTCTGTCCTTTGGTGCCCTGATTGCGCTTGCAATCGTCGCCATTCTTTCCGTATCGAGAAGTATGGTCGGATAAGAATTCGCCCGAGCCGGCACCCGCGAAAGGCGCGATTTGGAGTTGAAGTTGTATGACGAGGATGCATTCAAAGCCGATGGAGGACGGGTCCCCGGCGTCTACCCGGGCCGTCTGGATACTTGGCGCTTGATCACGTCTTGGTTAAGGCGAGGGGGCGAATAGCTCTCCGAATTCAGTCAGGGCAGGCAGCTTGAAGCCGTTTGCCGGCATTGAAGTTGCGGATATGCATGTATCGTAGACTGAACGGGCCCGGCCGGGCTCATGCAATTGAATCGGAAGCAAAGGTTTGATATGAGCAGACAGGAAAGAGTTCCGCGCTTCGTATGGCGTCTTCTTCGATTCTTGCCCCCAAGGATTGCGTACACTTTGGGGCTGGGCTCACTTGTAGGGCGCGCGGTGCTCTTATTGCAAACGACAGGCCGGAAGTCGGGTTTTCCCAGAGTAACGCCTCTTCTATACGATGAAATTGATGGGATTATCTATGTGGGTTCGGCGCGCGGAACGAAGGCCGACTGGTACCGAAACCTCGAAGCAGATTCGAGGGTGGAAGTCAGGATTGGTTCTCGACGCTTCGAAGGCTGCGCGGATCTGATCGTCGATCCGGTACAAATAGCGAATTTTCTTGAACTTCGTCTGAAGCGTCATCCAAAGATGGTGGGCGGGATACTCCGATCAGAAGGCTTCGGTCCAACGCCTACTCGTGAGCAGCTAGAGCAATATGCCTTGACGAAGGCACTTGTGGCCATCCATCTTTTTGAGATCGCCTGATCCCCGGGATGCTTCGTTAAGCCCAAAACCGTTGGACGGCTGAGGAATGAGGGGCGCTCCACCATTAGGAACCCCCTGATAACCTTGACATATCGTACCCAGAAGCTCGCAAAGAATCGCAAATGAACCTGGTCGCCCACACAATTCGGGGAGACCATCTTACAAACGATGAGGATCGGGCCTCATTCGGGTGTATTCTCAGCGCCGCATTGTGGACAGATGATTTCGTCGGGATAGAGGATGTATCCACAACGTTGACATGTTACAGGTTGGTTTGGGCCCAGAGGGGCGCCACAAGCGATGCAGGATGGTGATCCGACAGGATTTGCGGTGAGGCAATGATCGCATGTCAGACGCTTGAGTTTGTCTGAGAGTTCATGCGAGGCGCCAAGATGCTCGGCAGTACGGGCTAACGTCTCCCAGATCCGGGTGGTGAGCTGCAGAGATGAGATGTCTTGAGCGATGTCATCCAGTCTTTGCACAATGGAAAGGGGTCTGCTGAGTACGCTTAATGCAGTGACACCGAGGCTGGCCGCGATCCCCAACCATTCTTGCTGCCCGATGCGTACCTGAACCCCGTCGTCAACCTTCGTAAGATGAACGCTGATCGCCGTCTGCCCTCCCGATGATGGGGAAGGACGGCTGGTAATTTGAACGATAAGCTGGTTCCTGCGCCCAACCTTCTTGGCGCGTAAGTTGCCCCGGTTAAATTCTGCTACGAGAGCGGATGCAAAGTCGTCTGGACGGACTTCGCCGTGAAAAGTACGAGAGTTAATCTGATCGTGCTTCGTCATTATTTTATCGACCTTATCCTTCTCGCGATGTAGTATAATGCGGCCGCAATTTCACGGCAATCCTTGGAGTTCGAATGCGGTATCTTACATGGCTCGTGATCATCCTTGTTGGCGGTATCCTGCTTCTTGGGACTTCGCAAGCGGCCGCTTCGCCCCCGCTTCAGGAACCCACCGTGACCGGTACGCCGGAGGGTCCGATGATCCTCGTCCCCGAACAGGTGAACGTTCGTTTGGGACCCAGTACGGATTACGAAAAAGTAGGCGTCCTTATTGCGGCTCAGAGAGCCCCGGCGCTTGGTCGATCACCTGGGGGTGAATGGATCCAAATCTTCTACCCCGGCGTCCGGGGGAATGTCGCCTGGGTGTACGCCCCCTTCGTCGTGCTTGAAACAGGACAGCGGCTTCTTCCCATCATTGAACCACCTCCTACATCGACTCCACGTGTGACCCGGACCATCGATCCCACGCTTGCGGCTCAGTTCAATTTGAACAGTGCGCCGCCAACTCGATTGCCGACATTCACACCTGCAGAAATAATCCCGCAGGCGACCATCGCACCCGATGAATTAACGGCGACAAGAGGATTGCCGCCCATCCTGGCGATCATGGGCCTTTTGAGCGTCGGTCTGTTCGGGATAGCGATCTCTTTTCTGCGCGGCAACTGAACTGTAATATTCTCTCCCCATTTTTATTTGTGAGCCTCCTCGGTCAAGTCCACGGCCATTCCTGCCTCTGAGTCGGGGGAGAGATCACTGTCCTCGCGGAACAAGTTGGGTGAGAAACCACATAAAAACCTCCCCGCTTTTGGGGAGGTCCCTGATCGAAGGATGATCCGCTCGAATAACTCGACAGTTGCAGCCGCCGGATGCATGCGATTGAGGCGCGTCCGTCGACTCGTCCGGTTCGGTCTTGAGGCTATTGCCACAGCCACAAGTGGAAACGGCATCGGGGTTTTCGATGCTGAAGTCCCCTCCCATGGTATCGTCGATCGTATCGATCATGGCTCTTGAAATGTGGGCGCAGGACTGGGGATCTATAACGACCTGGTATCATCTTGAGCCATGATGCGAATAACGTCATCTCTGGTTGTCGCCTTCATGGCCATGCCGTATGGATGCCCGGAACAGCCGCCTGCGGACATAAATACCCTCAGGGAGTACACCTCCAATGCACGCTTTTCCATCAGGTTGAAGTATCAGGGCGGAAGCTGATTCGGTGACATTGATGGCCTGAAGATCTTCAAGGGGGATCCCGTTTGATGGCATATTCTCTCCAAAATACGCAGTAATTGGACGAAGAATATCAAGGAAGAAAAGTGATGTCAATTTTGGCGTTTCATTGGGATGTTCCACATACATTCTGTGATGCCCTTTGTCTCAACTTGGGGGTTCTGAGGGCTGGCACACGCGCTCATGGTGTGTGGTTTGTCTTGACACAGCATACTCGGAAAGTATAATTCCACTTGGAATATGAGCCTCGCTGAAATAGAAGGGCAGGCTCATTCTTTTCGATGGAGGTGTGAATGCCTGAAGAGCAGAATGATTCAGGTGTTGAAATACCTGATGAACAAGATGAATCAGGTATGGAAGCGCCCGAGGGTTTGAATGGGCAGGTAACCATTACGACCCTGGACAAAGTTTACAATTGGGGACGAAGGAATTCGGTTTGGCCGATGATGTTTGGGCTGGCTTGTTGCGCAATCGAGATGATTTGCGTTGCAGCCAGCCGTTATGATTTCTCGAGATTTGGTATGGAAGTTATGCGGCCAAGCCCGCGTCAATCGGACTTAATGATCATCTCCGGCACTGTGACCAAGAAGATGGTTCCCCAAATTGTCCGACTCTACAACCAGATGCCAGAACCCAAGTATGTGATGGCGATGGGCGCATGCGCCTCCGGTGGAGGGCCCTTCAAAGAGGGTTACAACGTCGTATCTGGAATCGATAAGTTCGTACCGGTCGATGTTTATGTACCGGGATGTCCACCAACCCCTCAAGCTCTTATGCACGGTTTAATTGCGCTCCAGGAGAAGATTGATAGCCAATCTATTCGTTCGGTCCGGTGGTATCGGGATGAAGCTTCAATTCCCATCCCCATTCCCCTCCTTGGTCCTGACCTGATCGATCCCAGGGATTATGCCGACTATAAAGAGATGCAGTTGAAAGCCATTGAGGGGAGAACTTCACAAGAGGCGGAGCCATCGTTGTAGCGCGAATCATTTCAAAGAGCAGGTCAAAGAATCTATGACGGAAAATGAAAAAGAACGCACCCTCGATCCGATAGAGGAAAAGTTCCCTGGTTCGGTCCATCGCGATGAGCGCGCCGGGTATGAAGGCTACATCGTAGCTGCTGATGAGCTAAAGGCTTTTGCGCTCACCATCCGTGACGAGCTGGGCTACGATTATCTCTCATCGGTCACAGGCGTAGATTATCTCCCGGACGAGAAAATGGAGGTGGTTTACCACGCATACCGTTCCAGTGGCGGACCAGCATTGGTATTCAAGGTCCAGACCCCGCGTGCGGAAAGTGTTGTACCTTCCATCGTGGATATCTACCCAGGAGCCGATTTTCAGGAGCGGGAAGCCTGGGACTTGCTGGGGATTCGTTTTGAAGGTCACCCGGATCTTAAAAGGATATTGATGTGGGAGGGGTTTGAAGGGCACCCACTTCGAAAAGATTGGCAAGAACCGTTTTTTGAGGATGAAGTTAAGCCCTTTAAAAGCCGTTGGCCCAAGGGAGACGTTCATAGGATTGAGGACCTCAACCCCTTCAAGAAAAATGTGCAATATCCAGATGAATTTACCCCCGAGGGTTGGATCCCTGAAGGGGAAAAGAATCTTTACGCGAGTTTGGGTCGGATTGAACACAAGACCAACGGGAATGGGAGCGATGTGGAGACAGATCAGATCGTGGTCAATCTTGGGCCTCAGCATCCCTCCACGCACGGCGTGTTCAGGATGGTGGTTACCCTCGAAGGTGAGACGATCGTCGATTTGAAACCAGTCATGGGCTATTTGCATAGGAACCATGAACAAATCGCCGAGCGGAATACGTATCTTATGAATATGCCCTTCACCGATCGACTCGATTACATCTGCTCGATGAGCAATAACTTTGCCTATGCCCTCGCCGTCGAGAAGCTGATGGATATTGCCGTGCCCGAGCGTGCCGAATACATTCGTGTGATGATGGCCGAGCTGACTCGTATCGTGAATCATATCTGGGCGATCGGGTTCCTCTTGAATGATCTGGGTGCGTTCTTTACCCCGGCGCTGTATGTCATTAATGAACGGGAATTAATCCTCGATGTGTTCGAAGCAGTTTCTGGCTCTCGGATGATGTGTAATTATTTCCGGTTCGGAGGGCTGGCGCGTGATCTACCTGAGGGAGTATTCGAGACGGTCACAGAAATCGTCCGTGAGAGATTGCCCAGAAAAATTGATGAGTTGGATACCTATCTCACGGATAACGAGATTGTGCGCGTGCGTGGAGAAGGAGTGGGCATTCTCACCGCCCAAGATGCAGTAGCCTACTCCGCCGGAGGCCCGGTGTTAAGAGCTTCCGGCGTCCCTTACGATGTCAGGAAGGCTGATCCATATTCGATCTATGAGCGCTTCGATTTCGATGTGGCTGTTCGTTATAACGGCGATGTCTATGACCGGTACAGGATCCGCATCGATGAAATCCGTGAGAGCTTGAAGATCCTGAATCAAGTTCTTAAGGATATTCCCGGCGGGGAAATCCAGACCGGGAAACCGCAGTATCAAGTCAGGGTGCCCGAAGGGGAAGCCTATGGACGGGTTGAAAATCCGAAGGGTGAACTGGGTTTCTACATCGTCTCGAACGGGAAGCCCAATCCCTGGCGCTATCACGTTCGAGCGCCTTCATTTATCAATTTGACCGCATTGGGCCTCATGTCAAAGGGGCAGAAGATCGCAGATGCTGTTGCAGTGTTGGGTTCTATTGATATCGTATTGGGTGAAACCGATCGATAGCGAGGAATAACCTTGAGAGAGAAAGAGAAGTCTGAAAAAACGATGTACGGTGCAGGAATGGTGAAGGGACTCGGCGTAACTTTAAGACACTTCATCGGCACCTACATCGACGATATCCGTTGGTTGGGTCGCGGTCGTTACTACAATGATGCCGCCATCCGTGAGCGGCAGGGGCCCAATGCCCGCGGGGTTTTTACGGTGCAATATCCTGAGGAAAAACTCCCCCTTCCGGAAGAGTTCAGGTATATGCCTTTCTTGGTTTATGATGTACTGGAGGATGGCACGCATCAAGATCGATGTACATCGTGCGGGATCTGTGCGAAGGTGTGCCCTCCGCAATGTATATGGATCGTGAGATCAACTAATCCAGAGACGGGTCGACCGATTCCCGTACCTACCGAGTTCCATGTTGATATCGACATATGCATGAACTGTGGGTTGTGTGCGGAGTTTTGCCCCTTTGACGCG
>CAZMZL010000114.1:3423-9641 GCA_964570595.1 uncultured Anaerolineaceae bacterium | reverse complement strand
ATAAGAGAGCGGGCGGATCAACGGAGATAAAACGGTATAGGCGCCATAGCCGATTGCGACGATTAAGACCACAAGAACGGCAGTCCTGAATGTCTGACCCCTGGCGCGCCTCCCTTTGCGGAGCACAGCACTTTTTTGAGGGCTCGGTGTCTGAGTCACTTGCATCACCGGTTTCGGAGGGGGGGTTGGACGGACGGTGGAGGGTGGGGCTTTCCGGCGTGGGGGTTTTAGAGCCTTGGAGAGGTCGGCGTCCGTAGCTTCTCTCTTGCCGAGGACGACCATCCCGCGCAGCGCTGCAAGATTAGCAGGATCCAGACGCAGTGCAGATTCGAGGCAGTAAGCTCTTTCTTGAGGGGTATCTACTACGGCGCTCATCCATACCCAGTACTCGGCATTGGTTGAGTCGGTTCGTAGAAGCCGTGAAAGGTGATCTCTCGCTCGATGGCGGTCCCCGTTTCGAATCGCCGCAATCGCCTCGGTGAGCATGTTCGCAGATTGCGTCGTCAAGCAAGCCTCCCTAATCTGGATTGCGAGTTTAGCACAGCGCAGAACGCATTGCTACCCCCCAATTGGTATAATCGAACCGTGATGAGAAATACACTCCTGCTTCTGTTTGCGGTCATCAGTTTAAACGCCTGTGTGACGCCAGGAACATCCTCTACCGAAGCTCCGACACGGGCACTCTTGCCTTTCCTTACGAGAACGCCGCGATCAACGCCTCGTCAGGAATTATCGACGCCGGTCCTTCTGACAACTCCGCATCCTTCCCCCACGCCTCTCGTTCATCTCATCCAGACGGGAGACACCCTCCTTGGCATCAGCATTCGATACGGAGTGAGCCTTGAAGATCTGATCATCGCGAATCCGGGAATCGATCCAGGATTTCTGTCTATCGATCAGGAAATCATTATTCCTGGGCCTGAAGGGGAACCGGTGGGGGTTCTGCTCCCATCACCCACGCCCATGCCCGTGGAGGCCAGCCCACCTCAATGCACCTTGACGGCCCCCGACGATTTGCTGTGCATCTCAGAAATCACCAATGACACCGACGCGATAATCGAAGGCATGACGGTCAGTTTTGAAGTTGTCAAGGCGGGGACAAAGGTCGGAGAATACGCGGCATTCGGACCATTGAATCTCCTTGCTCCGGGGACCTCAATGCCCTTCATGATGAGGATCGCTGGATGGGAGGGGGAGATCCCGAGCGTGAGGATGCATCTGCTGTCGGGTGTGAGGATCGAGGATGTAGGCGCCAGGTATGCCGTCGTTTCGCTCGACGGGCTCCGGGAACACCTCTCTGAGGATGGGGCCAATGTTCAACTGTCAGGTGAGATCATGCTGGAAGATGAAACAGATTTCTCGGCACATCGATTGCGAGTTCTTGGCGTTGCCTATAACGCTGCTGGATCACCCGTGGGTTATGCTGTGTGGGAGGGTGAAATCAGGGACGATTTCTCCCCAGTACCCTTTGACATCACCGTATTCTCAATTGGTGGGCCCATATCCAAGACGGATGTTTTTGCGGAGGCCCAGGGCTTTGATCTGGAGTGATCCGTCCATTTTTTTTGACCACCACATCCTTTTCGCATCGTCGCAAGGACAGGTACTTGCTTTCCCTTAGAATGTGATAGGGTTAGAATCTCCACCCGTATGCAAACAGTCATTTCTATCGATACAAGCAGGCGATCCGAGCTGGAACCGCTCCTGAATAAGTATTCGGTGAGGGATGCAATGGTGGCCTATTATGCACTGGATCATCCCGCCGAAAAGATACGCCTATATGGGTATTATGCTTCTGGTGAAAAGCTTACGAGTTTCCTTGTATTAGCCCAGACCGGACTCGACCTTTTCCGGCCTCTTATTGTGCCCTTCGTTGCAGATCGTCATGCACTTGAATATCTCTGCCAGGCTGCTTTGAGCGCCCAAAGGAACTATCTCGTAACGATCCCTGTGGATCAAAGAGAGATCCTTGAAGGTGTCGTGGACGTCACTGAACCCAGATTCAACGAGATCCACAAACTGAACTTGAGCTTCTACGAACGAGTCATGAACATCCTCGCAGTTCGAACAGAGAATACAAATGGATGGCCACGGTACGAAATCCGTTCTCGGAGAGGCGGTTATGCAGCGGCAGGTGTTAATTGGTTGAGCCATCACGCCGTAGAAATCTATACAGATGCCGATGATGAAGGAAGAAACCGGGGCTTTGTCACCTCCGTCTTATCACACATCATTGAGGAATTGATGCATGCGGATCGTATGATTCTCTATCGGATCGATGACGGTGATGCGCGCGGAAGTGCGGACGCATTCTCTGCAGGCTTTCGACCCACCGGCGTAAGGGCACTCATTGGAGGGGCCATGTTCACCCTGAAGATGGGTGAGTAAGGAGTTTTAACTTGATTGACGCCCGGTATATTTTTCCCGAGAGTTTCCTCTGGGGAACTGCAACCTCATCGCACCAGGTTGAGGGCCAGAATGACAACAATGATTGGTGGGCCTGGGAGCATGAGCAGGATCGAATCTTGCACAATCAGAAGTCAGGTCGTGCATGTGATTGGTGGAATGGTCGCTGGAAAGAGGATTTTGATCGCGCTGCGGAGGATGGCCAGAACTCCCATCGATTATCGATCGAATGGAGTCGGGTCGAACCCGGTCCTGCGCTCTGGGATGATGATGCGCTCTTTTACTATCGTGAAATCATCCAGGGCGCTCTCGATCGCGGTCTTGTGCCTATGGTGACGTTACATCACTTCACGAATCCCGCCTGGATTGCTGAACGAGGGGGATGGGAAAACCATGAAACCGTGAAGTATTTTGAGAGGTATGTTAAAAAGGTTGTTTCCGTTCTAAAAGAATTCGTCCATCTTTGGGTCACGATTAATGAACCCAATGTGTACATGGTTGAATCCTATGGGAGCGGAATGTTCCCTCCAGGAAAAAAGGACATCAAGGTTTGGCCATCTGTCGCCCGAAACCTTATCATGGGTCATGCGGCTGCATACCATGTGATTCACTCGCTGCAGGAGGACGCCCTCGTGGGTGTCGCACATCACTACCGTGGATTTCGGCCTGCGAATGTCAGGAACCCCATTGAGAGAATGATGGCAAGTGTACGAAGCAGGACGTTCAACAATTTATTTGCCCGGGCGTTTACGGACGGCCACATGAGCCTTCTTCATTGGCGCGATCGGATACCCGAAGCCGCGAAAAGTCAGGATTATGTGGGTTTGAACTACTATACGGTCGAGGAATTTGGCTTCGACCCGTTGAACCCGGGAAGTATTTTTCGTGAGGGGGTTTTACCGGAAGGGGCCGAAAAAAGCCCAACCGGATTTATCGCTAATGTCCCGGAGGGTATGCGAACTGCGTTGAATTGGGCACGAAGTTTCGGGCTTCCCATCTACGTCACAGAGAACGGAATTGAGGACGAGGGCGATTCAATTCGCCCTGGCTATCTTCTGAGACACTTACTCGAAGTCTGGAAGGCAGCGAATATGAATTGGCAGGTGAAAGGATACTATCACTGGTCTCTTGTGGATAACTTTGAGTGGGATCGAGGATGGACCCAAAGGTTTGGTTTATGGGAACTGGATCGAGTCAGTCAGGAACGCACACGCCGGCCAAGTTCTGAGTTGTATGCGGAAATTTGTAAGACAAATTCAATATCGGCCGATTGTGTGCGACGTTTTGCACCTAAGATTTGCAAAGATCTCTTCCCACCGAGGGGTCCGGCCGAGTTAAGCGATCGGGCATAGGTTATGCGGTTGAAATGACACAACAAGGGCCACTTCAGAACCTCATGAAAGGTAGTCTCATCCTTATACTTGGGATGGTGTCCATCTTAGCCCCAACCATGGTGAGAGCTGAGACTCTTGTTGAAGACCCTCCTCCATTTATCCTGCCATTTTCAGGAGAGCCGGGACCGGATACATGGTTGTTTATTCAGGCCTATGGCAATACGGCCTTCGCCTATCGTTACAGGAACACGGTTTATGGGAGTGGACAGGGAATACATTTTGGCATTGACCTGGCGGCTCCATGTGGAACACCGATACTGTCCATTGGCGATGGCGTTGTAAAGTCGATCGACAGTTGGCATGGGGCCGGTCCTCATAACCTCATGATCGACCATCCGAATGGATACGCGTCCTTCTACGGGCATTTACTCGTGCGTCCCAATCTGAAAGTTGGGCAGAAGGTCGAAGCAGGTGAAGCGGTAGCGCTGAGCGGCGATCCTGATCGTACCTGCAATTCCAGGCCTCATCTTCATTTAGAAATTCGTGACACAGAAAAACATGCGACCGCCTTCAATCCGATCGAATTGATCGATGCTGATTGGGAGAGAATCGCGCTTGCAGGAGGGCACGCGTGGGTGTTCGCCCAGGATCTTGAAAATCCTCGTCAATGGCAACGACTTTATGATCAACCTGAAACCCGTTTTGGTTACCCACTTCTGAACCGCTATCGTGAGGTTTGGCCGGATGATTGGTAAGAACCTGACCCGGGGAGGTATTGCCGGCATCGGAGGGTTGATTGTCTTAAGCATGTGGTTGATTCCAGCATCGGCGGACACTCGCGGGGATCGACCGGTGGATCGTCGAATCCCTCCCCTTGCAACCATCGAGCCTGCCGGTCCTATTTTGCCAACTCCCACGCAGGAAGAGTCTTTCTTTCCGGTCCTTCTGGAGCAAGCCCCGCCCTCCATTGTGAGCCTTACCGAGGAGGGGTGTTGTGCGGGTTCTGCGTGGTCGATGGACTCCGAGTGGGTACTTTTCTTCGATAAACCATCGCCGGAGGATCCAGCTGGTCTGTACGGTGTCCCATTCCTGGGTGGAGACATCACCTTATTCAATCCAAGAGTGGGATCGTACTCAGAGGATTGGTCCTTGGTCGCTTACAACGAGGCGGGGGTCACCTATGTGGAGCGGTGGGCTGATGGATCTCGATGGCCAATCTCAAGCGAGGGGCGCGAGGTGCACATCTCACCTAATGGCGAGCATGTCCTATGGGAAATCGGATCGCGTGCCATCACATCTCCAGATCGCAGACAGAGGAAGAGCTGGATTTCGAATTATGATGGGGGTGAGCCCCGCGAGCTTCTAACGCTCCACGGAGGTAGCCTCATCGGTTGGATCGGGGATGATTCGGTCCTGGTTTCTGGCCGGCTCGCGCCCCCGGATCCCGCCGGATTGTGGAAAGTCTCGATCCTGGACGGCGCCGCACAGCGATTATTTGATGCGGTCAACCCTCGCAGTGTCCTTCTCTCTCCGAACGGGGGGTGGCTTGCAGCGACCGTCGCCTTCGAAAACGATCCCGGGAGAAATGGGATCTGGGTTGTTCGAACGGATGGGCGGCTATCCAAAAAAATACCCGTATATGGCGCCTATCGATGGAGGACCGATAACCAACTGCTCGTCATCCCGTTGAGCATGAGCGAACCGGACCCCTATGTCCTTCAATTTGATCTGGAAGGCGATCGAATATGGCGGATTACGGACCCGTTGGAAACTTCCCTCCCAATAGCGAATAACGATTGGCAAGTGTCCCCCGATGGAAAAAAAATGGTATTCCTGTCGGCGATTGATGGTAATCTGCAAGTCTTGTATCTCCCGGAACCCTAAATGCACCATGTTATAATTTCAGCCGAAATAGCGGATCAAATACACACGGGAGAGGTAGCGTAGTCTGGCCTAACGCGCGCGCCTGGAAAGCGCGTGAGCCGAAAGGCTCCGTGGGTTCGAATCCCACCCTCTCCGCTGAAGGCGAATCTCCCGATAGGTGTGAGCTCACCACACATGGACAGATTTGTCTTGCCAATCGCTCAGTCCATCCTGAGCGATTTTGCTTTGTTAATCGCAGTTTCTGAAGCTCAGAGGATGTGAAATCGAGGGGATGTTATGCGGTTTCAAATTTTTAGATGGGATGCGAATGGCGTGTCCTTCCCTGCGAGGAAAGCGGGGAGCAGGTCATCCCGCCGGGACCATCGCAAACCCATGCCTCGATCCGCCCCCCAGAACTACCAGATGGAGATGAGCAAGCCTCGGCCTCAAATCGGGGATCCATATCGAGACCAGGGCGTCTCTACATATTCAATATGGTTATGCAGGCATGCACATGCAGGCATGCACATTGACATCGACCTGTCAGAGGGGTAAGCTGGTCGATGGCGTCCGGGTGGGTCCGGCGCGGCGGAGACTTTCGAAACCCGTCAGGTC
>CAZMZL010000114.1:0-3323 GCA_964570595.1 uncultured Anaerolineaceae bacterium | reverse complement strand
TCGATGGCGTCCGGGTGGGTCCGGCGCGGCGGAGACTTTCGAAACCCGTCAGGTCCGAGAGGAAGCAGCGGTAAGAGAGCAACTCCGGGTGCCGTCGGGGTGCCGACCCGGACGCTATTGATATTCCTGTTGTTGTCGGGTACGTAATCTTCCCCGAAGTTCGCTCCGCGTATTCCCCCGTTTTTCCGACATAATAAAGAGCCAGCATGACATCATACGGGACTTCTTCTAAATTCGATCATGGAAGGATTGCCGGCTCACGGCCTGCAGTTAACCAGGAATCCCTCAGGTGCTCGTCGTGCAAGATCGGCTGGTCGACGCTCCTCCGCTATCGGGCCCGGCGCTGGAACTAAATAAGGAGATCTTCTTCCGAACCGTGATGCTGTTACAGTTAGGGCATTTGAGCTCATCCATGGCGGCTGCACCCATGAGGAGCTCCTCAAACGGATGACCACAATCCTCGCATACAAACTCATAAATTGGCATTTTTGATTTCCCTGTTGGTGAAAAACTTTTTCATTCCATTATGATAGATGCGAATCAGGTTGAAAAGTGACATGACTGGAAGTTGAAGCGCATGAGCGCAGGTCAAATTCTCTCATGCTCCTATATTGGCTACCGAACGCGTCTGCACAACTATCGCCGCTGGTTGAGTCTGGTATACTCTCCCGACCCATGGGAATAATATCAGGTTTGCAATCAAGACTGTCCAGAAATCGTCTGGTCATTCTCGCGCTCTTTAGCATGGCTCTGGCGCTCGGTTTCTTCTATGTGGCGACTGCAAGAACCGTCACCATTGTGCATGACGATCTTCAGATTCAAGTTTCTACCCATGCGCGCAGTGTAACGGCGGCACTCTCCGATGCGGGAATCAGGCTCAATGAAGGCGATCTCGTTTGGCCGGATCGGGGTGAGCACATCAGGACCGGGATGACGATCAGGGTAAAGTCTGCCAAACCTGTGGTGATCCGTTCGAATGAAGGTACCCGAATGATTCACACAGCACAAGACGAGATATCCAATATCCTCTCAGAAGCGGGGATATTAATTTTCCCTGGAGACCGGGTCGCACAAGATGGTAGTTCTCCGAAGTCCATCGCATCCACGCAATCTAAATCTCCAGAGATGATCGAGCTTGTGCCCGCCGATGATTTCTGGCTGGATGATGGCTCAGCTCTGCAGCAGGTGAGATCGGCGGCGCCAACGCTGGGAGAGGCGCTCTGGAATCTCGATGTCGTTTTACGTGAGGGCGACGATGTCCAACCGGGACCCGAGCGTTCGCCGGAGAGCGATGGCAAAGTTGTGATCAACCGTGCACGCCTTGTGAGTATAGAAATGGATGATACTGTCCTTTCCGTATGGTCCAGCGGGGGGTTTGTCAAGGACGCATTGGCAGCAGCGGGGGTGCACATGATCGGGTTGGATTATGCTGTACCTTCCGCCACTGAAGCGATACCTGAGGATGGCATAATTCGTGTCGTCAGAGTTGAGGAGCAGGTCATCACGGAACTCGAACCAATTCCATTTGAGACGAGCTACCAACCAGCAGATGACCTTGAGCTTGATAACCTTTCCGTCATTGATCCGGGTACATACGGCGTACTGCAAAACCGTATACGTATTCGCTTCGAAGATGGCGAGGAGGTCGGGAGAACCGTCGAAGAAGGGATCGTCGCGGTAGAACCTCAACCCCGCGTTCTTGGCTACGGCACGAAGATTGTTGTCAGGACGCTAGCCACATCGACTGGATCGATTGAATACTGGAGAGCTGTTCCCGTTTATGCGACATCGTATTCTCCATGCAATTTAGGGGTATCCTGGTGTGGCTCACGCACAGCGAGTGGGAGCAAGGTCGGTCGGGGAGTCATCGGGGTCATCCGAAGTTGGTACAACGACATGCGCGGATGGCCTGTTTACGTCCCGGGATACGGTGGTGGAACGATCGAAGACATTGGAGGCGGTATCGCTGGTCGAGATTGGATCGACCTGGGATTCACGGATGAGGACTACGAGGCCTGGCATTCATGGACGACGCTTTATTTCCTGACCCCAGTACCTTCTCCAGACAGTATCCCGTGGATATTGCCTTAGTTGAACAAGTGGACATTCATCGTAGCTCGTCGCCGTTGTATGAGCGGCTTTTCTTATTTCGAAGGCAATATGATAATTATGATTTACAGGAGTGTTGATATGGTTCGACGTTTACCCCTGCTCATCGTGCTCACAGGATTTGCCCTTTTATCGGCGTGCAGTCCTTCGGCGTCCTCGTCAAGTTCTGCCATAGAAGGCTATCTGGAGGCATTGGTGGCGAAAGACGCCATTGGGGCGGTGAATAAGGCTTGCCTGGCATGGGAAGAAAGTGCGAGAGCGGAAGGCTCTTCATTTGAAGCCGTTGAAGCTCGACTCGAATCGCTGTCTTGTTCTGAAATTGGTGATCAAAATGATTTCAAGATCGTTGCGTGTGATGGTTTGATCATTGCGAATTATGGTGGCGAAGATCAGGATATTGATCTGGCCGATCGAAATTACATGGCGGTCCTGGAAGATGGTGAGTGGAAGATGTGTGGTTATGTGAGCGAGTGATGATCCTATGCGTACAATATTTTCGCGTGAAAACTTCATCGCATTACTGATATCCATCATCATTCTATCCATCATCGTTATGACGTCCGATTCATCCCCTCAATGGATCTATCAGGGGTTTTAATGACCCTGATCCATATCCTGGGTTTTACGATATTAGCGCTTCTCACAGGCCTGGTTCCAAAACTACGCTTGCGGAACTGGCTCCTGCTGATTACGAGCGTCGTCGCGATGTACTGGTTTCAACCTGCGAGCGCCCTCCGGCATGCCGATTTCTGGCTTCCCACGACAGCATTGGCTTTGACCATCCTTTCATGGATAACGGTGCGTGGCTATGGTGGATTTCTCCGAAAGGAGGACATCCTGACCACGATTGCGATCGCGGCGGTTGTGATGATCCTGGGTCTCCTGCGATACCTGCCGGTGGATGATTTGATCATCATCACAAGACCACCGGCTCTGCAAAGTGTGATGATATTCTTGCTCGTCTTTGCAGGATTGGGTGTCTTATTTGGAGCACTGCAAAAAACCAAAATTCCCATCATCGATTTGCTCACCATCTTCATCATCTTGCTTTTTGTACTCTTGAAACTTGACCCAGCCTCAGAATCGTTGAGCAGGCTTGCACGGAAGGCTGCCGGGCAGTCTCCAGGATTGGCCAGCGGGATCGACATCTCCTGGTTGGGTTTTTCGTACATCGCATTCAGGCTCTTGCATACGCTTCGAGACCGTCGACGGGG
>CAZMZL010000113.1:0-9788 GCA_964570595.1 uncultured Anaerolineaceae bacterium | reverse complement strand
GGTTCAGTCACGATACAGTGTATGACTTGGATGTCCTTTTTTCCGAACCAGGTTGGGGGAATCCCGGTATGCCGTCCATGATTGTGGAAGTCCCCTTCGGCGGGACGTTCGAATTCGGATTCCACATCATGGATCAGGATACAGGGCGCTGCCGAAATTCAGGGGATCGCGGTTGTGATGATCTGATTTGTGAGGGTATATCGAGCATCATTGAGGATCGTTATGAGCACCTTGATAGAATTCATGAAGGCAGTCTGGATTCGGATGATGGGAGATGCACGATCACCTACATGTACCGACCTGCCTTTGGCAGCCCTGTAGGTTCTGGCGAGTCGGGATGGGAGCCGCTGCCCTGGATCCAGATTGAGGACATTCGCATCGATGAGCCGAGTGGCGTGGTCGAGGTCGATGTCCTCAATTCAGGAACTGCCACATGGCCCTGGAAAGACCTTGAGGTCGAGCTCCAAACTCGTGATGGCGCCTCTCTAGGAGTGTACACATGGGAGGAATTCGTGCTCGAATCCGGGGAAAGGACCGTTCTCAGGCATCCCGAAATGGTCGTAGGCGCGCCCTTTGACGCTTGCGTCGTGATCGACCCGAACGATGCAGTGCTCGAGGATATGGAGCGATCAGGGGCGATGGTTCATCACCCGGTTTGCCCTGGGATCCCTGATCTTACGATCCCGGAGGTCCTTTTTGATCCACTAGGCGGGGGTCGCCTGAGAGTCACGGTTGAGAATACGGGGGATGCTCCCCTGGTGGGTCGCACCGTCGCTCTCGAGACCCGGCTGCCCGATGGCCAACCAGCTTATCTCGCGGCCTCCTGGCCGGATATCACCATCGATGAGGGAAGTATGCGGGTTTTCGATCTTACCGGTGTGTCGGAACGCCAACGGGAGAGACTGGAAGGGGGTTACACGGTCATCGTCAATCCGGAAGCGACCCTCGCGGAATCGAATTATGAGAACAACGAATACGTCGTTCAGGGTACCGGTCAGCTGGTTTTGTTCTGGTGTAACAAGAACGTCCCCAGGGTCGGAGATACGCTCACAAGCGCTGCGCGCCTGTACTTCACAGCCGATATCATGAGCGGAGAGGGCTCGGAGCGGGTTCTGGATGCGAGTTGGGGTGAGGCATTGAGCGTCCAGGAATCAGTCTGGGGATATGGGCATAATGAGCATGGTTTCCCTGGCGATTGGTATCAATGCTATCGGGAATCAGATGTTTTTGAAATTCTGGGTGACCAGTGGTTGCGCACCACGATTCGGGGCACATACAGGACCGGGAGCTATGGAGATTTCGTAGATATCGGCTCTGTAACAGATGATCACGGACCAGCGAGGCGCTGGGATTCAGGCCCCATCGCTGGGATTGATGGAGGTTGGTTGCTTTGCTCAGAGAGCGGCGTTCATTCGGTGTCCAGTGTCTTTACGATGGGGCTTGGATCATACACCTGGTATTCCAAATACCTGATATGTGAAATTGAGCCCTAGTCGACGATCGGGATCGCCGATCTCTGTATCCCTCCACAATGGGGCTTTTGGGGAAAATGACAATGGATGGAACGTTGGCATCAACTTTCCCGACGTTCTGTCGTTTACACACCCAGGGCTTCTTTGGTGCGCTTCGTCTCTTTGTTGCGCATGGTCGTGCCCAGGATCCGTTTGCGAATGCGCAGACTGCGGGGTGTGACTTCGAGCAGCTCGTCATCGTTGATGTACTCGATGGATTCGTCGAGGCTCATCTCGCGCGGCTGGGTAAGGCGTTCATCGATCTCGCGGAATGAGGCCCGCATATTGGTGACATGCCGTTTCTTACAAACGTTCACGACGAGATCTCCAGGACGCTGGTTCTCCCCAACCACCATTCCTTCGTAAACCTCGGCTCCCGGTCCCACAAAGAGCAGCCCGCGCTCCTCGGCGTTCTTTAATCCGTAGGTCGTGGTCGTGCCGGGCTCCCAGGCCACGAGCGAACCCTGTGTCCTTCCGAACCGGCTTCCGCTGATGGGGAGGTAATCATGGAAGATGCTGTGTACAAATCCGGCGCCGCGTGTCGCCGTTAAAAATTGATAACGAAAACCCAGGAGGCCTCGAGTTGGGACGATGTAGCGCAGCCGGACGGTATCGCCCTGATCATCCTGCATATCCAGCATTTGTCCCCGGCGTTTGCCCATCATCTCCACGACCGTCCCGACCGATTCGGAGGTCGTTTCGATGTAGACCTCCTCGTAGGGTTCGAGCATGGCGCCGCCCTCACTCCGCAAAATAACTTCGGGTCGGGAAACCTGGAACTCGTAACCTTCACGACGCATGGTCTCGATCAGGATCGCCAGGTGAAGCTCTCCACGTCCGGATACGGTGAATTTATCCGCACTCTCGGAATCCTCGACTCGCAGTGCGACGTTGGTACGTAATTCGTTGTAGAGCCTCTCCCGCAGCTTCCTCGAAGTGCTCCACTGGCCTTCTCGACCGGCGATGGGAGAGGTGTTGACCCCGAAAGTCATCCGAACGGTGGGTTCTTCGACGCGAATGACGGGGAGAGCATCGGGGTGATCGGGATCGGTGAGCGTTTCCCCAATGGCAACGTCCTCCAGGCCGGCGATCAATACGATGTCGCCTGCTGAGGCGCTTTCGACCTCGAGATGCTCAAGTCCCTGAAATCCGTAGATGTATCTCGCTTCTTCGGAGACCGTCTTACCCTCGGTCGTGATACGCGTGATCGCCATACCCTGCTCAAGATGACCGGCACGAATGCGGCCGATGCCCGTCATTCCCCGATAGGGGTCGTGCCCGATGGTCGTCACCAGCATCTGAAATGGGGCGAAGGGATCGACGACCGGTGGGGGGATGTGACGCAGGATGGCTTCGAACAGCGGCTGAAGATCGGGCCCGAGTTCCGCCGTGACGGCAGCCTGCCCCGTCACGGCGTTCGTGTAGATCACGGGGAAATCGGCCTGCGCATCGCTGGCGCCCAGCTGGATGAAGAGATCGAAGGTCTGGTTCAGCGCACGATCGGGATCTGCGCCCTTCCGGTCGACTTTATTGATCACCACGATGACACGATGGTCCATCTCCAATGCCTTCTTCAGGACGAAGCGTGTCTGAGGCATGGGACCCTCAGCGGCATCGACGAGCAGCAGAACCCCATCAACCATATTCATGACACGCTCGACCTCCGCGCCGAAGTCCGCATGTCCGGGGGTGTCAACGATATTGATCTTCACGATGCCCTCGGTCTCGTGGTCGAAGATTGAGATGGCCGTATTTTTCGCCAGGATCGTGATCCCGCGCTCGCGCTCGAGTTCGTTTGAATCCATCATTCGCTCGGCGATCGGTTGATTTTCGCGGAAAATCTTGGCCTGCTTGAGCATGCCATCGACGAGCGTAGTCTTGCCGTGGTCTACGTGTGCGATGATGGCGAGATTGCGGAGATCCTCACGAGTAACTTGCATTGTTCCGTTTACCCTTCGATTGATCACTTGGCGGCAAACAAAAACCCCGGCCGCAAAACGCCGAGGTCGGTTCGCTGCAGGTGAAGATCATATCAGACCTGACCCGAGTTGTGAAGAACGATTGAAGAAGTTCGATCTGGCATGATGCCCTTATTTCCCCTGCCAAACGGAAGTCGGAGGCTCGTTTCCTGGAAAAGATCATGCGGACAACATCGGCAGAGATTTACCCGCCTGCCGGCGTTTTGGTCACTCTTTCGAAAAGGGATTGGATCTATGGGCGATTTATGGGATACCCTGCAGCTTGCTGTGGGGTTCTTCACTGGATATCTCTGCCGGGATATGGAAGGAGCAGGGGTGAAAACGAACGGAGATTGTGTCGTATGCAGCGTGCGATTCTGCATTGGATCAGATTCATGAAATCCCCTGGATCAAACTCGCGGGGGACCTATAACAACCCGATACACCACATGAGACCCACCACCAACAGGATACTCATCAACCCAATTTCCAGGATGGTTCTTAATAGAATACCCTTGTCCCTGGCTCTGTTATTATTCATCGTATTGGATTGGGTTGCATGAAGTGGGCCGAAGGCATCATGGACCATCTGTAATAACATGGTGGTGCAGACGATGGATGGGCTATGACCTTGGTTGGATTGCTGCCGTGGTTACCGATCGTCTAGAATGAACGTGTGCTTTCAATCTGACTTCACGTTTCGGGCGATTAAGGGGTGGAAACCTTTTAAAACTTCGATGCGAACCAGGATCGATTCCGTCGAACTTGTGATCGGAAGATCTCCGCAGGTGATACCAAGACGAAATAGCGATTACGGCATCAGGGGAACACACCACGATCTGAAACGCTTGGAAAGCTCCACGATGATGGGTTGAAATACGCATGTTAAAAAGAAAGTTATCTGTAAGTCGCTGATGGGTGCTTCCGGATTATGATTGTTGTGTGCGAATGAACCTAGGTAGAAGGATTGTGAACCATGGAATTGAGTGAGTATCTTCGATGGACGGAAAAAGCTATTCTGGACGGGGATGAAGCGCAGGCGAGAGTGATCCTTCATAAGGCGCAGAAGGACTACCCGGAGAGTGTCGATGTGTACCTGCTCTTTGCCCGGGTTGCAGAAAAACGGGAGCATGCTGTCTACTGCTTGCGCACCGCCAAACGTCTCGATCCCAGTAATCCCGAAGTGAACCGATTGTGGTCGGAGATCAAGAATTCAGGTTGGGGGAAATCGTCGTCCAACCTCGTCAATTCCATCGTCGGCAGGCTTGCAGAGCGGTAGGTTCATCCCGAGCTCGAAAGCCTGGAGGTAAAAAAGGGGTAAGGTCCGTTATCCAACGATTGGACGAAGACCCTACCCTGTGCTTTTCCAGGAGTGATGGTCGCTCGGGATTATCCCCGGCTCTCAAACTCGAAGCGGGGATGAGACTCTTCAGGCATGAATTGATAGAAACCAAAACCCATCACGCCCAGGTAGGCACGGTTGGATTCCTCCGGGTGTTCCCCTAGAGTGACCAGGATTTCAAGTTCCTCGCCTCCACGGTAGACTTTAAGCGTGATCTCATCCCCGGGATCGTATGCTTCGATGATCCCTGCAAAGTGTTCGAAATCCGTGATCTCCTCAGCATCCACGGCGATGATGATGTCGGCATGCTGCAGGCCGCTTTCCTCAGCAGGGCTTCCATCTGCGACGTGCATGACGATGAGACCAGGACCCTCCATAAATTCGAAGTCGAACTCAGGGTGATCGAAGGGTATGTTTTCATCCAATCCGAAATCCCGGTAGCGGCGGAAGCCCTCGCCGGTAAAATCGCGCCCCATAAATCCAGCTGGGAACGGTCCCCCTGCCACGCCCAGGAAGGCCAGATCTTCATCTTCTGGATGCGCTCCGAGGGCGACCTCGAGCGTACGTTCCTCGCCATCGCGGCTGATTTGGATCTCGATTTGGTCACCGACCTTATATCCACGGATGATCTCGGCAAGCGGATGTTCGAGGGTGACCTTCTCACCCTCCACGTTCAGGATGACATCGCCCTCGGTAAATCCGGCCGCCTCGGCGGGGCTGCCTTCCACTACTTCCCTGACCAACATGCCGGTCTGAAATGCCTCATCGAGCATGATTTGCACACCTTCGAGGTCCTCATCTCCGCTGATGCTCATCGTGGGGGCGAGGATGGTTTTCGCAGCGACGACGCCCAGCAGCACGCCCACGATGAGCGTGGCTACAAATCCTGCACCAAGGAGAGCAATTGTTTTCTTTGACATGTTGGACCTCCCATTCCCCGATCCAGACTGGATTTTGTGGGATGATGCGAAACCGGGAAACCATCTGGACGGTCTTAAATTTGATCCTTTGTTCGGTGATTGTTTGCTTGTATGTTATTCGTGTCATATTAAAGGGGGGTTAACATCCGCATCCTTTCCTCGCATCCGAATTTTCAGGAGGTGGACCCCTGGATATTGATCCGGGCCATGTGAATTTCTGGCTTGCAATGAGTTCCCTTATGCTGCGAGGGTGGACCTCCCCGGAGAAACTTGGTATTGTATGAACCCATCCGCATACGGATGCAGGACGGGGTGCGGCGAGAACTCGAGCAGGCCGGAAGAGGTATAAAGCATGAAGGCTTCGGCGTGGATGTGATGAAAGGAAATTAATCATGCGACTGGTGGATCTCTGGAGTTCGAAGTCAAAACCAACCATATCCTTTGAGACATTCCCGCCAAAAACGGAAAAAGCGGCTGGGAATTTGGAAAGCGTCATCGATGCCCTCGATGAAGGTGATCGGGATGCCCTGCTCGAATTTGGGATCGATTATGCCACGCGGCAGTGTGAGGAACTCCTTGGATCGGGGGTGTATGGACTTCCTTTTACACCATGGACAGGAGCAAATCCACTGCAGGGATCTTGAAACGCTTACGCGCAAGTGGCGCTCTCTAAGACAGCCCATTTTCTAAACGAACTTTTATGCAATTGTGAATCGGGATGAGACCGGGCTGTGCCCTCAAAGATAGGGTATGAAGCGCACTCATGATTCACAGGGATTGCGCGTACAGCGCCTGCGTTGAATCCCAGCCTGAGCAGCTCTCGGGGGTATCGTTCCCCTAAACCGGTATGCTGCTATCACAAGCGTCCCACGAGGGCGAATACGTTTGCCGAGCGGTCGTGTAGTTGGATGAAGGAGGGGAATCTATTGGAGGTACGCATCCGGGATGCTGCGCACGTGCCAGAATGCGAAATCGTCGAAGGTCGCGGTCAAATCGTACGTTTGGGAGGCGCGAACATATAATGCAAAGTTGCCAAATGACCTTCTGTAATCTCCATGGGTCACGGTGCCCACCGGTTGATCGTTGATAAAAACGACAAAGTTTCCTTGAAAAGCCATAAGACCGAGTCGATTCGTGGCGCCGAGACCGGTATGGATAAGTTCGGAAGGGGACCATTCCACCAGGTCCCTGGAACTTTTAGATTCATGGTGGAGACGAAAGCGCCAAAACCCATCACAGGAAATTTCCAAACCGTAGCCCCCCCGCGCCGAATCTTCATCAACTCGGACCGCCATGCCGACGGAATCTCTGCCGATGCAATCACCGTTCGTCGCGCTCACCTCGGCATAGACGTTGCCTGACTGCCGGCCAAGCCAGGACCACCAGGTGAAGGTCTCTTCGGGCACGTAATCGGTGCCGATAAGATGACTGTCTTCGATCCGGTACGCAGCGCTGTCCGACATGTCGTAAAGGTACCAGCCTGTGGAAGTAAGAAAGGAGTTGAAGTAATCGGGGCTGTTGAGGTCGAGTCCCGAACGGACATCTTCTTCCGGGAAGGCGGGTGGGGCAGGTGCCCTGGGATCGAGGCCTGCGCGCACCGCCGGAGGTCTCTCAGTCGGCTGGATGGTGGATACGGGAGTCGCCGTGTGTGACGATTTGGGGAGATTGCTTGAGCCCCTGACTTGGCTGATGCTGAAAAAAGCCGCCCCGCCGATAAGGAGTATTCCCATGGCGGCATAGAGGATACGGCGGGGGAACTTTGGCCGCGGTTTGGTTGGAGCCGTGTTCGCATCTGCACGAATGGCGAGCTTGAGATCACGGGCTAATTCGCTCGCTGTACCTTGTCGGTTTTCCGGTTTTTTCGCTAAAGCACGGTTCAACACGCTTGACAACGCAGGTCCTGCATTGGGCAGTGGCGGAGGCGGGGTGTGAACCTGCTGATACATGATCGATGCAGGTGAAGTTTCTAAAGAGCCAAAAGGTAATTTCCCGGCAAGCGTCTCGTACGTCATCGCTCCCAGCGCATAAATATCCGATCGTTCATTAACGGCGCCCCCCTCGACTTGTTCCGGGCTCATATACGCGGGGGTGCCCATGATCGTTCCTGGTGCAGTAAGCTCGGTACCGAAACTTATTCGGGCAAGGCCGAAATCAGTCAGCACGGGTTCAAAATCAGGCGGCAGCGGCTGTCCGGGGATGACGGCTGAAGCGCCATTACAGACCATCACATTGGAGGGTTTTATATCTCGATGTAGAACTCCCTCACTGTGTGCATAGTCCAGTGCCTCGGCAAGCTTTCGAGTCAATCGTACGATTTCCCTTCGGTACATCAACTGGGCGCGCTCTCGGAGATTGAGCAAGTGTGCTTCGAGCGTAATGCCCTCCAGGAGTTCCATCACAATATACGGACGACCTTCGAAGATATCGAAGTCGAAGACCTGCACGATGTTAGGATGACGCAATGCTGCGATGGCTTGTGCTTCCGTGTGGAATCGGGTGATGAGGCGGTGATCCTCGGAAAGATGTGCGTAGAGGATTTTCACCACACTGGCGCGGTTCAGGGTCGTATGGCGTCCGGAATAAACTTCTGCCATACCACCACGGGCGATCCGTCTTTCGATACGGACTTTGGACAAGGTTTGACCAACCCAGTCCGTCAACGAAAACCTCCCCTCTGTAAGCACTCGATACATCAAGAATACGGCAAATGACCCGTATATTTAGTTTACGGTTGCCTTTCATTTGCATATGGGAGCAGGAA
This sequence comes from uncultured Anaerolineaceae bacterium, assembly GCA_964570595.1. Classification (GTDB taxonomy): domain Bacteria; phylum Chloroflexota; class Anaerolineae; order Anaerolineales; family E44-bin32; genus E44-bin32. The sequence continues at coordinate 1,296 of CAZMZL010000113.1, read as the reverse complement.
GGTAACACATCATTAGGGTTAGGTTGCTCATGATGCCCATGGATGCGGGCATGAAGGCGCTGGGGCAATAAGGATACACGAGAATAGTTCGATAGACGAAAGTCTGAGTACGATTTTCATGAAGTGCGTTACAAATCTACAAATGTTGGGTCCTTATCCGAAGGGGTGATGCGCCATTCCTGTTCCTCGGTATCAAAATCGGCGATGTCATCGATGGGGAGTTTGATGAATTTCCCCTTGCCTTCTACTGCGACGCTTCCGTCCTTAAGGAGAATTTCGCCGGAGCCTTCGAAATACCGGTTGGCGATGTGGTCCACACGTCCGATGACACGAATCTCTTCATCGATGGGGACCGGCTTTCGGAAACGAGTGCTGAAGTTGATGGTCACACCCCAGAGGTCCTGCTCTCTCATCAAGATAGCCCGCCCGATGGTCTCGTCGAGGACCGCCGTCGCGATCCCGCCGTGGAGGCGTCCGGGATAGCTCTGGTGTTCTTCAGAGGGTCGGAAGATGGCCAGAAGTTCATCATTCTCCAACTCATAAAACGAGGCTTTCAAACCAAATTGGTTTTTCAGCCCACAGACCATACACATTTTCGAATTCTCTTGCTTTGCAGTGACGCGATGGCGCATTGTTGGTTTCTCCTGGTGCTTGATTTATGGGGAAAAGCCAGAATACGCCCCAGTTTGCGAGGATGAAGGGCAAGCGGGGGAACCGGGTGGGAACCCCCGTTCAGGCTTTTCCCGTGGAAGATGCCCCGCAGTTTGCCCCGGGGTTTTTCACCAGCGTAATGATAACGTAGATGGGGCGTTAAATCCTGGCAGGGAGAAAGTGGAGAGGGAAGGTCGTTGGTGCGCAGTCCATCAACGACCTTCCGATGTCTCATCAGAAATGCACAAGGACGAAATTCGCACCCGATCAAGGGCACTCGCAAAACGGCGCATCCCCGACCCGATAGATCCCGCCAGCGGCAGCACACTCGCTTCGACCAAGGTCACGGCGGCACACCGAGGGCTCGGGCGTTTCTGTGGGCAGCGGATCGTAGGCGATCAACGGGAGCCTGTCGGGCATGCAAACGGTCTCAACGCCGCCGCTCCACACCCAGCAGTGCCCCTGCCAATCCGGGTTGAGGATCCAGAACCACGTCCCGTCCTCGTTCTGCCCTGCGGGTATTGCCGATTCACCTTCCAGTAAATAGCCTAACTCCTTGTAATCTTTCAGAGGTCCGGACCGGCAGGTGAGGTTCTTGAGCGCTGTTATCAGCGGGGAACACTCCACCCCGGCGTCGGCAGCAGC
>CAZMZL010000112.1:0-9862 GCA_964570595.1 uncultured Anaerolineaceae bacterium | reverse complement strand
CGATCTTATCGTTAGGACTGAACGAATCGTAATCCCAGATCGTTGCTTCAATGACATAGGTTGTTTCATGACCCTCAAGGAGGCGCAGTGGCACAACGATTTGGGTGGGGTTACGCTCGTCCTTGGTGTAGAAACTTCCGGCGAGGGAGTTCATGTCATAGCGGCCGCAACTCACCGGTCGATAGAAGCCGCCGCCGTTGAAACTCTTTACGATTTTTCGGCCCCGTTGTTCATCGTCTTGATATTGATCAAAGATCTCCATCACAGAAATTTCGAAAAAGCTTTCCATCGTTTCGCATCTTTTGCCGGGCTTCGCGGAATCATTCGTCCAGGCGAAGCGTACTTGCTCGAAATCCGCGATGGCGTAGAGCGTGCACGGCGGCTGCACATCGACAACCACGTTGCCCGGCAGCGATTGGCGTTCGTCGACGTTGGCGACCATGCTGATCTCCACTTTCGTGCCGCAGAACCCGGGCACGCGAATCTCCGCGCTGCGTGCATCCGGGGAGGCGATCTGTTTGAAGGGAATCCCGTTGATGAGGATCGTGAAACCGGTTATCCTCATCGTGCCGGGAGCATAGGGGAACCATTCCCAGGTCAACGTGCGCAGGTTGCCCCGGTCGAGGTAGTCCATCGCCTCGAAGGGGTCGATGCCGACGTCCCCCAGCGTGATCGGCGCCTCCAGCTTGAGGATCTTAGGCGGGGCGATGCCCGGATCCGGCGCGCTCAAGAGCACCATTTCGCCACCGGGTTGGGAGGCAGAGACGCGCAGGCCGATCTCAAAGCCGGGACCCTTCAATGGCAGAGGCACGCCGTCCCACTGCGCTTGCGCCACAGTCTGGCTGAAATTTCCAAGTTTGAGGAGACTGCCGCCGGCCCAGCCCATACATTTCCCCTCGAATGTGAGCGACAGATCGTCGGGAATCGCCATGCTGTAACTCCGGGAGGCTGCCGGAAGGGAAACCAGATCGACTTTTCCCCCCTTGACCTGCATGAATTCGTCCTTCCCGGCGGGCAGGCGCACTTCGGGATTCCCCTCGACGGAGATGTAGCAGTAGGCGCGGTCGTACTGGGCCGGGGCGCTGAAGTCCAGCGCTTCAATCATCAGCGTGCCCCCGAGTTGATTGGCACAGGACCCGGGAAAAGAAACGGATACCTGGTTGCTGGGCTGGGCGCCCCGGGCGTTATAGGCCTCCACCCAATAGACAAAGTCGCCGGCGCCGACAGCCTGCAGTTCTACAGAGACCGGGCCCGTGGCTTGCGCGGCATTGGTCCGTGCGGCCACGCGCGGCGGCATGCCCAGGCCGGTGACCCAGATGTTGTAGCCTGTTTCCTGGTCGCTGTTGTCCGCCCAGGTGAGCTGGACGCGGCACGCGGAGGCACCGGCTGACAGGCCGGATGGGGCATTGGGTGGACCCAGCGCCTGAGCCGGAAACAGCGACAAAGGCGGGTAGCCGACGGGGAAATATTCCCGCACGTCGAGGATGGTGGCATTCGTCGGGGGCGCAGCTGCATCCCCCGCGGGTGCGTTCTCCTGGGGACCGCCGTCTGGCGGAGCGGGGATGGCGACGTTGGTCCCCGGGGGTGCATTTCCGCCGCTCAACCCTGGATTATTGGGCAGAACCGCGGCCAAGTCCGTGCCGTTGGCAGCCAACGTCTCGTCCAGCGTGTCGCCCGGCTGGATCGTGACCAGTGTGAAGGGACCCTCGCCCACAATGTCCGGGGCGCCCAGCGCCGTGATGGGCAGACTCTGCCCGATCAGATTGCTGCTGTCCACCGCCCGCACGAAAAGCAGGTGACTGCCGGCGGTGAGAAGCTGGTTGAAGCTGACCTCCAGAGGCGCCGCCTGCTGCAGGTCCTGGTTATAGACGGTCTGGGCAAGTTCGCCATCCAGCCACAGCTCCACGCGATGGATGGGGTTATCCCCATAGACGACCGCCTCGATGGCGATGGCCTGGGATGCTGCGCTGGCCGCATCAACTGCAGGGCGAGTGATGAGCACCGTGGGGCCTACGGCAGGCGGGGGAACCGCCCGCTGACCCCGCAGTGCCATGAAGGCGATGACCGCCAGGAATAAGCACAGGGCCAGGCCAGCTCCGATCAGTCCAATGGTGAGCCCTTTTCTACGCATCACGACCTCCTCCTGGATGTTCACCCGCCAGCATTGGCATGTTCGCCGGCTTCCTTCTCCCTGCCCATCCGGTTTCTAAACTACTCGATGCAATTCTGTACCGTCACAGCGGGCGCGCTGGCTGAGCTGCTGTTGCCGGCTTCATCACGAGCCGTAACGTTAATATTGAGTGTACCGACGGAGTTCACCGGGCCCACAGTTCCCTCGAAGGTATCCCCATCGGCGCGGAACAGTGAAATCTGACCGCTCTCGCCGCCCACGCTCCAGGTCGCCTGGACGAGGTCGACACCCACATTGTCAGTGACCGTGGCCTGTACGATCGTCGTACGGGAGTAGGCCGGGCATCCCCCGCCCTGAGTGAGGATCGACGAAGGGTCGCTATTCACGCCGGAGATATTCGGAGAGACGGTATCGGGGGTGGGTGTATCGGTCACGATCGGCTCAGCGGTGATGGGCGGCGGCGGCGGGGCGACGGGGGGCAAGTTGGCCAGAAGGTTAGGGCCAAACTCAAGCAGGTTGGCGGCGATCCAGCAGATCTGGCTGCCCTCGGGAAGCTGGACCTGTATCCAGGACTGGTCGGCCAGCTTGCCGATAGCTTCCGCCGAATCGGCTTGCATGAGATAACCGCCCGGACTAAATACCGCATCGGGTCCCTGACGGCAGGTGGCATTCTGCTTGGCTTTCACTTTGTCCAGGTCCACCAGAGGTGACCCCTCACCGGCCAGCTCGTACTTATAATGCCCGGAGCAGCGGTCGTTGGGCTCCACGGCATAGGTATATAAAGGAGCAACCTGCCCGGGGATGTTGACCTCCAGCCCCCATTGATGGCTGCGATTGACTTTATCCAGAACAGGTTCCGTGACCTCCACCGTCCTGGAGATGCTTGTTGGCAGGGGCTGCTGGAACGTCTCGTTGTGTTCTGCCTGGATGGCCGTGTTCCAAACGGCGAAAGAATCAATCCCCACCGGGGATAAAATCTCGAAGGTGACCGCCACAGTCTGCCCCGCCAGACATTCGATGGCGCTAATGCCGGCCTGGACGTTCCCCTGAACGGGAACTTGAGAAAGGTCGATGATGTCGCCCTGATCAAGGTCGGCGATGAATACGCGAGTCTGAGCGGCCTGGCCGCGATTGCCCTGGCTGTCGATGGGCACCACGCGGATGGTGAACTCTCCGGGCTGGGAGGGTTCCCACTCCCAGGAGGCTTCGCCCAGGCGATCGCCCTGTGCAGCCATGGTTTGCACCAACTCATCATTAAGGTAAAACTCGAAGGTCGAGACCCCGTCGCTATCGGAGGCATGCGCGGTGACAACCACGGGCTCGAACGCAAGCTCCATACCATTCAACGGCTGATCGATCCAGGCGGAGGGGCCATGATTTCCGGGGCTGCACGAGACGAGCACGGCAGCCAGGATCAAAGCAACGACGCATGAGGGTGATCTTTTCATGAGATGACTCCATTCCGGACGACTCGAATATTTATCGAACATTTCTCTCCTAACGTTCAACCCGATCGGTTTGTGACTCAAGGAGTTCTGTCTTTTTATCGACAATTCGAATTTTTCTTCAGAAGCACAACCAGATGAGTCGCTGTGCTCAAAGCTATTCTTCCGAAGAAGACGGTTGAAGGAACCGCCTTATCGTCGTGCGAATGTATTTGCACAACCACGCCATCTTGCCGAAAGGTCAACGCTGTGCATACTTGGGATGAGCCAGCGCAATCCGCAAGGGGGCCTCATCAACATTACGCCAGATCCGTACGATTTACATGTTGTATTCAATCCCACCCCTGCTCCTCGCCGATTCAACTCGGGCTCATGATCATTGAGCGTGACGACGGTTGCCCAGCACCAGAAATAACTGGCCTTTCCGCTTATTCCATTTGTTCATAGAGCCGTTGATGTATTATCATTGCCCCTGGATCATGCAGCCTTACAAACACATGCCCCAGCGCAGCTCTGCGGTGACCCTGCGTAATCTCGTCCTTACCACGCTGCATCTTCTGCAGATACTACATTATTCACCCACGATTTAGAAATCATTTACACTGATGGTTGCGACCTACACGATGAATTCATTTTCTATTAAAACATTCGGCCGGGTTCGAATTCTGAAGGGAGGGGAACCCGTCGACGGTTTTGTCTCCCGCAAAGCCGAAGCGCTCATCGTCTATCTTGCCGTAACCGGTGAACGTCATCCTCGAGAAACGCTGGCGGGTATGTTTTGGGACGAGCTCTCGCATGAGCGCGCCCTCGCAAACTTGAACGTTGTGCTCTCCAGCATCCGAAAACGGATGGGCGAGTTTCTTTCGACCAGCCGCTACGAAGTCGGAATCGCCCAGGAGACAGCTCTTTCCGTGGATGCGAACAATTTGCGAGAAATCGTGGATCCTCTCCTCGCCGATCGCGGCAAGGTTTTTGACAGCGGAGATCAAGAGCTCGAACGCCTGGAAAGGGCTCTGGACGGTTATCAAGGGGATTTCTTAAGGGGATTCCATGTATCGGGCGCGCAAAGGTTCGAAGAATGGGCTTCGATCGAACGCGAAAACCTCGAACGGACAACACTCCAGGGGTTGGAACTACTCGTCTGCCATCACCTTGAGCGACGAGAGAATAGCGATGTGATCCGGTGGGCTTCCAAACAACTCGAAATCGATTCACTCTATGAACCGGCTTACCGACACATGATGCTCGTGAATGCAAGGGACGATCGACCGAGCAGGTCGTTGACCATCTACGACGAGTGCCGACAGATCCTGGAAGAAGAGATTGACGTCGAGCCATCCTTTGAAACTCAAGTCCTGGCGGAGAGAATCCGGGCTTCGATATCGACCAGAAAATACAATCTCCCTCCCAGTTTTACCCCCTTTATCGGGCGTGACCACGAGTTACCCCTTGTCACACAGCGCTTATTGCGTCCAGATTGCAGCCTGCTTACCATCACCGGCCCCGGAGGAATCGGTAAAACACGCCTGGCACTGGAAGCATCTGAAAGGCTCCGGTCCGCGTTCCTGAACGGCATCTTTTACGTTCCACTGATGAATATCGAGACCCGGGAAGAGATGTGTGCCGGGATCGCACACGCGCTTCCCGCGATACTCCCCGGAAAATACGGGATGGAGCAACAGGTCATCGACTATCTCAGGGGGAAGGAGCTTCTCCTCTTTCTAGATGGCTTCGAGCATCTGGTTGATCGCGCAGGATTACTCGGGGAAATCATCAGCGAGGCTCCCACGATCAAGATGCTCATTACATCTCGAGAACGCCTGGATCTTCGCGCGGAGTGGGTCGTCGAACTCGAGGGGTTGGATTACCCCGATCCTTTGGACACGGCATCTCTGCATACATTCAGCGCGGTGCAGCTGTACATCGAGTGTATTCGTCGCATCACGCCTGATTTTGAGCTCGGTGAGGCAGACCGGCTTCCTGTCCAGAAAATCTGCCGCACCGTCGCAGGGGTTCCTCTGGCCATCGAATTGGCCGCTTCACGAGCGACGGCTCTTCCCAGTTCCGAAGTCGCTCATGAACTCGAGCGAAGCCTGGACATCCTTGTAGCCCAGCATCGTGATCTACCTGAGCGACACAAATCCATGCGCGCCGCCTTTGATTACTCATGGCATCTGTTAAATACTGAGGAACAGTACGCATTCAAGTGTTTGACGGTTTTCCGCGGTGGTTTCAACCGTCTGCATGCTCAGAAAATAGGCGGTTTAACTGTGGCTGATATTACCTCGCTGGCAGAAAAGTCACTGATCCGGCTTGTCTCCCCGAATCGATACGATATTCATGCCATCTTGCTCCAATACGGGAGGGAGAGACTTGTTGCCGATCCGAAACTCCATCGAGAGCTCCTATCAGAACACACTGCGTTCTACCTCCGATTTCTTGCTGAGACCCATCAGAGTCTTCATCATGTTGACGAGACAGGGGTTATGGAAGCCATCGAAGCAGATCTCAATAATTTCATTTTTGCATGGCGAAATATTTGGAAGCAAGATGAGGCGACTGTTCATCTTATGGCATTCCGAACATGGCGACGATTTCTGGATGTTAGAGGTCGTTATGGCGAGGGCGTGGAATCCTTCGGTGAGGCAGTTCAGTGGTACAAAACCTACCTATCCATTAATGGTGCATCGGATCGGGACGCTCACAAAGCCTATGCATTATGTTTAGCTTCAATGGCTTATTTCTGCAATAAGGTTTCGGACTCGGAGCGCGCGGTTCAACTGCTTGAAGATGCCGGTAACATTCTCGATAATGAAGAAGATGACGTTGATCTGGCATTTTATCTGAGGACCCTGGCGGATGTCCTTGACGTTCAAGGACAAAGCGCATCGGCCATCGATCTCCTGAAGCGTAGTTTGGAAATTTCTCGGAATCTGGGTGACCTTGCCGGCGCTGCAGACTCTCTGAACCTCCTCGGTATCACTCATTATTTCAACGGAAGTTATGCTGACGCCGAACAAGCGTTCCTGGAGAGCATTTCCCTACGAGGAGAGATGGGGGATCTCCAGGGGGTCGCACGCGGCTTAATGAACCTCTCCAGCCTTCACTTCCGGTCGGGGGATTACGAACGATCCGGGGAGTTGCTTGAGGAGAGCCTGCAAGTCGCCCGCGACATTGGCGACAGGTGGGGAATCGCGGCGGCCTTGAACAATCTTGGAAACGTCGCGGATCACCTTGGCGATCTCAAGGAAGCGAAGAGGCTGTTTCAAGAGAGTCTGGTGATAAAACAAGAACTGGGTAACCGTCGCGCCATTGCGTCGACTGTCCACAATATCGGGATCATCGCATTTCGACAGCATGATTTCCGATTAGCGAGACGGCTATACGAAGAAAGCCTTCTCATTCGACGCTCAACGGGCGATCGATGGGGGGAAGCAAATGTGCTTGCAGATCTTGGCGACCTCGACCAAGAGGAGGGCAAGATCGAAGAGGCGTTTGAACTGTACTCCGAGGCGTTGCAGATTGCCGTTCAAATCGATGCGCAATTGCTGATGGAATCCAGCTTGATCGGGATAGCCGAAATCAAGGAACATCGCGGGGAAAAGCTACGCGCCCTCGAGATTGGGATCCTCATCTCGAAGGACGAAGTGAAAGATCATGGGATTCGAGACCGTACCGATAGACTTACCTCCACGTTGGAGGCAGAGTTATCTGAAGATGAACTTGACGAGCTTCGCAAGAAAATGATGGGGCAATCGATCAGAGCCTTCGCATCGGCCCTTTCCTCTCGAGGAATAGAACCCAACGATCCGTAGTTGCCCACGGGCTCTCCCTGATCAGAGCTTCCAGCGCCGGGCGCATGCGGATTGAAACAAGTATCAGAATAATCGCGAAGTTCGAGCCGATCGGATCCACCTGGATACCAACCGGCATTGGGCTTCTACTTCCGAAAATCTGCATGTAAGCCTTTAGAAGCATCGAAGGCAAGGAATAGGGCATTCCGACGAGCACTGACCACGCTTCAATATGTTGAACCGACGTTTAACCGGGGAAATATTCCGCTGCTGCCGATAAATCTAACGGCTGTAAGAAGAGACCGCCTGTTCGGCGGCCATTCGATGGAGCTTGATATCCGGCGATCTTTAGATATTTCGATTTTCAAATATTGTGAAATCAAAAATGCAATCAAAGTTCCTGATTTCGCGACATCAAAGTGATTCCGTCCGTCTGTTCGCTCTTTCCCGTAATCACCCCACAGGACGATATTCAACGCACAAAGTGAGCCTTTACACTATCTTTATTGAGCGACGTCCCATATCTTACCCATAACCCACGCTCAGCGAGGTATGGATGACGTCGTACGTTAACCATGTATACACGCTCACAACCATTAGGAGGTGGGGATGAGGCAGCGCCGACATGTCGCCCTCGTTCTCGTACTGACCGGCTTTTTTATAGTAACCGCAGCCATCGCAGGCTCGACACAGGCTCACTCTGAGCAGATAGCTCCATTTGATCCGCCATCATCGCTAGAACCCCTCCTGGACCCCTCAAAAGAGGGATCTGCGGAGGAACCACAGGTGGAGATTGAGCAGGACACGTGTCTGCACTGCCATCTTAGCGGTTCAATCGAGAATCTTTGGACACCTGTTTGGCGTTGGGCTCTTTTTGGTTTTGCAGGTGTTGTTTTTGTATTCGGCGCATATCAATCTGGAACGGTATGGATCACTCGAAAGAAATGGCGGCCCCTATGGGCCAGAGCGGTGAGCTGGTTGGACGATCGATATGAAATTGTCGAGCCGACCAAAATAATCCTCTCAAAACCAGTCCACCTGTTCTCAACCCGTTGGATGTACTGCCTTGGCGGAATCACGTTCACCCTGTTCCTCATCCAAGCATTCACCGGTATTTTACTTGCGTTCTATTACAAACCCACGCCGGAGGCCGCATACGAAAGCATCCTTTTCATCGAGAACGAGGTCTTCTTCGGCGCTGCTATTCGGACCATACATCATTGGGCGGCAAATGCGATGGTCATCCTCGTGGTCGCACACATGATCAGGGTTTTCATCCATGGCGCCTTCAAGCCGCCGCGCGAGCTGAATTGGGTCAGCGGCGTGTTTCTATTCATCATCACCCTGCTCTTCGGCCTCACCGGATATCTGCTCCCATGGGACCAGCGCGCCTATTGGGCCACAACCGTGGCGACGGAAATTGCCGGAGCGGTTCCGCAAATCGGAGATATCATCCTCGTGTTTGCTCGCGGGGGCTGGGACGTGACCGGGATCACACTCGGGCGATTTTATGCCATACACATTCTCGCGCTCCCGGTTGTGATCATCACACTCTTAGGCGCGCATTTTCTTATGGTACGCCGTCAGGGGATATCAAAACCGCTGTAAGTCACATCAAGGATGGATCCATGTCGAATATCGACGATAGCCCAGAAGATAAGACCATTCCATTCTTCCCGGATCATATTACGACCGAGGCCAAAGTCGCCGTCGGTATTTTTATACTCATGGGAATGATCGGCGTCATCGGTGTTTTCAACCCTCTGGGATTGGGAGAACCAGCCGATCCCATGAACACACCAGCCCACGCAAAACCGGAATGGTATTTCCTGTTTCTTTACCAGATGCTGAAATATGTCCCCAAGACTCTTGGTGTACTGCTCCCGACACTTGCCATCCTCGTCCTTGTACTCTGGCCATTCTTCGACGCGAAAGAAGATTCGCGTCGGGCGGTCCGTTTTCGCTGGTTTCTTTCCATCGCAGTCCTTGCGTTCATCATCGTCTTCACCATATTGGGGTTCCTGCCCTGATATCTTCTCGATTGTTCAGCATGGCATAATCGACAGCAGGAGAGATCGATGGCACCTGAAGAAACGAATATCACAAGACGCAGTTTTATCAAGGCGTTCAATACACTTCTGGGGGCGACGGGCGTCGCCCTCGTCCTGAGCCCCATCATCGCGTTCTTCTGGCCCAAGAACCTGGAAGAAGTTCCATCGGAACCCGTGGCGGTCGGACCCGTCGGTTCAATCGCGGATGGTGAATCCAGAAAAGTGCGCTATGGACGATATCCCGCACTTGTCATCAATCTTCCCGAACCTGGATTGGTCGCATATTCAGCCGTCTGTACCCATTTCGCATGTATCGTCGACTTCAACCCTGCTACCGCTGAGATCGACTGCCCATGCCATGAAGGTTTTTTTCGCTCAGAAGACGGTTCGGTCATATCCGGCCCACCCCCCTCCCCTCTGGTGTCTATCCCGGTTTATGTC
>CAZMZL010000111.1:0-10114 GCA_964570595.1 uncultured Anaerolineaceae bacterium | reverse complement strand
AGCTGGTCGCCGCCAAGGATGCCCACGTCCTGGCAGCCGCCCGCGAGGGCGATGCCACTCATCTGATCACGCTGGATCGAAAGCACCTACTCATAATAGATGAGATCCGTCAAGGGGCTCTTCCAATCGTCGTCTGTACACCGGGAGACTACCTGCAGGAATTCCTTGAGGATTGTGACTAGCTGATCTCCATCGGCGTCGGGAGTCCGGTGCACGTCTCAACCCTGGCTCGGTACGAGAGTAATAAGTCCGTAAAGAAACAGGCATTGGCGTAAACGACCAAGGCCTGTCAATACTCATTCCAATACTTCTGATTATTTCTTATGATTAACACGGAACCTGGCACTAACTGCAAACCTCCCCGCACCTTCGTGGTTTCAGAAAACAGCACACCAAGTTCAGAAGTAAGATTTGACCAATCTACAACCATTTGCTAGAATGCTTCAGAAGTACAAATGGACAACTGAATATTGGGAGTCTAGCGTATGGATCTCATGGATTGCCATGAGATCACGAGGTGGAGGTTACCTGTCGCAGGGCAGGACTAACCCGGGGTTATCTCGGGGAAAATCGGAAAGATCAGCGGATGCCTCTGGAGCCCGCCACAAGCTCCTTTCTCCCTTTCAAAAAGCATTTCCCCAAAAACAACCCGGCGACGGGTGTGACAAAGGGAAATGCGGTGGTCGGGTAGCCGTTTTATGCGTTTTTGGTTATCTGAAATGATTGAGAGGGCGGATCTCCCGAGTTTTACGGCACGCCCGGCGTGTCGTTTTTTATTAACCTCTCCTGGATAAGGCGAGAGGGGTGGTCACGCATGCACATCGTCGATGTGGTAAAAGGGGGTATCTTGTATGGATGATCATCATCCAGTGCCGAGGCACGATGAGACGATGGCGGGCATCCAATATGATCCAGACAATCTGGGCAGCAATATCAACAGGGGATCACAGAAATAACAGGGATTAGTGAATGGAGGGTATGGTTATGGCGAGCTCGATCATCGAACAAGCCAAAGAAGACGGGGTGAGATTTGTTTGTTTACAGTTCACCGATGTCACCGGGACGGTGAAGAGCCTCGACATTCCGGTTGAGCGATTAAGGATCGCGATTGAGGACGGGATCTGGTTCGACGGGTCCTCGGTGGAAGGATTTGCACGTATCCAGGAGAGCGACATGCGATTGCTTCCTGATGTGGACACCTATGCTGTTTTACCGTGGTCCTCGTCGGATCGAAGACGGGCCCGCGTCTTTTGCGATATCTATCTCCCCGACGGGGAGCCATTCCTCGGCGATCCCCGGGGTGTCCTGAAGCGCGTTTTAAGCAAACTCGATGAGAGAGGCTGGCAATTCAACGTGGGTCCCGAGCCAGAATTTTTCCTGCTGCGGAGGAATGGACCCGACATGATCCACCCGGTTCCGCATGATGTCGGCGGTTACTTCGACTTCTCGGCAAGCGATGAGGCTCAGCAGGTTCGCAACGAGCTTATGCTGGCGCTCTCCAGCATGGGTTTAGAGGTCGAGATGGGGCATCATGAGGTCGCGTTGGGTCAGCATGAAATCGACTTCCGTTTCACGGACGCCCTTCGAGCGGCGGACAATGTCGTAACGTTAAAATACACGATCAGGGCGTTGGCCGCGCAGCAGGGGCTCACGGCGACCTTTATGCCGAAACCCATCTTTGGGATGAATGGATCCGGGATGCACACGCATCAGTCGATCTTCACGCATGAGGGAAAAAATGTTTTCTTTGACGGTGATGATCCCTATTATCTCTCCGCAGCCGCCTACCAATTCATCGCCTGCCAAATCGATCATGCCAGCGCTCTGGCCGCCGTCGTAGCGCCGACGGTCAATTCCTACAAACGCATCATTCCTGGATACGAGGCGCCGGTATATGTGTGCTGCGCTCAGATTAATCGCTCGGCCATGATTCGGATCCCCAGTCATACACCGGGTCGAGAGACTTCCACACGCGCCGAGCTGCGTTTTCCCGATCCTTCCTGCAATCCTTACCTTGCGTTTGCAGCCATGCTTGCGGCTGGTTTGGATGGAATCGAGCGTGAGTTGGACTGTCCGCCGCCCGTGAATGACCTTAACATCTACGAGATGAGCGCAGAAGAACTTGAAGAGAAGGGGATTTCACAGCTTCCCGGATCTCTCGCCGAAGCACTCCGTCACCTCGAGGGGGATGGGCCTATTCGTGAAGTCCTCGGAGAGGTGGCCTACGAAGCTTTCACAAGAGCGAAATGGGCAGAATGGGAGGAATACTGTACTCGAGTCATGGATTGGGAGATCGAGTACTATCTTGAGACGGCCTAAGTCAATTTGATTAAGTATTTATCGAGGAAAAAGACGGCGGTGAGGGATTCTTCACGCCGTCTTTAAATTCGTCTATGTTAGAGGCTTACAGTTTGATGGGGCTGAAGTTTGTTCCCTCATCGTAGGGATCAACCCCTTCCGATTTCTTCAATGCGCCTATAACAAGGTAGGTGAAGGGGGTCGCTAATGCCTCGAAAAGGCTCTTGAAAATCCATTGAGATAGGATCGCAGCGAGCAGGACCGACGTTGGAAGTATGCCGTAGAAGGCGATTGTGATGAAGAAGAATGAATCGACGCCCTGACCGACAAGCGTGGAGCCGATGGTGCGTACCCATAAATAACGTCCCTGAGTCCGGACCTTTAACTTGGCCATGACGAACGAATTCAAGAACTCCCCAAACAGGTAGGCCACGAACGAAGCGAGTAGAAGGCGAGGCGCGAATCCGAGGATGGCATCATAGGCCCTTTGAGCTTCTTGAGGACCTTCCATCAAGGCTGCTTGCCAGGCGGGGGAGGGGGGCAGAAGCCCTGCGATCCAGATCGCGGCAACAGCAAGCAGGTTGCACCCAAAGCCTATCCAGATGGCTTCACGGGCGCGAGCGTATCCATAAACCTCGGTAAGGACGTCTCCGAGGATGTAGGCGATCGGGAAGAGGATGACACCGGCGGGTAACGTGATGCCCCTGATCGAGAACAGCTTCACCGCGATGATGTTGGAGACGATGAGGCTTGTCACAAAAACCGCGACGACGATATGATACCAGCGGTAGCTCTTCACGCGTTATTCGGATCTCTCTTTCCGTGCTCCGCTTCGACCGTGATGGTGATCCCCCCGCGAATGTTAAATTGACCAATCACCCGACACCATTTTGGATTCAGCGCTTCGATAAGATCGTCGAGGATGATGTTGCTGACGTGTTCGTGGAAGACGCCTTCATTCCTGAATGACCAGATGTAGAGTTTGAATGATTTCGACTCGAGTATTTTCTCATCTGGAATGTAGGCGACTTTGATGGTTGCAAAATCAGGTTGACCCGTCACGGGGCAAATGCAGGTGAACTCGTCGGTTTCGAGGCGGACGACATAGGACCGGTCTCGGTGATGGTTGGGGAAAGCTTCCAGTTTACGGGATGGCCCCGTCTCTCCACCCAGGTGTGTGAGGTCTCCCAGATCGGCAGGATCTGTCATTAGGAACCGTCCTTCCCATGTTCATGTTTGGCTGTTTGGATCGTGTCCCAGGTTCTGCAGAATGCACACGTTCCCGGAGCGGAGGTGGGCTGCCCACAAGTATGGCATGCATCGAGTGATGTGCCCATCTCAGCATTTATTAAAAACCCCTCGCTGGCCTTCGCCCGGAGAAATGAGAGGTAAAAAGCAAGTTTGGCTCCGGGTCGATCTGCCTCCAGATTGTTCAACTGTTCTTTATAGTATATGGATTTTGCGCCCTGCGCGTATGAGCATTCTTCATAGATATATTCGATCCCCCGCAACAGGGCGTATGCAGCCGTTTCTCGCTCAGAGAAACGGAAGAGGGGCTTGATCTTCTTCACGAATCCATCTTTTGATTCCAGAACAGGTCCTTGCCGAGATAAATATCCGATCTGCCAGTTCATCGTGTTTCCGAACAGGACGGCGGCTTCATCATCGAGATTATGTCCGGTGGCGAGGACGTCATACCCCTCCTCGAGGGCGATGTGGTTCATGATATGACGCTTGGTCAGCCCGCAAACCGAGCAGGGCTTTTCGCGACCTCGGGGTGAGAGGGATGCGGCTTCAGGAATTGTGGAGCCATAGAGCTCTTCCACATCCGCGACGATGAGATGCAAGCCATGTTCTGCTGCAAAATCTTTCGTTACTTTGAGCGATGTATTTGAGTAACCGGATCCATCATCGATGCCCAGCCCAATGTACAGTCCATCGGGTGCATAGCCGAGGATATACAGGATGTACCAGAGAGCCAGGGAATCCTTTCCGCCAGAAACCGCCACCAGAAGACGTTCACCGGGATGGACCATTGCGTAATCGGCGATCGAGCGACTGATTTGAGAAGGAACCCAGGACAGGTAGTGATCCTTGCAGAGCGCCAGCTTATGATGACGCATATGGATGGCAGCTTTTTGGTCACACTTTCTGCATTTCATCCCGAATCCATGCCGCCAGAGATGACGGCAACCAACCGAATTTGATCGCCGTCTTCCAGTAATTCATCATCCGTGAGGAGTTCACCATCTCTTACGGGAATGACCGATTCCGGTTCGATATTCAATTTAATCAGTGCAGCACGAAGGGTCATGCCGGATCGGATTTCAAATTCCTCATTACGTAGCTTGAGATGTGCCACCATGATCATTTCCCTTCATACGATTTTACCAGCAGGACGTGGGCCGAACCGTGTCAGGAGCATAATGCGTCGTGCGAGGGAACCTTATTCGTGTTTTTTCTCCCCGGACCTGGCTGAGTCTCAGGAAGGTGATAGGTGTGGCGATGGGGTATCGGCGCGGCATCCCATTCTCAAAGCTCCGGCTATGATAAATTCACGAGGAGCGTCGCCGGAGCTTATGGTTGCTGGGTTCCGCATCAATTAATCGGTCGACGGTTGGCTCTCTAACGTCAGCTCATCGATCCGCATGGCCTCGAATGCCGCGATGGCTACCTCGAGCATGCTTTCATCCGGCTCGCGAGTCGTGAGGTGCTGAAGCCACAGGTTCGGTGCGATCAACGGCTTCGCCCATGTATGGTTCATCCATTTTGCGGTAAGGCGGATGTACTCGTATGCGAGCGCAGCCAGGAGAGGGACGAATATGATGCGGCTGAGCAGCCGAGGCAGGAGAGGCATGGGACCCAGGAAACTGAAGAAGAGGATGGAGAAGACGACGACGGTCAGCAAGAAAGCTGTTCCGCAGCGAGGATGTTCCCTCGGAAACTCCTTCACCACCTCTGGCTCAAGCGAGGCGCCTGCTTCAAATGCATTGATGGTTTTGTGTTCAGCGCCATGATAACCGTACACTCGACGGATATCGGGGATTTGACCAATGGCCCATATATAACCGATCAGGAGTGCGAGACGAAATATTCCCTCGATCAGGTTCACCCACCCAGTCGACAGATGTAGGAACGCCTCAAAAACATAGGCCACACCCACAGGCAGAAGGAAGAAAATCGCGATCCCCAGTGAGAGGGAGAACACGAGAGTAAGAACGGCCGATGCGCCTTCGATTTGTTCATCTTCCTCGGCTTGCATGTTCGCAGAATAGGTGAGCGCGTTTATCCCGAGGACAAGAGCATCCCATAGGACGAATAAACCTCTGACGAATGGCACCTTGATCCATCTGGAGCGATATAGCCGCCCAAGTCTTTCTTTCTTAACCGTGATGGATGAATCAGGAGTCCGAACTGCAACCGCCCAGTTTTGAGCGCCGCGCATCATCACACCTTCGATTACCGCTTGTCCACCATACGTGGGTAATTTATCAGACATAAAATCGACACCTGTGCATATGGGTTACTCTGTCAGCTCGTACGAGAATCGGATAAAGGTTTCGATGCCCCTGAAGTAATTTGGGAGGTGAAATTTTTCGTTCGGGGCGTGAAGATTGTCATCAGGTAGGCCAAAGCCCATAATCAAACTATCGACCCCGAGTAGGTTCTTGATCGAGCCAACAACCGGCACGGACCCTCCCTGACGGACAAAGACTGGCTCTACATCCCATACAGCTTTGAGGGAATTCTTCGCAGCAATGACCAGCGGGGAATCCCTCTCAACGATGCCGGGCAAGCATTCTGAGATCATCTCAAGTTCCCAGGTCATGGTGGGCGGCACATGCTCTTCCAGGTAAGATCGCATGCTCGCTTCAACATCTTCCGGCCGCTGATCTGGGACGAGCCGTGTTGAAATTTTCGCCATCGCTCTTGCGGGCAGAACGGTTTTAGGTCCTTCGCCGGTGAAGCCAGAGAGAATTCCATTTACATCGAGTGTGGGTCGTGCCGCGGCCCGTTCAGAACTTGTGTATCCCTCTTCACCAAAAGTCGCTCTTGCACCGGTCTGTTCCAACCACCATTCATCCGGCATCGATTGCGTGGCAGCTCGATCTTCCTCTGTGAGGGGTCTCACGTTGTCATAAAAGCCCGGAAGTTGGATGCGACCTTTCTCATCTTTCATGCCGGCAATCAACCTGGCGAGCACATTTGCCGGGTTGTCGATGGCCCCGCCGAAGATGCCTGAATGCAAATCGCTTTTCGCACCCTGGAGTCGGATTTCAAAATAGGCTAACCCGCGCAAGGAGTAGGTAAGTGAGGGGATGTCGGGAGCCAGAATTCCAGAGTCACCATTCAAGCAAAAATCACAACCGAGCAATTCTTTGTTGTCGTCAAGAAACTTTTCCAGGTTCGGGGAACCGATCTCCTCTTCCCCCTCGATCATGTACTTCAAGTTGATGGGAAGACCGGAGGTCTTGACCATGGATTCGACAGCCTTTAAATGCGCGGCAACCTGGCCCTTCATATCCGAGGCGCCACGCGCGTAGATGTCCTCACCCCTAACTTCTGGCGTAAAAGGATCGCTTTCCCATTCATCAAGCGGGTCCACGGGTTGTACATCGTAGTGCCCATAGAACAGGACCGTTGGAGCGCCTTCGCCCGCGGCCAGGTGCTCGCCGTAGACGACGGGATGTTTCTCGGTGGGGAAGACTTTGATGTTTTCAAATCCAAAATCATCCAATTGGGCCGCAACCCAATTCGCAGCGTCCCCCATATCTTTCTTGTGTTCGCTCAAGGTAGAGATCGAGGGGATTTTAAGGAATTCAATTAATTCATCCTGAAATCGGGTTCGATTTTCTTGTGCGTATCTGAGCGCTGATTCCATATTGGTCATTTGAATCTCCTATAGTCAGGATCTCTACTTGTGATAAAGGTTTCGGGCTGGATATGTTTCCAGGATCACCTGGATTCCATGAGTTGCCCGGATACCGTGTTCAAAACCATGCTCCCTGTCTACATTAAACCTCGCTATTCTACCACTCCGATAGTTCCCATTGGATCAATTTCACTCTGATCGAATCAATTTGTAGATCATCGTTGAACTCGAACCAGATCGAACGCGCCTGCAAATAAATTACGAAAGGGGATTATCCCCCGGGTATCTTGATGGAATGAGGGACCCGTTGGCGGTCATAAGCTCATCGATGGGTGGAGGGGGAGAGGAGTATGTACCAAGATAAACGCTGGAAAAATTCATCTCCGGCACCTGGGTGACCGGTCGTTTCGTCCAAATCAACCTTATCAATGTCGACCGATGCACACATCATTTGTGGTGCGTCCCTACGAAGATTGAAACCCGCGTTCCAGATCGCGGATTAGATCTTCCACGGCTTCCAATCCCACCGACAAACGAATGAGGGCCGGATCTACCGAGAGCGTTGAATCAGCCGTAGATGCATGCGTCATCATTGCCGGTATTTCGATCAACGATTCCACGCCGCCCAGCGACTCGGCCAGCATAAAGAGTTCCATCGCCTCCACAAAACGTCTCGCCGCATCAGGACCATCCCGGTGGATGAAGGAAATCATCCCCCCGCCGTTGCGCATCTGCTTTTTTGCGATGTGGCGTTGGGGATGAGATGGAAGCCCGGGGTAGAAAAGCGTGCTCACGCCTGGATGCTCTTGAAGGTAGCGGGCAATTTGGTGGGCGTTTTCGGCGTGCCGATCCATCCGCACCGGCAGCGTCTTGATCCCGCGCAGGATGAGGAAGCTGTCCATCGGCCCCTGAATGGCACCGACCGCATTCTGCAGGAATCCAATCTTCTCGGCAATGGCATCGTCACGGACGATGAGCGCGCCGCCGACGACGTCCGAGTGCCCACCGAGATACTTTGTGGTCGAGTGCAGGACAATGTCCCCGCCCAGCGTGAGCGGCTGTTGGAGGTAGGGCGTGGCGAAAGTGTTGTCCACACAGAGCAGGGGGGGGTCCGCCATTTTCTTCAAGGAATCGGATACCGCACCGATATCGACCAGATTCAGGTAGGGGTTGCTCGGAGATTCCAGCCAGACGAGTCGAGTCTCAGGTTGGATAATGTCCTCGATCCGATTAAGCGCATCGACAGGAACGTACGTCGCCTGAACACCGTACCTTGCATAGACCTGTTGAAAAATGCGATAGGAACCTCCATACAGATCGCTCATCGTGAGGATGTGATCACCTGGGTCGAGGAGTTTGAGGACGGTATCTGCAGCGGCCATCCCCGACGCGAACGCGAACCCATTGGATCCACCTTCAAGCGCCGCCAGACATGCCTCAAGGGCGCTCCGGGTGGGGTTAGAGGTGCGAGAGTACTCATATCCCTTGTGCACTCCGACGGCTTCCTGTTCGTAAGTGGAGGTTTGAAAGATTGGCGTCATGACGGCGCCAGTGGTGGGATCCGGCGGTTGTCCGGCGTGTATTGCAAGCGTCTCAAAACCAATTATTTTCTTCATAGATCACCCTCGAGTGTGATTTACATAACTAATTATTCCAGATTTAGTCCTGATTAAATGTTTTGTACCAGGTCAATAATACCTTATACTTGATGGTTGGGATGGTATGGAATTACCCATTGTAGATCCTGATCAAGTTCCTTTGCCGCCTGAAGATGTTCGGATTCGGACCGTGAATGTTGAGCCATATCCGGATGGGAGGAGGCTTCGGATCGAGATTGAGCTTTCCCCTTTCCAGGCGCCTCCTGATCTGGAGCTTTGGGTTGAGAATGTCGAGGGAGAACGGATCGCACATACAAACATCATCGGTGCGACGACGCCACAAATGTCACTCACATTGCACCTGAGGGGGCCGCGCATCGTCGGTATCCATACATTATGGCTTTTGCTAGATTACGAGGAGGAGGGGGAAATCGAAAGAAGGCCCTTCGAGTTTGAAATCTTGGAGGCGGCAAGCGAGTAGGAGCAGAAGGTTCCGATGGCGAAACTCGAATCCGTTATTCGGCATGCCATTACAGCTCCCACCTTCGATAAGACCAAGCTCCACAGAGAGCGCTTGGTCGATGACATCCATGCCAACATACCCCGTAAGTTAATCGCCATAGCCGCTCCCCCGGGATACGGCAAGACGACGCTGCTTGCGGATTTCACTGCTCACACAGAGCTGCCCGTTTGCTGGGTCCGGGTGTCGGACGCCGATCGGGACGTATTCCATTTCGCCAATCTCCTCAACATCTCTCTCCAGAGGCGGTTCAGGAGACTGCACTCCCAGATCGATCTTCAAAACCTTGCAGGATCCTCCTCCGAGGCGCTGGCTGGTGTATTCATCAGCGTAATTGACGAAAATGTGAGCGAGACCTTCGCAATCATCCTGGATGATGTGCATCTCATCAACACATCCATTGCTACGACTGCATTCCTCGACACATTCCTGGAAATCATGCCAGAACAAGTTACCGTGATCGCAGCGGGACGCGAGGTTCTGGAGGTCTCCCTGGCCCGCCTGATGGCTGAGGGAAACCTCGGGGGTCTGGGTCCGCAGGACCTTGCGCTGATGCAGGATGAGGTGATCGCCCTCGCAGAACGACAATCCGGGCTGACCCTGTCTGAAGCGCATGCCGACCGGCTGTTGGAAGAGACGAAAGGGTGGGTGACGGGGCTGCTGCTTTCGGGAGAACTATCGGGTCGCGATTTGCCCTCGCTCGTCTTTGATGCTCGTCCGATGGTGTACGAGTACCTGGCTTCGGTGGTGCTCAATCGTCAGCCGGATGATTTGCGGCGGTTCATGCTTGATTCTTCCGTGTTCCCCGTCATGACGGCCGCAGGC
>CAZMZL010000110.1:4923-10123 GCA_964570595.1 uncultured Anaerolineaceae bacterium | reverse complement strand
GACCATCGTTGTGATTTCGAACCACACCTGAGAAGAGGATCAACGCGCCGACCGCATGGTCCTCTGTTTCAGCAATCAGGCTCTCCATATTCAAGGGTGATTCTGTGATCCTTGCCACCTATATCGATCCTCCGCTCACAGGTGGGAGCAACGCGATCTCGTCGCCGTCAGAAAGCACGTAATCGGCATCGACGAACTCATGGTTCACAGCATAAGCAAGTGCAGCCATACGAGGTTTAAGCTGCGGATAGCGGCCTTCGATTGTTTCCAGGGCCGTCGAGACGGTCATATCTCCTTCCCCAAGATCCAGTTCGAACGCCTCTTCATTCGCATCCGCTTTCAAAATCCCGAACAATCTAATCCGAACGTTCACAGGATTCCCCCCATCAACCTCCCACCCGATTCATTTCCACCTTCTTCAGTGGGGTGCGAATTCTCGATCGGACTTCGGAGTAACGGTCCGATCTTCCACTCCATAGGGCCCTGACAAATTCGGCGACCCCATCGTCGGCGGCTTTTTCCATGAGCAGCTTGCGAACATCATGCCCGACGGTTCCGAACAGACAGGTGAACAGCATTCCATCGGCAGTGAGGCGCAGCCGGGTGCAGCTTCCGCAGAATGGTTGCGAGACGGAGGTGATAAAGCCAACCTCCCCCCCGCCATCGATGAATCGATAGCGACGCGCCACCTCGTCATCCGTCTGGAGCGGGAGCGGTTCAAGGGGAGCCTTATCACCGAATAGAGCAATCATTTCATCGGCTGTGATCACCTGGTCGATGTGCCAATCTGTGACCGTACCGGTATCCATATACTCGATGAAACGAACGGGGTTGCCGCGCTCCCGGAAATACAACGCGAGATCGACGATGCCATGATCGTTGATCCCGCGCTTGATCACAGCATTGATCTTTGTGCCCTCAAACCCGGCCTCCGCCGCCGCATCGATGCCTGTGAGAACATCGCTTAATTCGGCGCGCGCCCCGTTCATCATGAGGAATATCTCAGGGTCAAGACTGTCCACGCTCACATTCAATCGGCTCAACCCGGCCTGCTTTAATCCCGCGGCCTTCTGCGCAAGCAGAAAACCGTTCGTCGTGATCGTGACCTCGTCGATGCCCGGAATCGGGACAAGCATCTCCACGAGTCGTTCCACACCCAGCCGCAGGAGAGGCTCGCCGCCCGTGAGCCTGATCTTGCGCACGCCCATATCGGCCAGAATATGAGCCAATCGGGTGATTTCCTCAAAGCTGAGATAATCCGAACGGGGAATGTAGGGATAGCCTGCGTCAAAGATGTGCGCCGGCATGCAATAGATGCAGCGGAAGTTGCACTGATCGGTCAGCGAGATACGCAGGTATGCAAGCCGCCGTCCCAATTGATCCTGCGGGTCGCTCCATTCTTGTTTACCTTCGTTATGCTCTCCCACAACCTGCGCACACATAGCTGCTCCTGGATGTATTGTATCTCAAACACGACGACCGCTGTCGTATATCGATCTGCTCCGCATGGCTTACGCGATGGTTGAGCCCCCCATCTAGGAAAGCGTGGCGATCTGCTCACCCATGGGATCGATGCGATAACCAGGGAGCGCCGCAACGGTCGCCCGGAAATCGACGTCCTGCAGCAGAACAAGCAGTGATTTTACCATCGGATTCTCGGCATGTTTCAAGGGGATGATGAGATCGTAGCGTTCCTCATACAGCGGGATAAAGTCGAGGTCGAGCGCTGCTGCAGCGGCGCGTATGCCCAGACCACAATCCGAACGTCCACTGGCAACTGCAGCCGCCACATTGAGATGTGTGAATTCCTCATGTTCGTATCCGCTAACTTGCCCGGTCTTAATCCCGAGCAGCGCCATGTGATGATCGAGCAAGATGCGTGTTCCGGCGCCATGCTGTCGATTGACGAAGGAGACATCCTCTCTGGTGAGATCTTCGAGCGATTGGATCTTTTTAGGATTGCTCACAGCGACGATAAGGCCCTGTTCCCGAAGGACCAGACCGATCACCTGGACGGGCTTGTTCGGGAGATATTTGCGAATATAACCGAGATTGTACTCTCCGGTTACAGGGTCGAGTAAATGACTGCCGGCGATATGCGCCTCCCCACGACCGAGAGCAACCAGCCCTCCCACGCTCCCCAGGTTTGCAGCCGATAGACGCACCCCTCTTGGTGCAAGGAACTGCGCGATTAAGTCGATTGTAAGATCGTGAGAGCCGAGGACCAACAGCGTGTGTTCGATCTCCTCCATGGTCCGATAAAGAACCACATCGACGAGATCGCCCGCCTGGATCCCCTGGATCCCCGCTGGGATTTTGACGATTCCATCCGCGCGCACAAGCGAGCTGATGATTCCCGCCCCCCGAGAAAGCGGAGCGGCAATAAGCTCTTCCCCAACCCTGCCCAGGACGACCCGCAGATATTCCAGATCACCCTGGGAAGAATGGACTTTCCGTGTCAGCTTTGCGGGGATAATAGGGGCTTCGTGAGGTCGACGACCGGTCCATTGAGCCATCAACGGTTCGATGAAAATCTCCCCGGTAAGCGTGGCCGACACAGGGTAGCCCGGTACACCCACAACGGGGACGTCCTTGAGTCCCTTGCTTTCAACCGCAAGCATCCCGAGGATCACTGGGTGTCCAGGCCGAACGGCGATTCCATGGACGAGCACCTCGCCCAGCGACGCGATCACGGATGCGCTGTAATCCTCGGACCCCGCCGATGATCCGGCGATGACAAGCACAAGATCAGCCTCCCCGATACCATCACAAATTCTTTCTCGAATGCGAGCGCGATCATCTTCAACGCTCTCCAGGACAATCGGGGTCCCACCCCACGATTCAATTTGAGCGGCCAAGATGGTCGAGTTGAATTCGACCACGTCACCGGGCTCTGCATCCTCACCGGGTGCGATGAGTTCTGTTCCAGTTGGGAGGATAACGACACGTGGTTTTCGCCAAACGGATATCTTTCTGAAACCACACCCGGCCACCGCGCCGAGGTCCACAGGGCGCAGTCGGTGCCCGGAGGGAAGCACCATCTCGGTTGCGACCATGTCCTCGCCGACGCTGCGCACATGGCTCCAGGGCGGAACGCTGCGAAACATGCGAATCGCCTCCGGAGATTCCCCCTCCTCGATCGCATAAAGGGGTTCAACATCTTCTATCATAACGACGGCATCCGCCCAGGTCGGAAGCGGGTCCCCCGTGTCGACGTACTCCGTCTCGACACCGATCTTGAGCGTCACCGGGGCGCGATCGGTCGCGTGACTGGTCGTTTCCGCCCGCAGGGCGTAGCCATCCATCGCCGAAGCATGGTAGTGCGGCGACGAAATCCTGGCGAAGACCGGCTCTGCCGTGATTCGTCCCAGTCCATCCGTGAGCGAAATTTCCTCACGCTCCAACGGGCTCCATTTTCCGGCTTCACTCATCGCCCGCCGCCAGATCGCCCAGGCCTCGTCGAGCGGGATATCACTCAAATAAATTGAAGAGTCCCTCGTAAGTCTATCCATCCGTATTCCGCTGCCTCGCCAGCCCGCCAGGATCGGGAGCCACAAGCCTGAGATCAGACCAGCAACTGGACTTCCACCGAAGCGCCGGCATCCAGGCCCGTCGATTCGGGTGGAATTTGAACCAATCCCCCGGCCCGCACCAGCGTGAAAATCAGGTTGGAGCGGCCATACACAGGCTCCGCCCTCCAGGCTCCGCCCTCCTTGAAAAGTGCGACTGGCTGATAATCCTCTCGTCCCGTCTGTGAGGCGATGTTCGTCGTCAGCTCCGCCCTCACCGTCGGCTTGGGCGGGTAGATCTCCAGCCCCAGCAGATGATTGAAGAGAGGCGGTAGAATCACTCCCCCCACCACGAGCGCGCTGACCGGGTTCCCCGGGAGACCGATGACGGGGATACCCTCCGCTACGGCAAGGATGGTCGGCTTCCCCGGTTTGATCGCAATCCCATGGACGAGTATGCCCGGTTCACCGAGCTCCCGAATGACATCGACGCTCATATCCCGGGCGCTCACGGACGAGCCAGCCGTAATAAGGACGACATCGTTTTCCTTGTGGGCTGCTCGAACCGTTCCGAGCAGCCTTTCATAGTCATCGGGGATGATCCCGTACGAATGAGCATCACCACCCAATGCTTCGATCAATGCGCTCAGCGTATGGGTATTTGCGTCTCGTACCTGTGCAGGCCCCGGGGCGGTCGCGGGAGGGACGACCTCATCGCCTGTGGAAATGATGCCCACCCGAATAGGTGCGCAGACTGTGACGTCCGTAAAACCGAGCGCCATCAAGCCCCCGATCTCGGCCGGTCGAATGCGAGTGCCGGGAGAGATGACGACATCCTCAACCTCGACATCCTCGCCCTTCTTTAAGACATTCTCCCCAACGGCTACCGGTTTGTGCACTTCAATCTCATCGTTATGTAATGCTTGAGTGTTCTCCAACATGACGACCGCGTCGGCGTGTTCCGGGATCATCCCTCCAGTGTGGATGAGGATGGCGCTCTTCTCCGTGAGCATGATGGTGGCGGGCTCTCCCATCTTGATCTCCCCCTCGATCTGAAGATAAGCGGGAAGGCTTGGTCTGGCGCCGAAGGTATCCCTCGCTCGCACGGCGTAGCCGTCTACCGTTGAACGTTCAAAGGGGGGCAGCGGCTCGGGAGCCCGAATGGGAGCTGCGAGTACCATGCCCAAAGCATCGCCGGTCGCGACCACTTCTGTGGCACGCTGGGCCCCCGCAGGCAGCGCATCCAGGAGACGCTCAACCGCTTCTTGAAGAGAGATCAATGATAAAAATTCTGGCATGTCCTTGCTGGTTCTTCCCCTTTTCTATGGGATGTCGAAGCCACTCAGGATCCCGCTTCGCCTTACAGAATGATATCGCAATTTTTTCTCAACCCCGTTCGCATCCCTGAACGGGGTGACGGTTTCTTTTCGCCCCTTTTTCACATCCTGTTCATCCCTTTGCGCGTTGGGGTCGTTTTCAGCGCCTCTGCACCCCTGGTTGTGATCCTGGGCCGTCGGCCAGTCATCCTTCAAGCTACTAGAAACAGCTTGTTAAGGAAAGACTGGAATTCAATTTCAATTCCTTCGTCTATCGTACAAGCTTATAAGCAGCAAGGACGTACTCGGGTGTTAATTCTACTAAGAAATCAATCATCATGTCATCGCGAGCGTCGTTTTACGAAGCGACCTCCC
>CAZMZL010000110.1:0-4823 GCA_964570595.1 uncultured Anaerolineaceae bacterium | reverse complement strand
TTCGGGAGGCCATGGGTTGAAGTTCCTTCCTGTTTGAGGGACGCCCTTGCGTTGGGGATTCAATCGCAAGGATAATAGTGACAGAGGGAAGTGGGCCAGGGCCATAGCATACCCTCACCCCAACCCCTCTCCCTCTTCTTTCGGGGAGAGGGGAATCGACTTGAGAAGCTGGTCGTTTCTACGCAGGATATTGAGCAGGGCCGGCACGAAGGCCGGCCCCTACGTGGTAAATCTGATAT
Source organism: uncultured Anaerolineaceae bacterium (assembly GCA_964570595.1). GTDB lineage: Bacteria > Chloroflexota > Anaerolineae > Anaerolineales > E44-bin32 > E44-bin32. The sequence continues at coordinate 4,584 of CAZMZL010000110.1, read as the reverse complement.
TTCAAGAGGGCCAATTCGATGGGAGGCGCGGACGAGGGGACCGTGGGGATTGCCATGATCCGGCGCGAGCACCTTCGCTGCTAAGGAACTGACCCTCCCGAAGGTTACATCCGTCCGATCAGACCCCCGCAATGTAAATAGGAAGCGTCGTCGGAAAGGGATCACGAGCAACATTCGGGAGAGTTGGCACACAGCCACCCCGCATGGATGGGCGTTCCCCGGAATGAGGTTTCTGTCTGCATGAGTGGCGCCATATACGCGGTGGATTCACGACTAAGAAATCAATCATCATGTCATCGCGAGCGTCGTTTTACGAAGCGACCTCCCTCTGTGATGCGGGCGATTACTTCAGTGTTAAAGCTGCTTCGGGAGGCCATGGGTTGAAGTTCCTTCCTGTTTGAGGGACGCCCTTGCGTTGGAAATTCAATCGAAAGAACGCCGCTTCAGTGGAGACCGTAAAGGGGTGAAACAGCCCCGTGCCGCGGCATCCCACCTCCGACATGTCGGCCGGCACCATCTATGCATGGATACGGCGGACGCGACCGTCCAAACCCAGCAGGCACGAGGTAGAGACGCAGCATGCTGCGTCTCTGTATGGAAATGTACCTTTTTTATCGTCTTGAGAACCAGTCGTGCGTCTTCGGAGCGTCCTTCGAAATCGAAAGGAACGGTTGAATTCGTAACCCCCTAGATAGCCATCAATTCATACGTGGACGTCGCTGCAGAACAGTCAACCCCTCTTCAAATCATAGGCATACTGATCCGGAAAACAAATCCCGCGGAAGTTGCAATACGCGCATATGTTCTCGTGGTCCACAAGGGAGAACTCCCCCTTATCCAAAGGCACATTCCCCCCCACGTCCCGACAGTACTCATACATCTCACCGGTCTCCGCCTCCACCTGCACGGCGAAATTCTCCAAATCATCGGCAGAAAACGATTCGTCCACCTCGACGTAATCCGGGTACAGATATGCGATCGTCGGGCGCACGAGGTCCGGATCGACATCGAAATGGTACGCCGCCCAGGTGGCATACCCGAGCAATTGCTTGCGGTGCTTCTCGTGAATCACCTTCCCCGTCTTCCAATCGATGATGTGGAACACGCCATCGACCGGGAACAGGAAATCGACCTTGCAGTAAACTTTCATGTTATTCAGCCTGGACTCACCATAGCCGGGAGGTTCGATGACCCATTCATCGCTCGTGTTAATGGCGACACCCGTGAGCCAGTCGAGCCGCTCGCTCTCGAGGAAATTCTCCAAACAGATCTTCACTTTGGGGAACATGTCATCGATATCGATCTCTTCTCGTTCACCGTACACGATTTCATCAAACGCGGCTTTCTCAATTCGATCGGCAGTCATCGTCTCCGCGTACTCAATAAATCTCTCCACGTCGATGCTCTCCGGCGTTTGCCGCAGCCGGCGGAGCAGACGCTCAAAGACCATGTGCACGATCCCGCCGGTCTCGAGCGGGATGCTCACCAACTGTTTCAGTCTTTTTAGCTCCCGAGCGGAGTTGTCCGGATCGTACTTCCCGTAGTAGTGGTAGAAGTAACGACGCTTGCAGATCGAGAAAATCTCGTAGCGCGTGGCGGACCACCCGAGGATCGATGTGTAGGGAAATTTCTTAATCTCCGACAAGTATTTAATCCTCCTGTGTAAATCCATAATACGCATAAACCGGGGATGGCACATATTGTCAGCAGTATTCGCCCTTTAATAATACGCCATTCTGGAACTCTTTCAATTATTAACTTTGTATTCTTTATAGAGCTGTACGAAATCGGCTTCACGGGCGCTCTCAATCCGGATGGCTCGTTCGATATTCCCATCGACCCAAAGCCTGAGAGGGTTGCAAAGCCGGATAAGGAATTTACGGATGATCGCTGCATTAATGAACGATCCTAGCAATATCTCAATCTATCACGGACCCTGGGGAGGAAAGTCGTCAGGGTCCAATTACGGTAACGTCAACTCGGATGGAGTGGCCACCATATTCACGAACTGGACCGCAGGTACCTGGGAGGTGAACGGCGGTTGGAGCGGGGAAGGCACGGTGACCGAATGACGGGTCCCGCCAAGCCCTAAAGATTCCCGAGGGTGCTGCATAAACTATCTTCGATCAAACAGAGCCTGCACCGGAAAATCGTTGCCGGAAGCGGAATGCCGTGTGGAAGGTGGATGAGGGCTTGAAGGTTCACCACCATTGCTCCTGAGCCGCGTTCTCGGTCGAATCAAAAATCCGGTCACGAAACAGGTACGGCCGATTTCAGACGCAGCATGCTTATGCTCACCACGGCGGCGGCGAGAAAGACCACGGCAGAGGCCTGGAACATCGCCGGATAGCCAAACGCCTGGATCACCCAACCTGCAAGGAAGGGCGACGCCAGCGTGACCGGCGCGATGAGCGTATTGGACATGCCGATGTAGGTCGACTGCTCGGAGGGCCTTCCGAACCCAAGACTGAGCACCATCGTCGTCGTCCAGCCTACCGCCTGCGCGACGCCCGCAAGCCCAAAAATTAAGTACAGGCCCGGGACCGAGCTCAGTGAGCCCGCCAGGGCGGTGCTCAGCAGGGCCGCCAGCGTACCAAGGAAAAGAACCAGGTAGTGACTCGTGCGGTCCCCCAGTGCGCCCAAAAGTGGGTTAGCCACCATCTGGCAGAATATCATCACGCCCGTCAGGACACCCACAAGCGCCACGCTCACACCCCGCTCGCCGACGGCATAGACGGCGTAGAAAGAGAAAGCGACCATCCCGAGCTGGAAGATCATCCTGATAAGAAGGAACCTGCGGAACACCGAATCGGCGGCGAGGAGACGCCTGGTCTCTGACCAGACGCTCGGCCCAGTCTCCGGTGCGATCGCCGGTGGTCCTTCCTTCTCCCGCGTCAGCGCGACGAAGAAGAAAGAGATCCCCATCGCCACGCAGGCCAGCAGAAAAGAAAGTGTAAAGCCAATCCTTGATGTGAAGCTTGCGAGAATCAGACCTGCTGCCACAGCGGTCCCGCTCATGAGCAAGTTTACGGCGGACATCTGGATGCCGAAGAAACGGCCGTGTACGGATCCCGGGATGATCTTTGCAATCATCGACTGCCACACATTCGCTGTGAAACCGCCCCCAAAGCCCTGCCACAGCAGCATGGCAAAAATCAGGGCAAGGGCGTGTTCAAGCTTAAGTACGGGCAGGAACCAGGCGATGAGAGCAAGTCCGAGGAACGGCAGACGTTCATGGATCGTCATCCTCAATACCGTCGGTTTGAATCGTGCGAGTCGTGCTACCTTACCAGAAAGCGGAAGCTGAGGCAGCTGCCAACCCAGGGAGTGGATGGCTGGCGCGAGGCCGATGAGGATGGGCGAATTCGTCAGAAGGCTGACGAAGAGCGGAATCACCGTCGTGAAGGATGCGAAGCCGAGACCGGCGCCGAAGAAGGCCCCATCTAAAATGTTAACGGTGGCGTTGAAACGCACGTCTTCATGGGAGCCGCTGGCTGGATGGGGATGATTGGTCATCGTTGATTCGCCTGGCAGCCAGTTGGGATGAAGGTCACTAGCGGCGTGTAATTATAAACGAGAATCTCGTGCACCACCCGCCTCCTCCACGAAGTCACTCCCACACCACCGCGACAGATCCCTTGAGTGAGATCCTGAAACACCACCTTGTATTCCTCAAAGAACACGCCATACTAGCTATTACTCGGGTTACGGGTCAGCCCTTTCGCATCATGTCATCATATCCAACCTCACAATTTACCCCCATCACCATCCATAGAGCCGTTCGATAATATGCGACCCGTCGTGTCTTCACCAGGAGGTCTTCTTGAAACCATCATCCAGGTTCTTTCTATTCTCACTCTTGATTCTGTTGCTGATCGTGGGCAATGTCACTCCCGCTCATAGTCAGGAGGGCCCCTTCGAGGACAGCTTCGATGATCCCGACCTTCCGGGCTGGCAGCATACGCCCAATGTTTATGTGACAGATGGGATGTTACGCCTCGAGCCAGGTGGATTTGCCTCACCCGAAGGCGCCTGGGGTGCCTTCGAGCTTAACATGCGTGTGCGCTACTCAGGACTCGGGGAGATGGCAATTCTATACAATATAAGTGAAGCCGGAGCCTCGATTTTGCTTTTCAATGGATCGCGCTTCCAGGCGCAGCGTGAAAGCGACGGGATGGGGGAAAATGTTGGTGAACCGATCCCCTTCGATACACCTGAAGGTGAATGGTTTGACCTAACATTCTGGGTAACAGCAGATGAACATTTGGTTCTCATCAATGGAGAACCGGTTTTCTCATTGCCGGTGGACGGAGAACTTTCTGCGGGTGGTCTCGGCCTTGAAGCCATAGGCGACCTTGTCCTCGACGTCGATCACTTCATTCTTATTCCGCAGCAGGGACTTCCGGTGGAGGAACAACCCCCGGGCAATACGGATGAAGCTCCTTCGTCGGATGTGGGAATTGAAGGCTCGCCTCCCACATCAACGCTCGCCTGGGTCCGCCTGGGTGGTCCCCCCGGCGGATTGGGTTACGACATCCGTTATAAATTTGATGACCACGATACCTGGTATGTCACCGACGCCAA
>CAZMZL010000109.1:0-10126 GCA_964570595.1 uncultured Anaerolineaceae bacterium | reverse complement strand
AAAATCGGGACAACGTCGAATAAGTATCTGGAAGAGACCCAGAAAAAAACCATCATTGGGATTGCAGCAATGCATGCAGCTAACATCATGATCCCCATCGTCCACCGAAATTCCTTCTTTCGATTTTGAAGCAACTTGGGTCTTGTTGATGAAACATCAAAAGATATGGGGCCGCAAATCACCTTAAAGGCCAAATACAATGAAAACAACAAGGATGGTGCGGCTGCAATACTGCCCGTAATATCTTCTACAAAATAAGCGTCCGGTATTCTAAATCGTGAAAGAAAAATCTGGAATTCAGTTATCCGCTCATAAAAGGGAAAGACAAACGGGAAGGAGTACCACACGTGAAACGGGGCAAATACATAATTGATGATATTCGGGATAACATAGGCAAGGTTGAAGATTTTTCTCTCTGCTAAATATTGAGGCAGATCATTAAGCGTAAGCGCATATTTAAATCCTGTCTCAAAAACATCACCAAAGCGAATGTAATTGTAGTAAGCAAGCATCAACAAGCATACGGCAATTGGCAGTACGAGAAATGTCGAGACTTTAATACCATATCTGAATTTATTGCCCTCTTTATTATGGATCGTCATGACCAGGATAAGCGATGCAATGAGTACTGCGATGGAACCCACGATCGATAATCTCGAACCTATTGCTAACGCAAAGAGTGTTCCAACAGCAAGCAATCTCCAACGACTTCTATCCATTCCATCCATTACGGGTAACGCCATAAACAATCCTGCCACAAGAAACGCTTGACTGCTCGCGATTGCACCATGGTAGATCGCTGGCCAGTTCAGTATCCAGAGCAAGGGATGGATCGTAGCGACAATTACAATGCCAAGGAATAACAACCAGGAGGGAAGCGAGGGGAAATATCTTCTCTGGATGTAGAGCAGTATGAGCGTTGAAAAAACAAATACTGTACTAACCGCCAGGAAAACAACCTGCTCATCCCCTAAAAACTGCCCAGCAATGAGCTCCCATGCACTTAAAATAACGGCTGGCGCTGGACCCCAATACATATAGTATTTCCCATCAAAGTAAGATGCATCCATTGGGGTTGAGATTCCACTACGCTCGGCGTATGAGTAAGGATTATTCAAGTCGGCAAGTAAAGGTGATGGTTCGAGCGGTAAAGCAGCTTGTCCCTTCAAGAAAGATTCTGCAAGCATTCCGTAGAAGTTGGTCTCGTCTGGCCAAGTCGTCATATGACCAACGCTGACGAACCAGACATACAACAACTCAACGGCAACAAACAACACCACAATGCCGATCCCTCTGCGGTGGATCACGAACTGGGAAATAATCGCCTTTTTAGCGGGCTGATCTTCTTTATCTTTCCCATCATCCGGCATCACCGAATCGATGATGTCTGACCTGGATAACCGTGAGAACTCCGGCGACTCCGGAGGCCCCGAGCCATTTTGTGCACGAGCCGTGAACCTGCTCACGATCATCTCAAACCGGGATCGCAAACCAGGGGACAATGGCTTCTCCATCAATCGCCGGTCTATTGCTCCCACGATCTTTAATCCGATCAGAAGGAACAGAGCCGCCAATCCAAGTATGAGGATCCCTACCCGAAAGGGCCCCCACTTGTGATCAACGTCAGCCCCAATGTAGCCGGCCCCAACCGCAAGCATAATCATCATCGCGGCGAAACCGATCACGAACCAGGGCAGCAGTCGACAGAATATTGGTCGCTTCATATTCTTTTCATAGCCGTTGGAATTTATTCGCTTCAATCGTGAACATTCGTTGGGTATGCTACTCGTATCTCAATTGTTGAGCAAGACCGCCTGGGTTCATTCATCTTTTGCGCCGGCGCGGTGCTCATGACGAAACTCGTCTGTGCGCTGCAGGAACAGAACCTGCGGTATGACTTGCAGGCGATGTGCATCGGTCACGGGATGGCGACGGTTCTCGAAGCCCTTTGACCCTCATATAAGCTCCACTCAGCCTTGCTTTTATCAGATTGTTAATGATTATTAGAAAGGCTGTTGCGTTATAATGAATACCAAGAGCGGAGTATAGGGAGGATGCCATGGCAGAGAAGAAGTCAGAAGATCGAACGAAGCCGCCAAGCTGGCTTCCTGAAGATGCCCGAGAACACCTCAAAGCCGCACGTGCAGCCAGGATGGAGAGCTTACGCAGTTTTCTACCTCCCGAATTCTTCGAAAATCAGAAGAAAGCACGAAAAGAGATGCTCCTGGCTGCGCGCAGCATGATCGATCACGCTATTGAACGTATCGAGGCATGAAACATCCCCGCGCAATGGGGCCTTAATTGAATCGCTTCGGGGCACAAAAAGGACTGGACCTGAAGAACAGGAAAATTTAGCCATCATCATGGACCCAGCCATGACGTTGATGTAAGAACACACAATTTCACACTCACCCAACCCCTCTCTCTGAAAAAGGAGAGGGGTTTTGATTAATCGCTTAAGATCCGAGTTCTGCGCCTCTTCCCGCCGGTGACTGCGCCATCAAAGAGCGTGAATACTTTCCCGGGGACGTTAAGCCAGAAGAATGAGACCTGGTCCTTATCCCTTCGGAAGAGCACAATATAGAATCTCCCCATGAGACAGAATTAGGAACTCCCTCGTGTGGCGTTGCGTCTTCAACACAAAGAGAGATTGTCCTGCTAGGACAATCTCTTGGTTTTTATCTCAAGAATCAGGCTAGATCACCAGGCCAAAATACAGCACGCTGCTTAAAATCCCGGAAAGAAGCACGATACTAAACGCAACAAGTACGGGCTTTCTCAATTCCTTCGATCCGAGGGAGATGGCGAATACCGCCTTCGCCGCCGTGTTCACGAGCGCAGCCAGAATAATCGCGGTCGCAGCAACGCTTTCGTCGATTTGCGAGGATGAGGCCAGCTCCGACGCTGTCAGTGTGATCGCGTCAACATCTACGATCCCCGCAATCGCACTTGTCACATAGACGCCCGTATTCCCGAAATATTCGTTAGAACCCCGGACGATGATCAGGACCGCGGCGAAAGCGATGGCAAAGGTGATCGCGGTTGATAACCGCAACGGGTTGGAGAGTGTGACTTCCTCGCGTCCTGCCTCCATCCGATTCCGTTGTCTCATATACACATAGATCACGAGTACGATGCAAACGAGGAGCATGACCGTAAGGGGAACGGCTACCAAGCCGAGCAGAGGAGGATGTACGGCAGCCACTTCAGCCAATATTCGGGGGAACATCACCGCAGAAGCGAGGAGAATCCCTGACAGCAATACCCTTGATAGCTGTGGTGCCTCAACGCTCCGTCCCGCGAAGCTCACCGTCGTAGCGGTGCTGCTCACCAATCCACCAAGCAGGCCGGTGATCCCGACCCCTTGCTCTGAACCGCGCACTTTGATCAGGATATATCCCAGAAAGCTGATGCCCGAGACGAGGACCACGAGCAACCAGACCTGAAATGGGTTAACGACGTTGAACGGACCTACGGTTTCATTCGGCAGGATGGGAAGGATCACGGCTGTTATGATCGCAAATTCGAGCGTGGCGCGGAGATCTTCCGAACTCATCCGTCGAGCAAGTAGATGCAGTGGCGTCTTGATCGCAAGAATCAATGCCGTGACCACGCCAAGCGCCGCCGCGACGACGAACTCATCCCAAATGACCATGGCGCCAAGAAGAGGAACAACGAGGGCAACCACTTCGGTCGTAATTCCCTCCTGATCTTTATTGCGATAGATGTCCCCCAGGTAGCTGGCCCAAATCAAAAGGGCCAGACTCAAATAAAGGGCTAAAAAGAGAAGAATTCCAAATTTCGCTGTGAGGTAGGCCGCGATCGCACCGGCAAGCGCCAACAAGGAGAAGGTCCGGATTCCAGCAAAGTCCGATTCTCCCGTTCGCTGCTGGATAAACTCTCGTTCCAGCCCTATCAATGCACCAATGAATAGCGCCGCAGCAAAACGCCACCAGGGTTCAAGGCTTTGGTACAGATCCATTCAGATCCCTCCTCCACAATGCTCCCCACAATGATTGAATTCAGTCGAGGGAATTGGGCAAGTGTCATCTATAATATATATTCCTCGGAGAGTTATGCAACCAAGGATGAGCCCATGCCGCGGATCGCCGTCGTACAAATGGAGACCACGCTCCTTGCCGTAGAGAGCAACACCAAGAAAATACTCGAGTTCATATCTCGGGCTGCGGCGCATGATGCGCAAATCGTTGTTTTTCCAGAGTGCGCCATCACGGGTTACAACATGACTCTTGATGAGGCGGGAGACCTGGCCGCGCCGATCCCCGGCGCGCAGACCGAACGGATCACAGAGGCTTGTGCTCGCGCGGGCATTCTCATCGTCCTTGGAACGATTGAACGCGGTCAGGACGAGCGGCTTTACAACAGCGCCGTACTCATCAATTCTGATGGCGTCCTGGGTCTTTACAGGAAAACACATTTGCCTTTGCTCGGCATTGACCGTTTCCTCGCCCGAGGCGAAGCGATTCCAGGACCATTCTCGACAAACTTCGGTCGGCTTGGGATGTTAATCTGCTACGACATTCGTTTTCCTGAACCGATCCGGGTGCTCTCGCTCGCCGGTGCACAGATCGTGCTCATCCCAACCGCCTGGCCCGACAAGGCGACGCTGTATCCCGATTTTGTCGTTCGGACCCGATCGGAGGAAAACCACGTCTACATCGCCGCTGCGAACCACGTCGGAGAGGAACGGGGCGTTCGTTACCTGGGACGGAGCCTGATCACCGGCCCTTCCGGCGAGATTATCACCGAGGGCAGCCCATCGGAAGAAGAAATCTTGTATGCCGATGTCGAGCTCGAGCGAAGTGATGAAAAGCGTATCATTTTTGCTGCGGGCGAATACGAACTGGATCTATTCGGCGATCGACGACCGGAGCTGTACGAAAGAATCACAGGAACACGATCCTTGCCAGGACAATGACGGACAGGGCGTAGACGATCATGGCGAAGACCTCAAAATCACGGGCGTAGAAGAACGTACCCGCCAGAAAAAGTACGCCAAACAAGAACACCCATACTAGACGATTGATCGACGTGGTCAGCCCCTTGAGTTGCGCCTCGAGTTCGGGGGTGACATCTGCGATAACCTTGAGTTGTCCGCGCTCGATGAGCGCCAGGGTGGCGTCAAGTCTTTTGGGCAGCCTCGACAACGCCCGCGCTTGTTCCCCCAATTGCTCGAGGAGCAGGTCAAGCCATGCGCCGTCTTCTTCAGCCAACAGCTTGTCCGCAAAAGGTCTCAGCCCTTCAAAGAGATTAAAGTCTTCGTAAAGTCCCGTACACATACCCGAGAGAATAGCGACGCATCTCCCGAGGAAGATGATATCTCCTGGTATCTGAAAGGGCATTTCGTAGAGCAGATCTCGATATTCTCGGGCGAACGCTCTCATCTCGCGATGATCGATCTGAGTAAGCTCGCGCATCGACTTACCCCAGAAACGATCAAAGACCATCGCCTCAGCCTGCTTGATGCGCTCTAAATCGGCCGAAGGGAGCAAGATGTTTAACTCTTGATAGGCACGCATGAGCCGCTCAAGATCTTGCGTTCCAACGGCGATGGCAAGATCACGTAGTCCCTCCCGGGTTGACTCGTTCACCCGCCCGATCATGCCGAAGTCGACGAAAATCAGACGCCAGGCGCCCTCTTCCAGAGGCTCTACGAATAAATTGCCCGGATGCGGGTCGGCGTGGAAGATTCCCTCTTCAAAGATTTGCTTTAAATACGTATGAAAGAGACGGTCGGCGACCTCGGCGCGATCCACGCCGGAAGCCTCAATGGCAGCGTAATCCGTGATCTTAATGAAGTAGACATCTTCGAGGGTGAGCACATATTTCGTGGTGTACGCTTCATAGACCAACGGGATGCGTACCTGCGGATCATCCTCAAACATCACCTGGAATCGTATGGCGTTCTTCGCTTCCGCAAGGTAATCCACCTCTTCCCACAATGTCCTGCTGAATTCATCCAACAACGCATCGAGGTTCACCCGACGGCTGACCGGGCGATAATGCTTCAACCAACCGATCACCCGAGCGAGAGAGGCCAAATCGACCCGGATGAGTTCCTGGATGCCAGGACGCTGGATTTTTACGACCACCGTTTCGCCCCCCTCCAACCGGGCGCGATGCACCTGACCGAGCGAAGCAGAAGCAAGCGGCTCAGGATCCAGCCGCGGGAAACGAGTTTCCCAGGAAGGTCCAAATTCCTGGCGGATGACGGACATCATCGCTTCGATCGATTCGGATGGCACCTCATCCTGTAGTCCGGAAAGTTCGGTTGTGATCGCTTCGGGGAGCACATCGATGCGCGAGGAGAGAAATTGCCCCACCTTGATCCATACACCCCCAAGCCGAATGGCGAGACGCCTGTATTCCTGGGCGATGTCCCGATAACGGCCCACCGCCGTCCGCTGTGCGTACTTTCGGAATCCGATCCGTCGCAGGAAGATATCCCAGAACAGCGTGCTCATCAAAGCTCGCCCGAAGAAGAACAGGACTCGGACAGAACGCATGCCGAGCTTGCGCCTAGGGTAAATCACGTTGATCGAATTAATATTTCGTCTGGAATCCATAATCAGCCCGGTTATATCTCAATTCCCACTTTTGCACAGTTCATCTTATCCGACAAGGGCGAATCGTTCTTGAAGACCGAGGACATACTTCGTTACTTCTGCGACCAACGCGGGGATGAGGATCAATGGCAGGATGATGACCCATTCGGTCAACCCCAGGGCGACGGTATCGAATACCGGCTGCAGGAATGGGACATAGACCGTCGCGAGAAGGAGCAGGAGCGATGAACTCACGGCAAGTACCATCCACCTGCTGCTAAAGAACCCGATTTTGTAGATTGGATATCGTTCTGATCGGGCCGTAAACGCCCGCAGGAGCTCGGAGAAAGATAAGGTGACAAAAGCCATCGTTCCTGCTCGAATGAACTCATCGGGATACAGCCAGAGCCCGATGGCGTAAGCAGACAACGTCACCCCGGCGATTGCGCCCGTTTGAATGGCGATTCGGATGCTCATCGATCTGTTCACGACGGGCTCATCGGGAGGGCGCGGAGGGCGGTTCATCGTATCGGGATCTCCCTCTTCCACGCCCAGAGCGAGGGCTGGCGCGCCATCGGTGATCAGATTCAACCAGAGAAGCTGAATCGCCGTAAGCGGGGATGGCCATCCCGCGAGAATCGCAAGAAGGATGACCGTGATTTCTGCCAGGTTGCATGAAAGTAGATAAAATACAAATTTCCTGATGTTGGCGTAAATAATCCGCCCCTGCTCAATGGCCGCCACAATACTCGCAAAACTATCATCTGTGAGGACCATGTCTGCGGTCTCTTTGGCGACATCCGTCCCGGTGATTCCCATCGCCACACCGATGTCAGATCGCTTTAGTGCCGGGGCATCATTTACCCCGTCGCCCGTCATCGCCACGACATCACCATGGGATTTCAATGCATTCACAATCTTAACTTTATGATCGGGTGAGACACGTGCAAATACATCCGTGTGCCTGACCTCCTCCACCAACTCGTCGACCATCATCGCTTCCAATTCCATCCCGGTGAGAACCTTGTGGTCGCCGTCCAGAAGGCCAATCTGCTTAGCGATGGCCTGGGCCGTATCAGGATAATCGCCCGTGATCATGACCGTGCGAATGCCAGCCTTTCGGGCCATCTCAATCGCCGGTCGTGCCTGTGGACGCGGAGGGTCGATCATCCCCAGAAGACCAACGAAAATGAAATCGTACTCAACCTCCTCGGGCGCGGGATCATGAGGTACTTTATGTTCGACGCGATACGCGACGGCAAGTACTCGCAGGGCTTTCCGGGCCATCGACGCCGTCGCTTCAAGAATTCGCGCTCTATGCCCCGCCGTCATTTCTACGTGAGTATCGTCCATACGCTGGTATCCCGTGCAGAGATCCAGAATCACATCCGGTGCTCCCTTGACGGCGGCGACCTCCCACTCACGCAACTTACTATCGTAGAATGGGCTCGCATCTTCAGGCTCTGGCCGCTTGATCTTGTGCAGGGTAGTCATCCTCTTGCGGGATGAATCAAACGGAATTTCTCCGATGCGCGGGTAAGCTTGATCCAGCGATTCCCGATGAGCGCCCGCTTTTGCGGCCGCGATGATGAGCGCGGCTTCGGTTGGATCCCCGACCACCCGTATAGGCCCATTCCCGTCATCATCAAGCCCGGATTCGATTTCGGCGTCATTGTCGAGCACCGCGACCCAGAGGGCAGTGGTCGACGCCGGATAATCCCCCAGTTCAACAACCCGCCCATCGACTTTAAATTCTCCCTCGGGATGATAGCCACTGCCCGTGATCTGAAAGGTGACGTCATCTACCCACAAACTCGTGACCGTCATCTGATTTTGCGTAAGTGTGCCCGTCTTGTCCGAGCAGATCACCGTCGTGGATCCGAGGGTCTCGACGGAGGAGAGCCTGCGGATCAGAACATGTCGATCAATCATCTTGTTCATGCCAAGAGCGAGCGTGATCGTGACAACGGCCGGCAACCCCTCCGGGACCGCCGCCACGGCCAAGCTAACGGCGATAAGGAATATTTCAGCCGGAGGGAGGTTCTGTATCCAACCAACCGCAAAGACAAGACCGCAAACTGCAAGCGCGGCCCATCCCAGCGTTTTCCCCAATTGATCCAGTTTTAGCTGCAGCGGTGTTGGCTCGTCATGAACCGCCTGGAGCATCTCAGCAATCATGCCGATTTGAGTCCTCATGCCGGTGCTCACGACGACCCCTCGGCCTCGTCCATAAGAAACCACCGTCCCGCTGAATGCCGTATTTCGCAGATCCCCCAGGGCTTGATCCTGGGTAAATACGAGCTGCGCATCTTTTGATACCGATGCGGACTCTCCTGTGAGCGCGGCCTCCTCAACACGCAGATTGTGCGTCTCGATAAGGCGCAGATCGGCTGGGACGTAGTTGCCCGCATCAAGAAACACGATATCTCCGGGGACCAGATCCCTAGCCGGAACCGTAATCCGATGACCATCCCGTACGACATGAGCTTCAGGCGCTGCGAGCTGCTGCAGCGCTGCCAGTGATTCTTCTGCCCTCCGCTCCTGGATGATCCCGAGAACGGCATTGAGCACTACAATGGCCAGGATCGCCACAGCCTCGATATAATCCCCCAGGAGCGCAGCGATCACAGCCGCAACGATCAATATCACGATCAGGAAATTGTTGAATTGCTCATACATTTTTCGAAGCAAACTTGGGCGGGGTGCTTCTTGAAGTTCATTGTGCCCATATTTTCCCAGACGAGCTGCCGCCTCGTCGCTCCTAAGCCCGCTTCTTGGGGATGTCTCGAGGCTACAGATGACATCGGTAGCCCTTAAAGCATGCCAGACGTCTCCTTCTGAGACGTCCGGGGATAAATTACTCGATTGAGATGAAGATTCTCGAGGAGCTTCCAACTTCATCCTCTCCGGGGTAATTCTTTCATTAAATTCATCCTGGACGCGCGCATTATAGCACGCCGCGCCTCCATATCATCTGACATCGACGACCCAATTACCCGACACATTTCAGGTTAAAAACATGTCCCAGGGGGATGTTCCCCAGGACAAGATTCCATCAATGGTTGGGTTTTCTTCGATTACATGGAGAGCATGAGGTTCATGTAGTCCAGCAGGTGTCGCGTAACAAGGAATCGCTCGCGTACATGCTCTTTCGCCTGTTCCCCCAACTGGTCGCGAAGATCGCGATCATCAAGCAGCATGACGATTTTCTCCGTAAAACCATCGAAATCGTCGGGCTCCAGGAGATAACCCGTCTCCCCGTCAACCATCTGTGTGGGGATGCCCCCCACATTTGAGGCCACAACCGGGGTGCCCTTCCATAAAGCTTCTGTAATTACCAAACCGAAACCCTCGCGAGTCGACTTCTGTATCACCACATCCGACTCGCGCTGCATGATGTTGACCAGGATGGGGTCATCCCCGCGCACGAACAGCACGTCGCCACGCTCCAAATGCGCTTTAGCTGCTTTTTCCATTTGCGCGTAAATCTTTACCCCCTCGGGATCATCACTGGCCATGTTGTAGACAAAAGCCAGACGGCAATCGACTTGTTCGGCTTG
>CAZMZL010000108.1:5093-10183 GCA_964570595.1 uncultured Anaerolineaceae bacterium | reverse complement strand
GGCAGGATTCCCCGCCTCAGAACGCAACCCTCTGGACCGAAGGATCTCAGTCGTGTAACTCACCGCGATATAATGGCCGTAGGCCGGGACGAAAGGTTGACATATGAGTGCACACGGAGGCGGATGGCGATCTTTTATCCGTTATGACGAAGAGCAGGACCAACCCGAGGTCGATCGAGAATTACTTCGACGCGTGGGGAGGTACGCGAGACCATATTTGAAGTGGGTCGTTGCAACGCTGCTTACCATGATCGTCATATCCGTCTTAAGTATTATTCCCCCTCTCCTTATCCGGGACTTGATTGATCATGCCATTCCGGAAGGTGACATCGCACGTATTACGCAGCTTGCGTTGGTGATGATCGCGATTCCCTTGCTCAATGGTCTCTTCGGTGTGGTCCAACGCTATGCGAACGCTCTCGTCGGCGAGAGCATCATCTTCGATCTGCGATCCCAACTCTACGATCACCTGCAGCAGATGAGCTTGCGTTTTTACACAAATACTCAGGTGGGAGAGATGATGTCGCGCTTAAATAACGACGTTATCGGAGCTCAAAGGGCGGTCACCGGCACCCTCCTAACGATCCTGAGCAACTTTTTCACCATCGTCCTGACATTGTTCATCATGATCCGGTTGGATTGGCGGCTGACTTTGATCTCTGTGGCCATCTTGCCGCTCTTCATTATTCCCGCTCGCCGGGTGGGCGGAACGCTGCGCCGAATTGCACGTGAATCGATGAAGCTGAACGCCCGCATGAATGCGCTCATGAACGAGACGCTGAATGTGAGCGGGGCGCTTCTGGTGAAGCTCTTTGGCCGTCGCAAGTATGAAGTCGATCGATTTCGTGACCGGGCAAGCCGTGTGCGTGATATCGGCGTGCGCCAGGCTGTTGTCGGCCGGTGGTTTTTTCTCTCTTTGGGTCTGGTGGGCGCGATCGGGACCGCCCTCGTATTCTGGCTGGGCGGTTATCTGACCGTTGCGGGTGTCTTCACAATTGGGACGATTGTGGCTTTTTCAGCATATCTGCGCGACCTGTATGGACCATTGACGGCGATGACGAATGCTCGCGTGGAATTCGCCACTTCCATGGTGAGCTTCGAGCGTGTTTTTGAAGTCCTCGATCTTCCGGTCGAGATTTCCAACCATCCGGATGCCATTGCGCTGAAGGACGTGGAAGGGCGGGTGCAATTCAAGAATGTGTCCTTCAGCTACCAGGAGGGCCGGGGTGGACCCGTCGGGCTGGATGAACTGCGACGCTTTAGCTGGGGTGGTCATGCGACCTATGTCCCGGATCCAAAGAAACCCTCGGCGGAAAGAGAAAACGAGCAAGTTTCAGGAGGGTCTCTGCTATGGGCGTTAAAGAACATCTCCTTCGAAATTCGACCCGGCCAGATGGCGGCTCTCGTGGGACCGAGCGGGGCAGGAAAGACGACCGTCACGTACATGCTCCCGCGTTTGTACGACCCCACGGAGGGCAGCATCACACTCGATGGGCATGACCTTCGGGAGATCGAGCTTGAATCGCTGGCGGATCATGTCGGCATGGTCACCCAGGAGACCTTTTTGTTTCATACAAGCATCCGTGAAAATTTACTGTATGCCCGGCAAAATGCGACACAGGAAGAACTTGAGGATGTTTGTCGTGCTGCCAACATCCACGATTACATCGCCTCGCTTCCAGACGGTTACGACACCACTGTGGGAGAACGAGGCTATCGTTTGTCCGGCGGGGAGAAACAGCGGGTGTCGATTGCTCGAGTGCTCCTGAAAAACCCCAGAGTCCTGATCCTCGATGAAGCCACGAGTCATCTCGACTCGCAATCCGAGGCTCTGATTCAGGAAGCCATGGAGAAGGTCATGGAGGGGAGGACCACGCTGGTGATCGCCCATCGTCTCAGCACCGTTATCGATGCGGATGTGATTCTGGTGATGAACCGGAGCGAATTGGTGGAGCGCGGAAATCATGCTGAATTGCTCTCCCTGGGCGGTTTGTATGCGGATCTCTACGAGACCCAATTCAACCTTCCGGTAACCGTAGAATGAGTGGTGTGTTCGTTATCGCCTGGATTTCGAGCGGGGGTTTCGACCCTGATCTCGCCGAGACCGCCCGGTTCTTACGAGATTAAGCCAGATGACCCCGCAGCTTCAGGGGCAATAGGGCGCCCTCACCCTAACTCCTCTCCCTCGCATGAGCGGGGGTCTTTAACTTGAGAGACCGCTCATTCCTGAGGTTTGTGGAGCAATTCCTGTTCGTGAGTCCGAGGTTTTTTTGCGATGACATGAGCAGAAGGCCATAAGGGGTGAAGGGCAAACGGGGGATGGGGGTGGCACCCCATGACGGCTTTTTGCCTGGAAGATGCCTCGTAACGAACTGCGAGGTTGTTCACCCCAATCCCAACAATTCCCTGGAACAAGAATCCAAACTACAATACATTTTCCATCTAGGCTGGGAGGCATAAACCAGGGGGTCGGATTAATCACACGGCTTCGTAGATCATGATTCCCCGAAACCCGCGAGCGATAATCTGCGTATAGAGTATTGAGGAGAGAGCAGCGGATACATCATGGCAGCTTGCAAGCTAGCTGGAGAAGAAAAATGGATTGCTCACGCCCTGCAGGGTGATGATGACGCCTTTGCGGAATTGGTCAGAGCGTATGAGGCTCCGGTGTTCAACCTGTGCTTTCGAATGCTCGGTGATGCCGGGGAAGCCGAAGAAGCTGCGCAGGAAGTGTTCTTGCGAACCTATCAAAGCTTGAAGCGCTTTGACCCAGAAAAACGGTTCTCAACCTGGATTCTCGCGATCGCATCGCATTACTGTATCGACCACCTGCGCCGCAGGAAGCTCTTCACCGTACCTTGGGATGAGCTTGTTGTGGGGAGCAAGGGTCTTGCTGACCATCGGGGACCGGAAACCGCATTAGGGATGAAGGAGAGCGAGATTGAGATCCAGCGGATGTTGGGGGGACTGCGAGTCGAGGACCGCGCTGCGATGGTCCTTCTTTATTGGTACGACCACTCCTACGAAGAAATCGCTGCGCTGCTTTCCATCACTGTGCCGGCTCTTAAGAGTCGTCTTCATCGAGCTCGACGTGAGATGGCCAACAACACCCCTGCAAAGCCCAGGGTTCTCGTAAATGGAGGGACACGTGATGAGCCATCCGTTGTTTGAAAAAATGATCTTCGATCGGAAAGACCTTACTGAGGATGAGGCTGTTCTTCTGGATGGGCATCTACTGGGATGTGACCCGTGTACGTCGCTGACGGTCAATTGGCACGAAGTCGAGCGGCTCCTTCGACGTTCGGGACCGGCCGTACCGGTAGAGGGGTTTTCGCACAGGTTTCAGGTCAAACTTGCCCATCAAAGACATCAAGCAGCTCATCGTCAACTCATCGGTCTTGTCACACTGCTTGTGCTGGGTCTGGTCGTTACCGCCGGACTTTTCGGCGTCGAGCTTGTTTCGCTATTCTTTTCCATGGCGAGCACACTGTTGAAGATCGTAATCGGCGTCATCCAGGCTCTTACCTATATCAATCTTGCAGGCAGTCTTGTGTGGGCGATTCTAGAAAATACGTTTGGTCGGATTCCTCCAGGTTACTGGTTGTTCATCTCCGCGTCACTAAGCTTCATCAGTATCGTGTGGTTTGCGACCATGTATCGATTCGGTTTTTCTCAAATCAGAAGGGAGTAGGAGAATGAAAAAGTTGTTTTACAGTATCCCCGTCGTGTTGGTGCTGCTGCTTGTGCTGCCCGTCACTGCCTTTGCCGCACCGCTCGATGATGGCAGGGTCGTATTGGGAAGTTACTATGTCCTTGAAAGCGGCGAAACGCTTGACGGCGACCTGGTCGTGGTGGGCGGTTCTGCTGTGCTCGAGGAAGATTCCATGGTGAACGGAAACGTGTTCGTCATGGGGGGCAACCTCGATGCGGACGGTACCATTGATGGTGATCTTGCCGTCATGGGGGGCAATGCCTCGCTCGGTCCCAATGCCATGATCGTGGGCGACGTCATCACCCTTGGCGGGAACGTCAATCGAGGGCTGGCCAGCATTGAGGGCGACTTCGTGTCCGAGAATGTCTTTGATTTCCCGATGAACTTCGGTCCCACGCGTGGCTATGGCTTCCCCATGCAGCTCAGTGGTTTCCAGAGTTTACATGGATTTGGGACGTCGATGGGAACTCGAATACTCTGGTATTTCTTCCAGGCATTCCTGCTCGCCGCGCTGGCCGCTCTCGTTGTCGTCTTCATACCCGAGCAGACCAAGCGTGTCGCATCAACGCTGGCAGAACAAACCTGGATCAGCGGGGGCATTGGGATCCTGACCATGATCGTGGCGCCGATCCTCATCTTCTTCCTGTTCATTACGATTTGTTTCGCCATACTCGGTTTCCTCGGGGCTTTTATCCTGGCGGTCGCCGGAGTATTCGGATGGATCGCGATGGGCATGGAGGTCGGGGACCGGTTGGCGAAGGCCCTGGAACGAGAATGGCAGCCCGTCCTCTCCGCTTCCGCGGGGACATTCATCGTGACGCTTGTTCTGATGGGCATCGGGTTCATCCCCTGTATTGGTTGGCTGGCGCCGTTTTTGGTAGGCGCGGCAGGATTGGGTGCGGTCATCCTGACCCGTTTTGGTACGAGGGAATACATCCCGGGTGGAGTTGAAGCGGAACCAGCGAAGAAGCCCGTCCGCAAAACGACCAAATCCTCCTGATCCACGCATCAGGGGCAACATGATCGTTACGAAGGGGCTGTCCCAAGTGGGCAGCCCCTGGTCTTGTATACGCCCGGCATGGGCGATCGCCAGGAAGTGATCCGACGAAGCATCAGAAGAAGGCAACTACGCGGTTCTGTTTATATACGTTGGTGTGCTCCTGGCATATAGATCGGGGTAGCTGCGCTGGCGCGGACCGGTGTGGGGATGAGGGATCACCTTGGTTCCAGGAAACAGAATCCACCAGCAAGTTGGTGGCAAGGAGGGAGTTCCTTGAGTCCGGAAGGAGGGCTCCACCGGCAAGCTGGCGAGGAGGAGGGAGTTCCTTAAATCCGGGGACAGGAATCGATCGGCTTGCCCATGGGAGGAGCAAGCTCC
>CAZMZL010000108.1:0-4993 GCA_964570595.1 uncultured Anaerolineaceae bacterium | reverse complement strand
AGCTCCTTAAATCCGGGGACAGGAATCGATCGGCTTGCCCATGGGAGGAGCAAGCCTCGGCTTTCGATGGGTGCACAAAGCCCCTCTCCCTGTAAGGGAGAGGGGTTGGGGTGAGGGTGGCATCATCCGTTTTCATCGCTTTCCGCCCTCCCCGTGCAGGTTCTTTGGCGGTATGGGAAGCGGGCACGCCCCGAAGTTTACCGCATGGACTTCAGCAACCTACGCCGGCGTCCTTACTTGGAATTCGGCGATACGAAACATCCTCGTGACGAGGGACTTTGGGTCGCAACCGATTGTTTCACCATCGATGATGACTTTTACCCACTCGAAGCCATGCGGGATGAGCTTGATTTCAGGGTAAGGGAACGCGTAGTCCCCCTCGTTCTCCCAAGTCAGGGAGACTTTTTCTCCCTGAGTCTGCAGACGAAAACGATCTATTCTTGAACCCCCATATCCGTCGCCCTCATCACTGTAAAGCCGCGAGTTCTGGATCCCGCCCTCGGGCAGGTAGATGTGCAGCTCGAGGCAACCCTCCCCCTGCATGGGCAGCACGGTGCCCGCCCTGATGAATACAGGGATGCTCTGAAGCGCTGCCTCCGTCGATATGGACTGATTTCCTTCAAAGCGCTGATCGTTTCGGAAATCGAACCAAATCCCCTCCGGAAGGTGAACCTTGCGTGATGTCGCCCCTGGCTCAATAATCGGTGCGACGAGAACGGCGTCACCCAACAGAAATTGATCGTCGATATTCCACGATGATTTGTCCGCAGGATTACTCCAGAACATGGGTCGCATCAATGGGGCGCCGGTTTGACTTGCTTCCCATGCGATGGTGTAGATGTATGGAAGCAGGGCATAGCGAAGGTTGAGAATTAAGCGGATGCCGTCCATGGTTGTGTCTTCAAATTCCCAGGGTTCCCTGCGTGGTGTCGTTCGCCCGGAGTGGATGCGAAAGAAAGGTGTGAAAGCGGCCATCTGAAACCAGCGTAAGAAAAGCTCATCGTCCGGAGCGCCGGCGAAGCCGCCGATGTCGGTCCCGGTATATGGGACGCCCGATAGTCCGATCCCCAGCATGCTGGCGATGGAAGTCCTCAACATCTCCCAGCTTGTTTCAATATCTCCGGTCCAATTCCACGCATAACGCTGCATCCCCGCCCAGCCTGAGCGCGACAGGATGAAAGGGCGTCGATTTGGTTGGTGTGCTCGAAGAGCCTCGAAACCTGCCCTGTTCATCAGCATTCCATAGAGGTTGTGCGCCTGGCGGTGATCGCCTCCCTGGCCTTCGAGATAATGCCTCGTATTTCCGGGCAGGCTCGGTTCCCCCCACGCGGCGAACGCGCTGGGCTCGTTCATATCATGCCAGAAACCGGCAATGTGTTGATTGAGCAGCACCGGGTACATTTCTCCCCACCAGGTCCTTGCCTTTGGGTTTGTGAAATCGGGAAAGTACACCCAGCCAGGCCATACGAGACTGCGCGCAAGCTGCTCTCGTGGAAGTTTGCAGAAGATGTCAGTTTCAAGGCCCTCATTGAAGACGGCATAGTTGCGATCAATCTTGATCGCTGGATCGAGTATGGCCACGAGCTTGATGTTCTCGCGTGCTAAGTCCAAAGCGAGATTTCCCAGATCGGGAAATCGTTTCGTGTCAATTGTGAAGACGCGATAGCCATCCATATAGTCGATGTCAAGGTGGATGACGCTGAGGGGGAGATCGGACCGGCGATAACCGTTTGAAACCTCGCGGATATCGCCTTCGTTCTGATAGCCCCAGCGAGACTGATGAAAGCCAAGGGACCAAAGAGGAGGAAGAGGAGCCTGACCGGTGAGCTTGGCATAGTAAAGCATGGCCTTCTCCGGGGGGCCCAGGAAGAAATAATATCGCAGCATCCCGGAAGTGAAATAAACCTCGACAGGATCGCGAAAGGCAATATGTCCGTCATACGAATTCTCGAGGAACAACATGTAGCTTCCGTCCTCATGCAGATGATGGAAGACGGGGATGCTGAGGTGGAGGGGGTCGGAACCAAGGCCATAGCTCCCGCCCGGATCCTTGTTCCACAAGCGAAAGGTCCCCCCATTCAAGTTGAGCCGCGCGGCCCGTTCTCCAAGTCCAAAATAGGCAGAGTCCTCCGGGTTCCGGGTGCGGAGTTTCCAGGCGTCCCCTGATCGAAGGGGAGGGAGATCCTCGCGAAGAACGACGCCGCGATTATCCTGAATGGAGAGACCGCCGAGTTCGGTGATGTGGATGTGCAGTTCCTTCGAATCCAATCTCCAATCATCTCCAACTTTGTGGACCTTTATTTCAGTGGCATCCCACGCGGTGTCGGCGATGGCATAGGGGACCGGAGGGTTTCCAGGAGACCACGAGACGCGGAGCACTTCAGGGCTTAAAAAGAGGACCTCAAGGCGCGCGTTTTCAAATTGGAACAACGCTCCACTCGCGATTTGTGTGTGATCGGACAGCCTCCCAGGTGTGAGGTATTCTCCACGCTTAGACGGTTTTAAATGGACATCACGCTTCTCCCACTGATCCCGCTGCCAGGCATAGATCAGAGTCTTGAGCGTGTTCGCAATGCCAATGGTGAGGCTTCCTTTTACGAGATGGATTAGTTTTTGCATGATGCATTTTCCATGGTAGGAGTAGAATATTCAAGATGCATGATTCAGGACACTTTTACAATGATAGCACTTCAATTGGTGGATCACGAGGAACCCTCAGAACCATTGTCGTGGCCGGATGAGTCGAAGCCTCCGGTATTTCAGGTATGTCGCCTTGTCTCCCCAAACAAATTAAAAAAATCTTATTTCGGGGGCGATTTTAAGAGCTAGGTATCCACCAACCTTAAAAATTATTCATCTGGAGGCATTTTACTAGCGGAAGCAAAGTCCGTCCGATATAATCAAAGCTTGGTCAATCTAAAAAGGTTCATAGACGGTACTTCGTCTCCTGACGCACATGTCGTTTGTCCATCTGCACGTTCATTCCGAATATTCCCTGTTGGATGGGTACAGTCGTATCCCCCATCTGGTTCAGCGCGCGGTGGACCAGGGAATGCCGGCCGTCGCCCTGACCGATCACGGAGTCATGTTCGGCGCAATTTCTTTTTACCGCGAGGCTAAGAATGCCGGATTGAAGCCCATCATTGGCATGGAAGCCTACCTCGCACCTCGGGGTATGCAGGATCGTGAACACCAGAAGGACAGCCGGGCTTTCCATCTCCTGCTACTTGCAGAAAACGACCTCGGTTATGCGAACCTGCTTAAAATCGCTACAGCCTCTCAGCTCGAAGGCTTTTATTATCGTCCACGTATCGACCACGATTTTCTAGCGGCGCACAGTGACGGGCTGATTTGCACGACCGGCTGCCTGTCGGGCGAGATCCCTCGGACGCTCATCCAGGGCAGGGACGAAGGCGCAGTCGAGCTTCTGGATTGGTATTACGATGTTTTTGGTCGTGATCATTTCTTCTTCGAGCTTCAAGATCATGATATCCCTGAACTACCTGAAATAAACAAGAAATTGATCGAACTTGGTCATCGCTATGATGCTCGATTCGTCGCGACGAATGACGTCCATTATGTGGATCCTGAGGATGCAGAGTTGCAGGACATCCTCTTATGTATTCAAACCGGTTCGCTTCGCTCCGATCCGGACCGTATGCGGATGACCGATCCTTCTTACTTCCTTCGTTCGCCCGACGAGATGAAAGCTTTGTTTGGGGACATTCCCGGGGCGATCGAGAATACATTATGGATTGCGGATCGGTGTGAGGTCGATTTGGATTTCAAAGGATACCACCTGCCGCATTTCGATGTTCCCGAAGGACACACCTCCGAGAGCTACTTGCGTATGCTCTGTGAGGCGGGCCTGCGCAAGCGTTATGGAGATCACAGTCAGGATGCGGAAATCCTGGAGCGCCTGGATTATGAGCTTGAGATCATCCATCAGATGGGGTTCGATAACTACTTCCTCATCGTCTGGGATCTCTGTCGCTATTCAGGGGACCATGGTATCTGGTACAACGCACGCGGCTCAGCAGCGGGATCCATCGTGGCATACAGCCTCGAGATCACGCTGGTGGATCCTATCGAACACGGATTAATTTTCGAGCGATTCCTTAATCCCAGCCGCATCTCCATGCCGGATATCGATCTGGATTTTCAGGATGACAAACGGCACATCCTGCTTGAATACACCGCGGACAAGTATGGTCGTGACAAGGTGGCCCAAATCATCACGTTCGGTACGCTCGGCGCTCGAGCTGCGATCCGGGATGTTGGACGGGTGATGGACATCCCGCTCCCAGAGGTGGATCGGGTCGCCAAACTTATCCCCAATATTCCTGGAAAGCCGGTATCGATCCCAGAGGCGCTCGAAGATATTCGCGAATTTCGCGAGGTGTATGATGGTACGTCATACATTCATGAACTCGTCGACACAGCCGTGCAGTTGGAGGGCGTGGTGCGGAATGCAGGCACCCACGCAGCCGGCGTCATCATCAGTGATAAACCCATCATCGAGTATGTACCTCTCCACCGACCCACAGGGGGCAGTCAGGAAGGATCACCCATCGGCGCGGTGACGCAGTTCGATATGCAGATCCTTGATTCGCTCGGTATGCTGAAAGTGGACTTCCTGGGTTTATCGACACTGACGGTCATGGCAAGAGCTTGTGAAATGATTCGGAATCGTCATGCCGTCGATTTTGACATTCACACGATACCTGTGGATGACCCTGAAACCTATACGCTCCTGGGCGAGGGCGATGTGCTCGGAGTTTTTCAAGTTGAAGGCGTGGGTATGCGCCGCTATCTCAAAGATATGAAGCCTCGAGAACTGGCAAACGTCATCGCCATGGTCGCGCTCTATCGCCCGGGTCCGATGGATTTCATTCCGACGTACATCCGCCGCATGCATGGTGAGGAATCGGTTTCCTACCGCCATGAAACGCTGGAGTCCATCTTTGAGGAGACCTACGGTATTCCCGTATAC
>CAZMZL010000107.1:0-10185 GCA_964570595.1 uncultured Anaerolineaceae bacterium | reverse complement strand
AATGCCAAGAAAGTTCCTGTTTTCGTGGCATTTTCTCACCCCTCTCCACCACACGGTCCGGGGTATTTGTCTGTGGTGCGTTCGCATCACCCAAGGAGATCGGTGAAACCATACTCGATGCATCCGGCGCGGCCGCAGAGGTCATGAAACTCCTTCACGACAAGCTTGGATCTCGAAATTACAGCCGGGCCAATCCGTTTCTCACGTCGAACGGCGCTGCGCCGCACGCCGAGGGTGACCTCGGTGAGGCGCGTATCGCCGTCGTACTTTGCGGCTGCGCCGGGGAGATCTCGGATGTGATCGATCTTGAAAATGTCGCAGAATATGCGCAGTCGATCCCGGGCGTCGTTGCGGTCACATCCATTCCCCTGGCATGCTTCCACCCCGGTCAAGATGAACTTAAAACCTGGATCCGGGACTCGGGCGCCAATCGACTCGTCATCGGTGCATGTAGTCATCGAACGCATGAACCTTTCTTCCAGAAGATGGTTGCAGAATGCGGGCATAATCCCTATCTGGTTGAGCTGGTCAACCTCCGTGAGCAATGCGCCTGGGTGCACGCCAGTGACCCGGTGGGCGCTACCCGCAACGCAAGTGAATTGATGCGGCTCGGCGTTGAGCGCATCCGCCACTCAGATCCCATCTATAAAGAGGAACGCAAACCGGCCGCCTCGGCGTTGGTGATTGGGGGAGGCGTCAGCGGGATGACGGCAGCACTCACGATCGCTGATGCGGGTTATGATGTTCATCTTGTGGAGAGACAGGGCGAGCTTGGAGGTAATCTTCACCATATTTATTATGTCGCAGAAGACGAGAATCCTCAACGCCTCTTACGGGATCTCGTCAACCGAGTTGTCGGGCATGACAAAGTTCATCAACTCCTTAACAGCGAGGTCGTCTCTCACACCGGCAGCGTAGGTGACTTCCGCGCCCGGATTAAGACACGAATGCCGGACGGCTCCACAATGGAGCGCGAAACACATCACAGCGTGGTGATGATCGCCACCGGAGGTAAGGAGGCCGTATCAAAGCAGTATCACTTCGGGGATGATCCTCGCATCATTCGACAGACCGAACTGGAAGAAATCCTCACGCACAATCCGGAGCGGGTAACCCGGCTGAGTTCTGTCGTGATGATCCAATGCGTCAAAGCCGAGTGTGATGTTGAATACTGCTCTCGCATCTGCTGTACGAATACAATCAAGAACGCGCTTCGACTGAAGATGCTCAACCCGGATTGCCAGGTCGTCATCCTTTATAAGAACATCATCACTTATGGTTTCCGTGAGACACACTATCTCGATGCGCGCAGACGCGGGATCCTCTTCGTGCGCTACACGGAGGAAGAGACTCCCGTGGTTTCCCTTCAAGCACGAGGGGCAGGCGAAGCGCTCACAGTTTCAATCCACGAGCATATCTTCGGAAGGACGCTCGATTTCGAACCCGATCTTTTAGCACTCAGCATGCCCATCATCCCATCCAGAGGCACCAAAGATCTGGCTGATTTATTCGGCGTACCTCTTTCCCAGGAGGGTTTTTTCCTCGAGACGCACTTGAAGATGCGCCCGATGGAATTTCATGATGAAGGCATTTATCTGTGCGGCATGGCGCATTATCCAAAGTTCATCGAGGAGAGCATTACCCACGCGCTTGCTTGTGCCGGCCGGGCTCTCACGGTCCTCAGCAGAGATACCTTGAACCTTGGAGGGGTGATCGCCGAGGTCGAGCGCGAAAAATGCACCGGGTGCCTCACCTGCGTCCGCACCTGCCCCTTCGGGATTCCCGAGATGAGATATGAAGGACAAGGCGTTGGGGGATTAGGGGGATCGGCGTGGATCGATCCGGCCCGCTGTCAGGGTTGTGGGACCTGCACTGCTGAATGCCCCGCCCGGGCAATTCAGCTCCACCATTTTCGTGATGAGCAAATCCGCATCGGTCTGGGTGAATGGGGAGTGCCATCGGCTCCGGTTCCAGCAAGATCACTCGAGGCTTAAATGAGTTTGACCGATCTTAAGTTGGTGGCCGAAATAGATGAGGAGTCATGCGATGGCTGTCACAAATGCCTCCGATCGTGCAATTACAAAGCACTCCTGCTTGTACCCGGCGAACGAGCGCCGATGGTGGACCCTTGGTCCTGCACCGGGTGTGGTACCTGCATGACGGCCTGCTCGCATGATGCAATCGTCCTTCATCCCGGGGTGTCGTCATGACTCGTAAGCAAGGCTTCGATCCAGAAATCACCCTTTTTACGTGTATCTACTGTGGCTATATGGCTGCGGATACCGCCGGTTCGTTAAGGGAAGAATATCCGGCGAACGTAAAAATCATCCGCCTCCCCTGTACCGGGAAGACGGATACACAATACTTGCTTGATGCCTTCGATGAAGGTGCCGATGGGGTCATCGTCGTGGCCTGCAGCCTGGGCAACTGTCACCATGAACGCGGCAATGAACGCGCTCGGGCACGGGTGAAATATGCCTCACAGATCCTTGACAGCGTCGGGCTCGAGCCGGATCGGTTAGAAATCCACTACCTCTCCGGAGGCATGGGTGCAACTTTTGCGGAGATCATCCGCAAGATGACGGGACGTTTACGCGCAATGGGACCATCTCCGGTGAAACGTGAGCACCGCGTAGAAGAAGCGGATCCAGAGCCATCACCCTCACCCTGAGCCGATCCATCCCTTTAATTTCGTTCTTTCAGTGCTTGGATATCATAAGCAATAAGGATCCCTGTTCACGCGCGAGCTTCATCAACATCAGGCTCATTTAGCTCCATCCACCCATACGAAATGGATACCCATTTTGGTTAAAATGTGGCATATTGGTGCAATCATACCGGTGTCTTTAAGGGCGGTACGCGCGTAAAATCACACGAAAACGAATCGGGCAGTGACGGTAGTCCCCCCGAGGAAGCTTCTGTTCAGAGGCGTTGAATCAAACCCAGCTCTTCTTCAAAAGGATCGCATCTATGAATGAGACGACAGAGATGAGTGAGACGCAGGCCGAAAGTTCCACGATTGTTGAGCAAATATCTCAGAGTCTTCGAAAACCATCAACCTGGATCCTGATCGTCATCATCGTATTGGCGTTGGTCACACGTCTGCCGAATCTCGATGACCGAGTCATGAGTCACGATGAAATCAACCACGTCTACTTCGCGTGGCTCTTTACAGAAAACGGGACCTACCAGCATGACCCGCTCTCGCACGGACCGTTCCAATTCCACATCCTCGCAGCTTCATTCCTCGCCTTTGGAGATAGCGATGCTTCCGCTCGCTTCCCCGTCGCGTTTGCCGGCATTGCTGCCGTCGTCCTCGTGTTTGCCTTCCGTCGTTGGTTGGGCACGACGGGAGCTATCGCCGCCGGTCTTATGATGGTTTTCAGTCCCTACATGCTCTTCTACTCACGCTATACGCGCAATGAGATTTTTGTCGTCGTGGAGGCGCTCCTCATGGTTTGGGCGGTCTTTCGTTATCTTGAAGACCGGCGCTCGGCATGGTTGTATCTCCTGGCGATATCGCTCGCGCTGCACACCACGACGAAGGAGACCTTTTTCCTTTACACCGCCCAACTCCTCTTGTATCTCGGGGTCGTTTTCAGCGCCCAGATCCTGAAAATCTCATGGCCAAAACCCCATCTGAAGATATGGTTCTCCATCGGGTTAGCGCTCACGACCCTTGGATTGGGGGGTGCGCTTCTCGTTTTCCTAAGGGATCGCACGGATGCCGGTGAGGCTGCTGTACCTTTCGCCTCCCCTCTCGTTTTTATTGCCACGGCGTTTGGGCTGATCGGCTTGGCGATCCTGATCGTTACGTTGATTCGCGCCTTCGGACAAAGGCTGAGAACGGATTTTCCGATTCTGGACGTCATCATTGTAGCGATGACGCTCACGCTCCCTCAGCTTGCAGCCGTACCAGCACAAGCGCTGGGGTGGGATCCCATGGGATATCAAGACCCGACCGACCTGCGCCGTACCGCAGTGTTGGTGGTACTCTTAATCCTGGTCAGCGTCGCCATCGGTCTCGTATGGGACTGGAGGCGGTGGCTCAAAATTGCGGGGCTGTTCCTCTTAATCTACATCCCGCTGTATACAACTTTTTTCACCAACCCGTTCGGACTATTCTCGGGACTCGTCGGATCACTTGGCTACTGGCTCGTACAACAGGGAGTGGAGCGAGGGAGTCAGCCGTGGTTCTATTACATACTGCTGCAAATTCCGTTTTACGAATTTCTTCCAGCACTTGGAGCATTCATCGCGAGCATATTAGCTTTCTGGCGCCTCTGGCGGCGTGAAGATTTATCCCCTGGCAGCCGCGCAAAAGAGACCGTTCGTGAAATCCCCACCCAGAACCTATTCGTGATCTATCTCATCTACTGGGCCATAAGTGCAGTTTTCATCTTTACATTCGCCGGCGAGAAGATGCCGTGGTTAACGGTGCACATCGCATTACCCATCATTCTGCTCTCTGGATGGATGATCGGCATGGTGTTCGAAGGTTTCAATTTTCGGTCCATTCTCAACTGGCGGGCACTTCTTCTCGTGGTGCTTTCACTCTTCGCAATCGCTGCATTTTCACGCGCGCTCAGTCACATTCTCGGATTTATCCCATTAACGACGACCTCCTTCGCAGGGATTGAGCGGACCTTGGGCTGGCTGCTGGCTGCGCTCCTCTCCGGCATCTCTTTTTATGTAGCCATCCTGCTCGTAAGGGGATTCAGGCCATCTCAACTCACCCGCATATTGTTCTTAACCGTTCTTTCCCTCATATTCCTGCAGACGATACGCACTTCGACACGTGCCGCCTTTAGCAAATACGACAGCGCCGAAGAGTTCCTCGTATACGCGCACGCGGCCACCGGTCCCAAGTACGCGAAGGAGCAGCTCGACAGACTCTCGATCCAGTTGACGGGCGGAAATGGGATACGTGTCGCCTATGATAATCACGCTGCATATCCATATTGGTGGTACTTGCGACGTTATCCAAATGCCCAAGATGTTGGTGCAACCCCAGGGCGGGAACTTCTGGAATATCCGGTGGTTTTCGCTGGCGAAGAAAATTATGCCAAGTTTGAGGCATTCCTTGGAGATGATTACAGCTCGCTTGTATACGAACGGATGTGGTGGCCCATCCAGGATTACTTCAATCTCTCCGGGGAGAGCATCAAAAACGCATTGACTGACCCGGAATTGCGCAGCGCATTGTGGAAAATCTGGTTCGATCGAGACTATCGCGCCTATGCCAGACTAACGGGCAAGGATTTGTCGCCGCGTGGCTGGCAGCCTGCGAGCAAGATGAAGATGTATGTCCACAACGACCTTGCCGGAGCGATACCAGGAATGGGTTACGAAGAACCCATCTTCGAGCCGGCCACCTTCACGGATCCCTATACGGACAGGATGGTTGAGCTTGTACCGGACCAGGTCATTGGAGGTTCAGGAACTGAGCCTGGATTGTTTTCATCACCGCGCGGGTTGGCCCTGGGCGCAGGCGGATCGATCTATGTCGCCGATTCTCAAAATCACAGAATTCAGGTGCTTGATGATCGTGGGCAGGTCCTGAATACCTGGGGCTCCTTTACAGAAGCCGTCACGGGTGACGCCTCCGAGGGGGCTTTCAACCAACCGTGGGATGTGGCGACGGGTCCTGACGGCGAAATCGTCGTGGCGGATACATGGAACCACCGTGTGCAGCTATTCGATGAGCAGGGGCAATTCATCTCCAGTTTCGGTACGCATGGGATCGGGGCCGGGATCGAGGCGCTATGGGGTCCTCGTTCCGCAGCAATCGATCGTGAAGGGCGCATATTTATCTCCGACACCGGGAACAAGCGCATCGTGCTGTTTGACCCCTCCGGTTCACCTACCCATGAAATCGGGATGGGAGGCGTGGGTCTCGGTCAACTCGATGAACCTGTCGGTTTGGCCATTGGCCAGGATGGTCGCCTGTATGTGGCCGATACGTGGAACAAGCGGGTCCAGATTTTCGAAGAAACGATAGCGGGAACATTCGAAGCAGTCGAGGAGTGGCCCGTGGAGGCATGGTACGGCCAGTCACTTGAGAACAAACCCTTCATCGCCGTCAGCCCCGAGAACCAGGTATGCGTCAGCGACCCTGATGGAGCCCGGGTTCTGTGCTTCACCGATGAAGGCCTGTTCATCTCTGGATGGACCAGCCCGGAGATGGGCCTCCCCAGCGGTGTGGCATTTGATGATGATTGTCGTCTTTGGGTTTCCGATGCCGGGAGCGATCGCATCATGCGTTTTGAGACGGGGTTTTGTGATCCAACATAATTCCTTGATCAAGGCTGTGCTCCAACTTTATATTCAGACCATCATCATAGGAAGATTGCTCTGCAAGCACCTGGCCTCCCGGCCAGGTGCTCAATAACCCTTAAGACCCGATGTAATATCCTCCGATCGATGCTACTTTAATCGGGTTTTTTCATACATAATCTACCCGTGGCTAGAGAACACGCATATTTCTATATCCGTTTGGAGGAGTAAGAGGAAATGAAAAATCACGTCACTGCCGTTGCCATCATACAAATGGGAACGGGATTCTTGGGTTTTCTGACCGCATGCATCCTGCTTTTCGTGATGTTATTACCTGGAATCATAGTCATAAGCATGGAGGGTGAGGGCTTGCCTCTGATCATCCTGGCGTCCGTTGCCGCCTTTGTCGCAGGTACGCTGATCTTATTCTCGCTGCCGAAAATTATTGCAGGCATCGGCTTAATCATGTGGAAGAACTGGGCCAGGTATCTCACGATGGTGCTCGCCGCCCTGCAATTGTTCAATATTCCAGTGGGAACAATAATTGGAGCGTATTCCCTCTGGGTTCTCCTCCAAGATGAAACCGAACGGCTCTTTTTAGAAGGAGATGCATAGTCCGACCGAAAACCCGACGTTTGGGGTTCAGGAACGAGCTGGTCGTGAAAATCTCGGATACCTCTTCGTGTACGTCAACTTTGAAAGAACCTGCGATCGCGCCGTAACAGAATTCAGCCGCGAACAAGATCGCGCCTTAAATTTTGGTTTAATGGTTGCCACCACCTGGATTGCTTGGATTCCGTCCATATGCAGAACGGAGGATCCTGTCAGAAATACATCCACAGCTTCTGTAACTCGGATATCGTTGCTGCAATTTCGTCGCCCGGATGATTTCAAATTGATGAGGTCCCATCTGGAGAATATTCCTGCGTACGAACTGGTTTCCATCAAAACGATCGGGAACGGCGTGATCCATCACTGATCCGGATGGTTTGTCCACTTCGAGATCTCAAATAGGTTGTCAGGAGGCGAAGAGTGAACACGGATAAGACAGCAGCAAAGCAAGATCTTAGCCCGGAAATAAAAGCAGGGATTCGTAAACGTGCCTCCCAGCTCATCTTCATTATCTTCCTGATGGGAGCCTTGATGTTCATCTCCGCAGGGCGACTCGATTGGATCTGGGCCTGGATCTACCTGGTCTTCTACAGCGTCCTGATCGTCATCAATGGGATGTCCCTCCTTCGGAAAAACCCGGAGCTTGTTGCGGAACGCGCCGGTGGGAAGGAAGATACAAAAGATTGGGATCGGCGCATCACACGAATCTTCGCTTCCTTCTGGTTCCTGCAGTTCATTATTGCGGGGCTCGATATTCGCTTTGGCTGGACCGGTGGACTGCCCCTCTGGGGGCACCTGGTTGGCGCCATCCTGCTCATCACCGGTAATGCGTTCGCGAACTGGGCGATGCACACGAACGCTTACTTCTCAACTGAAGTAAGGATCCAGGAGGATCGCGGCCAGTCGGTGATCACAGAAGGACCATACCAATATGTTCGTCATCCGGGCTACACCGGGTTCGGCGTTGCCGCGCTAGGTTTGCCCTTGTTTCTGGGTTCATTATGGGCGCTGCTCCCCACCATGGGCATGGTTGCAGGCATCATCATACGCACTGCGCTCGAGGATCGTACACTCCAGGATGAGCTTCCCGGGTATGAGGAGTACACCTCTCAGGTCCGCTATCGATTGTGCCCGGGCGTTTGGTAATAGGATCCTCGTAAAGATCGCTTCTAACAAACCATAGGCGGGGAGTTCTTATGTGACCACCCTAAAAGGTTCGGGGCTCAGCCTATGAACCCCAACGACACCTCTTCTGACCGCCATCCGAACTCGGATGTGTAGGAAAACCCGCCCCAGGACGACCAGACGCTCTGCCCTCCCAGCTGCATTCACAGGATGCGGAGCACCCTTCAGCCATGAGCCCCCGGAGCAGAACCTCCAGACGCCGCAATCGACATATCACGGCGAACAGAGGGGTCCTCTCAATCCGTTCGGAACATGCTCCGCGAGAGCATGCCACAAGTCCACTTTTCCAAGCACAAAGGTGGAGATTGCGGTCTTTCGCCAATGTTCAGGCGTTACGTCACGTACGTTCCTCGCTTTGACTCAATCATTGCGAGTGAATCCACAGCGCGTATGGCGCCCCTCATGCATGCAGAAAAATCATAGCGGGGAACGCCCATCCATGCAGCGATTGCCGTAAGCCAATCCATCCAAAAGGTTGAGCAAGAAAAATAGCATCGGATGACCAAAGAAAATCTTCGGGACGGTTTAGGTTTCTTAGCAGCAGAGGTGCCCGCAACGAAGCGCGTAATCCCCACCATCACCTCGCAGGCAACTCCCTTCGATCTAAACTTTATATATGAAGCCTCTCCGCCTCTTGAATACGTGCAAGTTCCCTGGTTAAGGTTAAAGCCCCTCTCCCTGGAAAGAGGGAGAGGGGTGAGGGTACCCTATCGCCCTGAGCCCGATCATCGAAGAGATGTCCGGGTACGTTCGCGTGTTTTCCGCCGAAGCCATCTTCATGTATAAAGATGTGGTCATTGCTTGAAACCGCCTGAGCAGGGTGAACTCAACAAACGAAAGGAAAGAACGATGCATCCTCGCACGATTGTTGCCCTCATCATCTCGATTTCTTTCACAATTCTCGGCTGCAATCTCTCCCAAGCGTTCGTCGGGCAGCCCGAAGCCGACCCGGGACTGGAGACGCCCATGCCCGAATCCAGTGATCCGGATCCCGCCGAATCGGTGGTCTCGGAGATTGTCCCGTCAGCCAACCTCCCCACCGGGCTTGTGCTTCCCGAAGATCTCAGCTACCTGGGTGCATTTCGTTTGCCCGAGGGTTCGAACAACTCAAACTGGGAGTACAGCGGTTACGCGATGACCTACTTCCCTGATGGTGATCCGGGTGGTCCAGACGATGGTTATCCTGGATCCCTTTTTGCCATCGGCCATGACCACCAGCAGTTCGTATCGGAGATCAGCATTCCAGAGCCAGTGATCTCGCCGGGGAAAATCCTGGATGATTTAAACACTGCTGAAACCCTCCAGGGTTTCCACGACATCACGGGTGGAGCATTTGGGGTTCTCGAGATCCCGCGCGCCGGTCTGGCCTACCTCCCCCCACAGGGGGATCAAACCTCCGGGAAACTTTACTTCGCATGGGGCCAGCACTTCGAGGATGAATGGCCGCCAACCCATGGCTGGAGCGAGCTGGATTTGTCCGCAGCGGAAATGGCCGGGACCTGGCACATCGACGTGTATTCCAACTACGTTACCAACGATTACCTCTTTGAGATACCGGAGGGTTGGGCGTCGAACTACACGCCTGGTCTGCGTCTCGCCACGGGACGTTTCCGGGATGGCCATTGGTCGGGATTGGGACCGGCGCTATTTGCAATCGGACCCTGGACCGAAGGAAATCCTCCATCAGCAGGCGCCACGCTTGATGATGTCACCCCCCTGCTCCTCTATGGCGAACAGCTTGACGGGACTCTTGAGATTGATGTCAGCGGTGAGCATGGCATGAACACATTCAGCCCGCCCGACGAATGGTCCGGCGGAGCCTGGTTGACGGCGGATGATAGCTCCGCGCTGGTTTTCATCGGGACCAAAGCGCTCGGGGAAAGCTGGTATGGATTTGCGAACGGCGTGGTCTATCCGATCAGCGGCGACCCGGATGCGGTCTATCCTGAGGTCCCTCCCTGGCCCTATGATGCGCGCGGCTGGTGGTCGGAGGACGTATCGGCGCAGATCCTCTTCTATAATCCTGCCGACCTGGCCGCTGTCGCGGAGGGAGCATTGGAAACCTGGGATCCACAACCCTATGCCACGATGGCGATCGATGACTACCTGTTC
>CAZMZL010000106.1:0-10297 GCA_964570595.1 uncultured Anaerolineaceae bacterium | reverse complement strand
TCGCAATGCTTGGAACCGGCGTATTCTGGCTGGCAGCTCTAGCTGTGAAAACACAGAAACCACGCTATTGGATCCTCGTCGGTATCCTCGTCGGACTAGGTTATTTGGCCCGGGCGGATGGACTGCTTTTATTCGTCCCGGCTTCGGCGGCAATTTTTCTTGGAGGCAAGGACCGGGGCGCCAACTTCGCACGTCTGGTGACAGGGTTGCTGGTCGTGATGGTACCCTGGTGGATTCGAAATCTGTCAGCGATAGGGACAATATCATCTCCAGGATCAATCCGTGCACTCTGGATACGATCCTATAATGAGCTGTTTACCTACCCCGGGCGAATATTGACGTTCGATCGATGGGTCGCTGCCGGCAGCGCTAATCTCTTGAGTGTCAGGTTGGAAGCGGCATCTACGAACTTTAAAAGGCTGATCGCAGAGAACGGCCTGGTCTTTCTTTGGCCTTTTATCCTCCTGGGAGCATACCGCCACAAGAACACGATCATCGTCAGGATAGCGGCAATCTACCTCCTCACGATCTTCCTCGTGATGAGCATCATCTTCCCCTTCGCTGGCGCTTATGGCGGTTTCTTTCATTCCAGCTCGGCCCTGATGCCGGTCCTGTGGACTCTCGCGCCCGTTGGTTTGGGTGCAGCGGTGAGGTGGGGAAGTTCGAAACGAAATTGGGATACTCTTCGCGCGAACCGAATGTTCAGTGCGGCGATGGTTTTCATGGCTGCGGCGATCACGCTGGCGATGTTTACCACAAGAGTTCTTGGGGGTGATTTCCCACCTCCGGGTTGGAACAACGCCTATGACGCGTACGTGCAAGTTGGGAAAAAGATGGACGCGATCGCCGTCAGAAATGAAATTGTTGCGGTTAACAACCCGCCCGGTTTCTATGTGGCGACGGGACGAAGCGCGATCGTCATTCCAGATGGGAATGAAGACACTTTGAGAAAGGTCGTGACGAGATACGACGTCGATTGGGTGATATTGGATTCCAACCGGCCGGAAGGCCTCGCTCGTCTCTATGAAAATCCACAATCAGCGCCCTGGCTCGAATTGGCAACCGAGTGGACGGATCCATCCGGTCAGCCAATATGGATATTTCGCGTGAGCGTGAATGCGGATCATGATTAATAAAAGACGGAATCAAATTCTGGTTGTTTGTCTTCTGATGGTCTTCGCGACCTTGTCTCTCGGCGGCTACATTCTTTGGAGTTCAAGTGTAGAAGGACCGGGATTCCCGCTCGATGATGCCTGGATCCATCATACCTATGCAAGGAATCTTTTCCAATACAGGGAGTGGTCCTTCATCCCCGGCACTCTTAGTGGCGGCTCAACGGCCCCGCTCTGGAGCGCGATTTTGGCCCTGGGTTATGCCTTGGGCATGTCTCCTTTTCACTGGACTTTCTTTCTCGGGTTGGTCCTGCTGCTCTGCCTGGCACTGGTCTGCTATTTTTGGCTTAGAAACCGTTCGTCTCATTTTCCAAGATGGTTTGCTTTCGTCGGTTTGATCTTCCTGTTGGAATGGCACCTTGTGTGGGCGGCGCTCTCAGGAATGGAGACTCTCGCCATCGCTCTTCTGGCGGCATTTGTGCTCATGCAGATCGATCGATATTCAGGGAATTTCCTGGTCATTGGGGCCTTTATCGGCGCCGGAATTTGGATCCGACCCGATGCGCTCTTGCTCGTACTTCCAGCTTTGTGGGTATTGTTCTTCCGCCACTCTCCGGATTGGAAAGTCATCCTTCGCAAAGGTCTACTGCTCACTTTGGGACTGCTTGCACTCGCCATCCCCTACTTGATCTTCAACATGGTGGTCAACGGTTCCATCTGGCCGAACACTTTTTATGCAAAGCAGGCGGAGTATGCCGTGTTGAGGGGGATCCCATTATGGGCGCGGTTCCTCGATCAAGTGCGGATGCCTCTTATCGGTGTGGGGATCGTCCTTCTACCCGGAATCGTCGTGATGGTCGTCGAAGTGGTTCGGACTCGCTCCTGGGGGCGGATTGCGCCGCTATTATGGATTCTGACCTATCTGTCCTTCTATGCTTACCGACTCCCCGTTATCTATCAACATGGAAGGTATGCCATGCCCGTCATCCCTGCAGTGATTGTCCTCGGGCTTGAGGGTTTCGCCATTCTGGACGATCGATTGCGAACTCTTCCGATTTGGTGGACGATTTCCCGTACCTGGGGAATTAGCATCGGCGTCGTGCTGGTTGTCTTCTGGATTTTAGGGGGAAAGGCTTATGCGCGAGATGTGGCCATTATCGAGACAGAGATGGTTGCCGCCGCGATGTGGATCGAGGAGAACACACCTGTGGATGCTCTTATTGCTGGCCATGATATCGGCGCGCTTGGTTACTACGGTGATCGGCCAATTGTGGACCTGGCCGGGTTGATCTCTCCTGAGGTCATTCCCTTCCTCCGAGATGAAGAAGCTCTGGCTGAATTCCTGGATGCCAGGGATGCTTCCTACCTGATGACATTCCCGGGTTGGTACCCGGAACTGATCGAGAATGCTGACGAATTGTTCTCCACATCTGGTGTGTACAGTCCGGAAGCTGGTGGAGAAAACATGCACGTCTACCGCTGGCCAAATGAACGGTTGCCGCGAGGGGATTGAGTATGCTATACTCGCCGCTGGTAAAAGCGAGGCGAATCACATGGATAAATTTCCAGTAATCATCGTCGATGATCATCCACTCTTCAGAGAAGGCGTCCGAAGCATCATCGACGCTGAAGAGGATATGGATGTACTTGCAGAAGGCATCACAGGAGACCAAGCGTTGCAGCTTGTTCGCGAGCTCAGGCCGCGAGTGGCGCTGATCGATGTCAACCTTCCCAATATGAACGGAATGCAGGTCACACGCCAGATTGTCGCGGAACGATTGGACACCTCGGTTGTCCTCTTGACCGCATATGATGATGTCGAACAGGTGTTGCACGCTTTCAGTGCAGGAGCGGCGGCCTATTGTTCAAAGGATGTAGAGGCGGGTAAGCTCGTTGACATCGTCCGCCACGTGGCGCGCGGATTTTATGTGGTCGGAGATCAGGTTTACGATTCCGAAGGCCTGGAGGAATGGCTCTCTCGAGGAGTAGAGACCGTACGCAGACCCCATTTAGAAGGGGATGTCGAGGCCTTCACGCCGCTGTCGCCACGCGAAATGGAAATATTACAGTATGTGACCCGGGGGATGAGCAATAAGGAAATCGCTTCAAGGCTCGGGATAAGCCATCAAACAGTAAAAAACCACATGACAGCGATCCTGCACAAACTCGATGTTGAGGACAGGACACAAGCGGCTGTCTACGCCCTCCGGCATGGATGGGTTCGTCTGCAAGATACTCGAAAATAGGCCTCCAGAGATATGACAGAGAATGAAGCCGGCATTGAAGCCAGTCCAATTGAACTCTTCCTCTTAGAGACCCACACAGAGTTTGAGAAGATCAATCGTGAGCTCACGGAAATCACGCTTCTGGTCGAACAGAGTCAGGGAGAGGTAGAGAAACTTACCCAACGGAATGCGGATGTGACTGCTCGTATCCATCAAATGCAGGCGCACTTTGATACGGTGCCGAGAGAAGATATTCGCAGCGGTTATGAGGCCGCGCAGGATGCGCTACTGCGACTTTTCACGATGCGCGGCCAACTGGAAAAACTCGAGAGTGACAAGGCTCATTCAGAACGTTTTTCTGAGTTCATGACCAAGACTCTGGAGTTGCTCGAGGGACGTCCGGTTATTGATATTGAGGAAGAAGAATCATCTATAGAAACAAGTTTGGAGAGGGTGATCCAGGCGCAGGAAGAGGAACGGCGGAAAATATCCCGACAAATTCACGATGGCCCTGCTCAAGTGCTCTCCAATTTCATCCTCCAGACTGAGATTGCAGTTCGTCTCTTCGATAAAGATCAGGAGCAGGCGCGGGAAGAACTCGAAAACCTGAAGGAAGCCGCAACATCCAGTTTTGCGAATGTACGTGATTTTATCTTCGAGCTCCGGCCGATGATGTTGGATGATCTCGGCCTCGTACCGACGATTCGTCGATATGTTGAAGCTCTCAAGGAAAAGGCCGGGTTAGATACCAGCGTTACGGTGACAGGTACGGAACGTCGACTCGAATCTCACCGGGAAGTTATGGCATTTCGTTCTGTGCAAGAATTGCTCGCCAATGTTCGCGAACATGCAAAAGCTACCCAGGCAAAAGTCTTACTGGACATGGGTGATAAGCAATTAAAAGTCGCAGTGGAAGACAACGGAGAAGGGTTCGATACCGAATCCCTTTCTTTTGAAGAAAATCCCGATCGTGGGCTCAGTCGTCTTGAGAAGCAAGTTGAGTTGTTTGAAGGTAATTTTGATATCAAAAGCAGCCCCGATCAGGGCACACGGGTTTCCTTCACAATTCCTATCGGTGAGTAGGACGACACTCCAATACCCCATTTTCGATACAAATCCTGCGTATGACCTGTGGTACTGGTGTCCCACGGATATCGGTCCTATTGAAGTTTCACCGTGCAATGTCTATAATATCAACGCTTGTAACGAAAAACAGGCAATTTTGAAACAGAAAGGTGGTGAATGAAAATGCTGTATGCCCCGAAAGAGAAGGGCCAGGGCCTCGTAGAGTACGCGTTAATTCTTGTTTTAGTAGCTGTCGTCGTAATCGTCATTCTTGCGTTACTCGGACCGGCCATTGGCAATGTGTTCAGCAACATCATCAACAACATCTAACATTTGATTGGCCGGGTGATGGGGGAACATTACTTTTCCGCTAATCACGCGGGAGCCCTATCAGTGATAGGGCTCCTTGTGTAAGGGAAATGTAAGTGAGGAAACCGGCTCACCTGTGATAAATTGGGCATTGCTTGACATTTCGAGTCAAGAGAGTAAGATACGCGCGTAAGAGAAAATATACGCGAAAATTCTAATAATTTAAGGAGGCCTCATGCGCCGTCCTCGTGTACTCATACTATTTGCGATGATTTTGCTGTTAGGAGCCGTTGCTTCCTACCTGATCCTCAATGGAGGTCTTGGAGGTAGTGGGGGTGAGCCGCAGCCAACTCCAGAAGGGATTCCTTCCGACCTCGTACTCGTCGCCATCGCGGCGCAGGACATCGGAAGAGGTTCACAGATTCCTGATGATGGTGTGATTATGTCGCGGATGCCAGCAAACATGGTCGTTGAGACCATGATCAGCGGCCCTGACGAGGAAGGTATTAAAACCAGGGTTGTTGGGATGATCGCGAGGCAGGATATTGGGCGAGGCGTGCCTATTACTGAAGAGATGGTGACGAGTGAGACCGGTGATCTGCTTACTTCGGGATCGGATGCATCGCTTGCCATACCCGCTGGTTACACTGCCATCGCTATCCCGATGAACCGATTGTCCGGTGTCGCGTATGCCCTTCGAGACGGAGATCGAGTCGACGTTCTATTCAGCCTGCTCATGCTCGATGTAGATACTGATTTCCAATCTGTGCTCCCCAACTTATCATCCGTCCTGACAGCCGCAGGGGGTACCGAGGAATTCCCCGCACCCTCGATCACGGGTAGTGTTGGCTCGACGGAAGGCGAGGAGGGAGCCTCTTTGGCGCTGGTAGGGAAAGTGGAGATCGATGAAGAACTTGGTCAACCGTTCCACTTCATTCCACAGGAATCCCAGCGTCCACGAGTCGTAACCCAGAGGATCGTCGAGAACGCCCAGGTTCTACATGTAGGGACTTTCTCGCTGGTGGACGAGATGGAGACCGCGGTTGTACCTGCACCGGAAGAGGGTGTTGGGGCGCCTTCGGCGCAGCCGGCTCCCGGCGAGATCACTGGGCCTGAACCGCCGGACATCATCACGCTCATCGTGACGCCTCAGGATGCGTTGGTATTGAACTGGGCGCTCAAGGTGGGCGTAAACATCACACTGACGCTACGAGCACCGAATGATGCGGAGGTTACGGAGACGACGAGTGTGACACTGGATTACCTGATGGAATCTTATGATGTCACCATACCTCCAAAACTTCCGTACACACTTGAACCCCGTTTGGATGCTCTCATCGACCCCGTACTGCCGAATGACGGACCGCAAGTACCGCCCAGCCAGTAGCGTAGGCAGGCGCAGGAGAAATTGAATGGAAGATCACGCGGAGGATCTCATCCGCGTCCTCATCGTCGACGATATCGCGGAGACAAGAGAAAATATTAGGAAGCTCCTTCAGTTTGAATCTGATGTCGTCGTCGTAGGAGCAGCCCGTACAGGCATCGAAGCCCTTGAGATGGCTCGGGAAACCGAGCCGGATGTCGTCATCATGGACATCAATATGCCTGACATGGACGGTATCAGCGCGACCGAAGCAATGCTGCGTGATGTACCCTTTACACAAATCGTGATGCTTTCGGTACAAAGCGATGCGGATTATGTCCGTAAGGCGATGCGTGCCGGAGCGAGGGACTTCATCGCAAAGCCGCCCTCCGGCGACGAACTGATATCTACTATTCGCGCGCTTTCGGTGCTTGCGAAGGATCAAAAAGAAAAACTGGGTCAGCCGGCTCCCCAGATGATGTCGCCGATCCCCGGAGTTGGATACACTGGACCCCTCCGGAGTCAGGGGAAAATCATCACAGTTTATAGCCCAAAAGGTGGGGTGGGGTGTTCGATGCTGGCAACGAATATTGCCGTTGGGTTAGATACGACGGACACACCGGCAGTACTTGTCGATGCTGCCCTCCAGTTCGGAGACATCGCAGTTTCCTTGAATCTGCAGGCCAAGACGAGCTTCATCGACCTGGCAAGTCGTGCGAGTGAACTGGAAAGCGAAGTAGTCGAAGAAGTGCTCCTGCGGCATCAAACGGGGTTACGAGTGCTTGCAGCCCCGATCCGGCCCGAGATGGCGGATGAGGTCAACGCGGACGAGGTCAGAGATGTGCTCAAGTTCCTTAAGGGAGATTTCGTGTACATTGTGGTGGATACGAGCTCAACTATGGACGACATCACACTGGCGGTACTCGATGTCACCGATCTGCTCATCCTTGTTGCGACGCCTGAAATACCTGCGATCAAGGATGCACGTCTCTTATTCGATTTGTTGGGTATCCTGGAGTTTCCGAAGGAAAACATCTTCTTCGTCCTGAACAAGATGGATCGGAAATCCGGCATTAGTGCAGAAGCGGTTGCTGAGAACCTGAAATGCAATGTGAGCGGCATCATTCCGCTGGATGATAAGACGGTCTCTGCCTCCATCAATAAAGGTGTGCCATTGTTATTGAGTGATAAGAGCCAACCTTCTGGAAAGAGTATCTTTCAACTCCTCGGCACACTGAAGGAAAGACTATTAAGTATTGCCGAACCTGAAGAAGAAGAGGAAGTTGAAACATCAAAATTATTGTCGAGGTAGTGGCTTCCTTTTCCGAACTCAGAGGGTGGTAAGGAGCGTGCGCAGTGTCACTTCTAAAAAGGATTGAAGAGGGACAAGCGGAGAGCGTCCCTGTTCCGAGCGGGAACAGCGGATCCCACGAAGGGATTAGCACGTCTCAATTGAGCGGTCTGTCCGCTCGTCGCGTGGCGCCCCCAGGCAGCTCACAACGTGATACGTATTACGACTTAAAGACCCGTGTGCAGAATAAACTTCTCGTCGAGCTTGACCCCTCCATGGACGTCAGTCAAACGGCGGAGGTTCGACAAACGATTGAAGAACTGTTTGAGAACATTCTGGGAGAAGAGAAGATCGTTCTCTCAAGGCCGGAACGACGGCGCCTTTTTGAACAGATTGTTGCGGAAATTCTGGGCCTGGGACCACTCGAACCGTTGCTCGCGGACGAATCAATCACAGAAATCATGGTGAACGGCGCCAAGCAAATCTATATCGAGCGTGCCGGGAAAATCTTTCGTGAACCGGCTTCATTTGAGAGCGACGACCATCTCATGCGCATCATCGATAGGATCGTGGCGCCACTGGGCCGTCGTATCGATGAGTCCAGCCCTTACGTGGATGCCCGTTTACCTGATGGTTCACGTGTGAACGCCGTCATACCCCCCATATCGCTTGT
The DNA here is from genome assembly GCA_964570595.1 of uncultured Anaerolineaceae bacterium. GTDB lineage: Bacteria > Chloroflexota > Anaerolineae > Anaerolineales > E44-bin32 > E44-bin32. The sequence goes on along the minus strand of CAZMZL010000106.1, from coordinate 2,259 downwards.
CGGTCCGACACTCACCATCCGAAAGTTCTCGAAAAACCCGATCACGGTCGAACAGCTTATTGAGTTCGGAACGATCACACCGGAATCGATCGAGTTTTTGAAGTCCTGTGTCATCGCCGCGATTAATATGATTATCTCTGGTGGTACTGGATCGGGAAAAACGACGATGCTCAACGTTCTATCGCAATATATCCCGAACGATGAACGCATTGTGACCATCGAGAACGCCGCTGAACTTCAGATGCGCCAGGAACATGTCGTTACCCTGGAATCCCGTCCTCCGAACATTGAGGGTCGCGGTGAAGTCACGATCCAGAATCTGGTCGTCAATTGCCTGCGTATGAGGCCGGATCGGATCATCGTCGGTGAGATTCGCTCTGAAGAAGCTTTAGACATGCTTCAGGCAATGAATACCGGTCATGAGGGATCGATGACGACAGCACACTCGAACAGCCCGCGAGACACACTTTCCCGTATCGAAACGATGACCCTCATGGCGGGTATGGATCTGCCTGTGAGGGCGATCCGCGAGCAGATATCATCCGCTCTGGAGTTGGTGGTTCACCTCGAACGTCTCCGTGACGGCACCCGGAAAGTCACGCACGTTTCAGAGATCCAGGGAATGGAAGGTGATGTGATTACGATGACGGATATCTTTGTCTTCGAACAGACAGGATTTGAAGATGGAAAAGTCATCGGCAGGCTCAGGCCGACGGGTCTCAGGCCTAGATTTATTGATAAGCTCGAGGCATCCGGAATTAATCTACCTGCATCGATCTTTGGTGTAGGGGACCGGATGCGCGGGTACTAGCCATGAATCCAACGCTTATTCTGATTATCTTCGGCGGTCTTGGTTTGCTGCTCCTGGTTGTCGGCGTGGGTTCGTCCCTCCTGGGAGGGCAATCCGTCGTCGAAGAACGTCTCGGTAGATACATCGAAGGCAGCACGACAAGCACCACGATCAGTGAAGTAGAGGATAATGCGGCTAAGGGTCCAAGCGCCATTTCAGACTTTTTCAACCAGCTAGGTGAGGGCAGTGACTTATTTGAGGGCATCTCCAAAGACCTTGCCCGTGCGGACTTGAAATTGCGTCCGGCCGAATTCATCGCTTCCAGGTTCATCTCCATGCTGCTGACAGGATTTGTCGGTTACATCATCACCCGGGGTTCGGTCCCTGCAGCCATACTCGCAACAATATTTGGCTATTTCATTCCAAGGATATATGTGAATAATGCCCAGGGAAGGCGCCTGAAGAACTTCGATAACCAGTTGGGTGATATGCTTAACCTGATGGTGAACGGACTGCGCGCTGGTTTCTCAACGCTCCAGTCCATGGAGGCGGTCAGCAAAGAGCTCCCCGACCCAATTTCGGGAGAATTCCGGCGTGTGGTCCAGGAAATGCAGCTTGGTATTCCCATGGAGGACGCTCTCGATCATCTGTTAAGACGGATTGATAGTGAAGACTTAGACCTGGTCATCACCGCCATTAACGTCCAGCGAGAGGTCGGTGGTAACCTGGCTGAGATCCTCGATGTGATTACATTTACAATTCGAGAACGCGTGCGAATCAAGGGTGAGATCCAGGCATTAACTGCACAGGGTCGCGCGACGGCCTGGGTAATCTCAGCACTGCCCATTGTCCTGGTTGTATTGCTCTTTGTGCTGAATAAAGACTACATCATGCAGTTCTTCAATCCCGAAACTCGAAACTGCGGCATCCCCATTATGGTACTGGCCGCGATCATGATCACGTCTGGTTTTATTATTACGCAGAAAATCGTAGACATCGACATTTAAAGGTACCCGATCAATCTATGCATATTCTTTCGTGGGAAGCCAAAGGATTACTTAGAAGCTATTCCTCGGTTTCTAGTATTCAGGAAGCGAGTCATGTGATATGTCCATAGCGATCATTGGTGCAGTCCTCTTCATTATCATCCTGGCCATTGTCCTGGTCATCGTGGGCCTCAATGCCCCGCAAGCATCAGACCCCATCCATGAGCGCCTGGCCGAATATAGCATTCGCGAAGAAGCGATGTCGCTGGAGGAGATCGAGCTATCCCAGGGGTTCCAAGAGCGAATTCTCCTACCGGTTTTTAATAGAATTGGGGAGTTTGCCTCCCGGTTTACGCCTCAGGCAACGCTGGAATCTACCAAGATAAAACTTGAGATGGCCGGGAACCCGATGCAGATGGAACCTTCCTTCTTCCTCGCCCTGCGCTTTGTATTCGCGGTGTTCCTGGGAGGGGCGGTTTTCCT
>CAZMZL010000105.1:0-10339 GCA_964570595.1 uncultured Anaerolineaceae bacterium | reverse complement strand
GACATCAGATTTGTCGTAACGTTTGGGTCAAAACAGTTCTCCCCCATTTTACTGTGAACGGGAGATATCACATGTTCCCCCAGTTGAAGAAACCCATGGTTGTCGAGACTCATTCAAACCACTGCCTAATCTAGTTGGTACCTCAATAACCTTCAATAGGACGATCAAGGGTTTCACGAACGCGTCACCATTGTGCAGGGTAAGGATGCTCCCCTTCAGGTAGCAGGTTACGCCGGCGCCTCAATGTCCAGACGTTAAACCTCCCGCAGGTTTAAAACCTGCGGGAGGTTATATGAGAACCGGAACTGCTTGTGCTTACCCGCCAGGATTCTGGTCGCGAATGGAGGCATCCACATGCTCCGCAAATTGCTTGAAATTCTCACGGAACATCTCCACAAGCTTCCCTGCCTGAAGATCGTACTCACCTTCATCCGCCCAGGTCCCTCGCGGGTTTAGAATCTCGGAGGGAAGTCCATCGACTTCCTGTGGAACACTCAGATTGAAGAAAGGCTCGATCCATGTATCCATCTTGCCCAATTCTCCTGATAAGATTTCGGAGACGATCCGGCGGGTGCTCTCAAGCTCAATCCTCTTCCCGGTCCCATACGGACCACCCGTCCATCCTGTATTCACAAGCCAGACTTCCGAGCCATGCTGCCGAATCTTTTCGCCCAGCATGGTGGCATAAACATCAGGGTGCATGGGCATGAAGGGTGCCCCAAAACATGCGCTGAACTCCGGTCTCGGCTCAGTCACGCCTTGCTCCGTTCCAGCGACTTTGGCCGTATATCCACTCAGGAAGTGATACATGGCTTGCTCGGGGGATAATTTGCTGACCGGCGGGAGAACACCAAACGCATCGGCAGTGAGAAACAGGATGTACCTGGGATGCCCGGCCAGCCCATCTCGGGTGGCATTTTCGATATGGCTGATCGGATAGCTGGCACGCGTATTCTCAGTAAGCGAATCGTCATCAAGGTCCACACGCCGCGTTTCGCTATCATAGGCGACGTTTTCAAGGATCGTCCCGAACCGCCTCGTCGTGTCATAGATGAGCGGTTCGCCTTCTGGATCGAGACGGATGACCTTTGCATACGAGCCTCCCTCGAAATTGAAGACCCCATCTTCGCTCCATCCATGCTCGTCATCACCGACCAGCGTCCTCTCCGGCACGCTGCTTAGCGTGGTTTTCCCCGTCCCGCTCAGACCAAAGAAGAGCGCACTGTCATTAGGGCCCGCCCCGTAATTCGCACTGCAGTGCATCCCGAGTACACCTCGTTTGGAGAGATAATAGTTCATCGCCGTGAACACACTTTTCTTTATCTCACCTGCATATTCCGTGCGTGCGATCAGGGTCAACCGTTCGGCAAAGTTTATGATGATTGCAGTCTGGCTGCGAGTGCAGTCGATATCCGGATCAGCATGAAATCCGGGCATGTCGATCACGGTAAATTCAGGGACATGTTTACGAAGTTTTTCAGGGCTGAACTCGCGAATGAACATATTTCGTGCAAAAAGGTTCTGCCAGGCATAATCGGTGATGATACGAACGGGCATCCGATACTCGGGATCGGCGCCAGCATATCCGTCGAAAACGAAGATGTCCCGGTTCTGAACATAAGCCATCATGCGTCGATGAAATCTTTCAAAGCACTCTTCAGATATCGATTGGTTTGATGCTCCCCACCAGATATCCTTTTGGCTCGATGGTTCCTCGACGATGAACTTGTCGAAAGGTGCTCTCCCAGTGTGATCGCCTGTCCGAACAATCACGGGACCCAGATGTGCGATAACGCCTTCATGCCGCCGCAGAATATGCTCATATAGCATCGGAGTCGTGAGATTCCAATACACCGTTCCCGCATTACGGATACCATGATTCTCGACACCGAATTCACTAATACTTGGACCAACGTGCTGTGCCATACCTGTACCTCTTTCTAATCATCGGGTTAAAACCTATGCTGTGCATATGCCAACAAGGACGCCTGATTTAATGGAGCGTTTTATTCCTGTAAGCTACAACAGCAAGTATAAAGGGTTTCCTCTGAATCGTCTTCAATAATCAAGTGAGATTCCCGTCGATTGGACCATCATTCCGCGGGAACCAATTGAGAGAAAAAGATCAACCATCAACCAAATATTCCGGAGGGTGGTTCATCGGAATCGTCTTTACGGATCGGCGGTACGGTAGGAGGACCTGTCACACTGCGACGGTCATGTTCTAACGAAGAACCTGATCTGGGATCCGGGGACCGATCCTCGTCCTGCTTCGACACATCGCGTCTGACCAAGCGCGAGACGATGATCATACCGACGCCGAGCGCTATGATGACCAATCCGAAAAAGAACGTCCGCCCGACGATCGAATCGATTAACTCGTTCAACGCGAAGCGCGCAACCTGAGCGATGACCTCGCCACTTTCTCGCAAGAATGGTGCATTTCGTATGAAAGCCTCCTTCCAACTGCCCGCGATAATTAACGCTGTGAGAATGGTCACGGACCCACCGAATGTCATTGGAATCCCCCACCAATTGCCAAGATTCCGAAGAGACCGAATCGTCAGTGCCATGATCAGACCTAAAAGCGTGAAAGGAAGGAACCATCCGAAGCGCATCACGGCCCTGAGAAATTGGATCTGATCCTTGAACGCCATAATCTCTTCAAGGCTCTCGTCGGGCTCTTCCTGGAACGCTATGCTCGATGGGGATTCCCTGATCCACTCATATAATACGATGGATGCAATTTCAACGCCTCGCGTTCGAAAAGGCTCCGGTGGTTCACAAAGTTCAAACTCCAAATCTTCGCCCCGAACAGCGGCTTTTCTCATCACGTTGATCTGTTCCTGGGAGCAGCTTGGCCATGAATCCACAACCATTTCTGCGAAGTCCTCAATCCCGCCATCGATCAAACGATCCTTAATCGGCACAAGATCCAATTTGATCTCGGGAGTTGGACTCTCGTCATCGATCCAGCGAAAAACGGCTTCCACCGAGGTTGTAATTTGATCTTCCACCCAGCCGTCGGGAACAATTTGCTGAATGATCATTTGCCGCTCAGCCGGAGAGAGGTACTGGAGCGCTTCGGCGAACGCCAGCGCATCCGCTTCCCCTCCTGAAGCAAGATCGCCCGGAAAAGCTGTTTCGAGTAAGTATCGCTCAAGGATTCCTGAACCGATCAGACTGGAAGCCACCAGGTCCGTGACCGCCTCCGGGGAGAATATCATCTGTGCTGCACTCTGACCGACAACTGTGAATGGCAGGGTTATGACAAACAATACCGCCAGGAGCGACGCAGTGATGCGAAAAACCTGTTTAAGACAACCCGAAGAGCCCATGGTTCCTCCCTATCCTTCTCGGATCACAACGCCACCCTTGCGAACATCGTTCGATTTTGCAGCGATGAGAAGCCCAAGCGAAATCATTGCAGCACCGACCCAGAATCCAGTATTCAGCATGTCACCCAGGATAATCGCACCTAATGCTACACCCACGACCGGCTGTGCGAAAAACAACATGGATACCAATCCGGCCTCCAGGATATCCAATGACTTATTCCACAGGTACATCGCCAGCGCAGTGGCGATGATGCCAAGGTAGAGTACGCCGAGCAAGATGGGCAGGGTCACCGTGCCAATACTCGCCGTCTTCATCTCGATTAACATCAAGGGGAGGCTGAACAGCCAGCCCCCGATAAAAGCAAATGTGCTCGCCTCGATGATGTTCATTTCTTTGCTGCACCTTTTTATCAGCACCGAATACAAACCCCAGGTGATGGCCGCAGCAAGCAGAAGGACATTTCCTATCGCTGCTTTGCCTCCATAAAGCGCAGCTCCTGGGTCTACAACGATGAGCACGCCCACACTTGCCAGCAAGAGTGCGGAGAGGCGAACGGAGGTAATACGTTCATGCAGTAACAGCGCACCGAACAAAAGGATAAATACCGGAGAAGCCGATGTAACCAGAGCCGCATTTGCCGCCGATGATAACTTCGTTCCTGTAAATTGGAAACCCAGTGAAACACCAAAGCCCAGCATTCCCACAAACAAGATGACGCCGACTTGTTTGCGAGTCGCATGAAATCCTCTCGTGAGAAAGGTTAGCGATCCCAGGCAGACGATGCCAAGCAGCAAGCGGATATTGAGCAGCGTAAAGGGAGGGATCACCTCCAGTACGACTTTGCTCACAACGTACATCCCGCCCCATATTGAGGCAGCAGCCAGTCCGGCGATAATTCCAAAGGTTCTCACAGTTGGGATTATAGTCACAGCTTTGAGGTCAACAAGTAGGTGCTGTCATAAAAGGGGCGTGCTCTGCCAAAATGCAACCATCCGCTGTGGTGAGCCTTTGAACTCATCCCCACCCACCCGCGTTACCCCTCGTCCTCGTATCACTTCGAGCGGGGCGAGAAATCCCCCTCACGTCTGAGTTATGATGTTTTCTCTGAGAAGCGAATAGTATCCCGGATACCCATGGTATCCGGGATACTTGACCGACAAATCATGGGGCGATCACGTGACGGGACAATCCCCTGGAAATGCGCTTTCTACCGAAATTCCCCCATTAGTTCGAGCAGGCTCTCCTCCGATGGTCGCATTTGAGCGACGTTCAATCTAGAGAGAGGTGTTTCTACCAAGTCCCCCAGTTCATCCAGAGCCGGTCGATCTTCATTGAAATAGATGAGCCCTGTCACAAGAACCCCACCGCAACAAGTCGTCTCGAGCATTTTCAATGCCTCGATCCGGTCCTTTGGATTGTAGTCGAGCTGCAGCTTCTTAAGCATTAAGGTTGAACCATCATGCATCTCCACATCGAGCACTTCGCCAGGTTTGTAGCTTATCTCGATATCGTCTCTCTTCGGCACCCATGTGACGTCGTGCAAGAATTCCCTATGTTCCTTTCCCCATGCATACGATTTCGTCGAAGCATCCCTGTTGTTGAACGTGACACATGGGCTGATGATGTCGAGAACAGCCGTTCCCTTGAAATGAAGCGCAGCCTTCAAAAGCTCCTTTACCTGTTTCGGGTCTCCAGCGAATGATCGAGCCACAAATCCAACCTTTGCGATCAGCGCTTCCATGCAGATATCGACGGGCATAAAGGGATTAATGCCCATCTTCTTTAATTCTTGACCCTGATCAGCCGTTGCGGAGAACTGGCCTTTGGTCAGCCCATAAACGCCGTTATTCTCCACGATGTAGACCATGGGTACATTTCGTCGGACCAGATGGATAAAATGACCCAAACCAATGCTTGCCGTATCTCCATCTCCCGACACGCCGATGGCCTTCAATTCATGATTTGCGAGGACGGCTCCGGTGGCAATGGTGGGCATCCGACCATGAAGCGAATTAAATCCATGAGACCTGCTCATGAAATAAGCCGGGCTTTTGCTTGAACAGCCAATACCCGAAAGTTTTATGACCTTATCTGGAGATATCGACAATTCGTGGCAAGCCGAGATGATCTGGCTGGATATGGAATTGTGGCCGCATCCCTGACACAGGGTGGATTCTTTGCCCCGGTATTCCGCCTTCGTTAAACCAATAAGGTTCGCCTGGGCTGGTGGCCTGCGCTTTTTCTCAGTCTTAGTCGCCATACTGGTCTTCCTCCTGCGCGGATAAAGTCTCTGCAATCCAACGCGCGGTCAGTGGCAATCCATCGTTGTGGGCCAGGGAGATCAACTTCGTGGCCTGATCGGGAGCCGCTAGTTGCAGCAGTTGGCGCATCTGACCATCGGTGTTCATCTCGATGACGTAGATACGCTCATATTTGTGAATAAACTCGAGAACTTCATCTGAAAATGGAACCGCCCGTAATCGCAAATAGCTGCTGGCGATTCCCATTTCCTCTAAGCGTGTACGTCCCTCTAGAACGGCGGGATCGGTCGAACCGAACGCGATGATCCCGATCTCCGCGCCCGATACCTCATCACACTCAGGAGCCGGCAAAAGATCCCGTGCGGTTTCCAGTTTCCGCCCTAGGCGAGCCATATTCTGCTCCCAAACTTCAGGACGCTCACTATAGACAGCCCTTTCATCGTGTCCTGTGCCGCGGGTAAAGTATCCCGCCAAGGGATGGTCGGTGCCCGGTAATGTCCGGTAAGGAATCCCATCACCATCGACATCACGGTATCTTGCAAATTCACCGATGCGGTCTAAGTCATCCTTATCGAGTATCTTGCCACGATCGATCGGTTCATCGGGATAATCGAACTCGTGAGCCATCCATAAATTCATCCCCAAATCGAGGTCACTGAGCACAAAGATGGGCATCTGCAGCCTGTCAGCAAGATCGAACGCCCGCCACCCGAATTCGAAGCATTCCGACATGTTTCCTGGAAGCAGCATGATCTGTGACGTATCACCATGCCCAAGGAATCGAATAAAGAGAATATCGCCCTGCGATGTCCTTGTGGGCAGCCCTGTGCTTGGCCCCATCCTTTGAACATCCCAAACGACAAGGGGAATCTCAGCCAGATACGCGAGACCCGTAAATTCGGCCATGAGTGAAATACCCGGGCCCGACGTGCTCGTCATCGCCCTTGCACCGGACCATCCGGCTCCCACCGCCATTCCGATTGCTGCAAGCTCGTCCTCGGTTTGAACAATCGCATAAGTTGCCTTTCCGGTCTCCGGATCCTTCCTTAGTGCCGGGAGTCGTTCCTGCAAGGATTCAGCCAGGCTCGAAGCTGGGGTGATCGGATACCAGGATAAAAAGTTCACCCCTCCGTAAACTGCCCCGAGCGCTGCGGCCGTATTGCCGTCGATGAGGATCTTTCCCTCGGTCTGACTGTCACGCTGAAGGATGTACCGGTCGGCTTTTTCCAGGTTTGCCTTGCTCCACTCGATCGCGGCATCGATCACTTGCATATTGAGCTCAATCGGCCGTTTAGAACCTCGGAAGTGCGTTTGCAACGCGCCTGAAATTTCAGCTACGTCAATCCCGAGGATCTGTGTGATCACACCCACATACACCATGTTTGACATGTAGTCACGGAGGCCCTTGGGAGGGTTGACATCCCGAATAATTTCTTTCACAGGCATGGGGTAGAAAACGACATCGCTTCGATGTTCCGGCTTCTCGAAATGGGTCGGATAAAAACAAACGCCTCCCTCGACAAGATTGTCCAGATCTTCCTTGAACGTCTGTTTATTCATGGCGACGAGGATCTCGATGGTCTCCCTGCGCGCCGTAAAACCCTCTCCACTCAACCGAATAGTGAACCAGGTGGGCAGACCCTGGATATTGGATGGGAAGAGGTTTTTTCCACTCACAGGAATTCCCATCCGGAAGATGGCGCGGATGAGAGCGATATTCGAGGTCTGGCTTCCCGATCCATTCACTGTGGCGACCACCATGGAGAGATCGTTCACGATCTCGTTTCGTTCGTCCGTGTGCTCCTGTGAATCCACGATAACGGGTTCTGTCATCCTTATGATCTCCTAGTGAGGTTGTGCGCTGGATATGGGATTCTCGATGGCAGTCCTCGCTTCCAATGCTTCCTGCGATGGTCTTCTATGCAGGAGGTCAAAGTGCTCGATCAATGCCCGATGACCGGAATCATACTCGCTTTTGAGAATCGAATCCACCATCTGCTCATGGTACGTCCATACAGTTTTCAGATAAACGTAATCCGTGTATCGATTCAGCCCGACCGATTCGTACCCATCCCAATAGGCCTCCAGGATGCCGTGCACGAATACATTCTCGACGCGGGAATAGATAGTGAGGTGCAGGTCGCGATGTTCTACGTGTGGGATCGTAATGGGGGATCCATTGAGGGAGATCCACGCCTTTTCAAGCAGCCTCCGAAGATGATCCTTGTCGCCGTCATCTAATTTCGAAACGGCTTCATGCCAGAAGCAGGCTTCAAGATGCTCGCGCAGTTCTTCGATTTGGTTGAAATAGCCATGATCCGTCGAAAGTGCATATCGCAAACTCAAGTCCATCGCGGGGTAAAAAGAGTAGCTTCGACGGTGCATGCCAGTTTTTGGTCGAATATCGATGTATCCCAGCGCTCGCGCCACTTCAAGCTGTTCTCGGAGCTTCCCTACGCTGATTCCAAGCGTTTTTGCAAGGCTCTGGATAGATTGTAGCGGTTCTCCAGGCTTAAGCCCGCTGTGAGCCAAATATTGCATGAATTCGGACCCACCTTCGTTCGCCATTCCTTCATGTCTCCAATGCGGCTTATTCATCCTATTCATCCGATAATTATACGCTAGTAGTCTATCATCATGCCGATCGCGCGTCAATTTTCCGACGATCACCGACCTCGCCCGTTCGACTTCAAGGGCGTGGCGCCCTGTGAATTGAAACCGGGAACGACGACATAGTCCTGTGAGTTTTGGTAGAATCCGTCCAGATGCGAGTTAATATGAACCCAAAAATACTTCCATTGCTTACACTGGGATCCCTGCTTCTTGCCATCATGCTTGTACCGAAGTGGTATATCGGGCAGAGGTATGGGCCAAGAATCCACCCGCCAGAGGATGCACCTTCTCTACCCATCGCGGTCGTCTTTGGGGCTGGTTTAAGACGTGACGGGCGCCCAACTGCGGTCCTCGCAGATCGGGTTGCTACCGCAGCCGAGCTCTATCGCAACGGTAAGACTAAGATACTCATCCTCAGTGGTTCGAGAAATTCGTCGGGTTACGACGAAGCCGAAGCCATGCGATCCTATGCACAGGATCTCGGCGTCCCTCCCGAAAATATCATCATCGATTCAGACGGCGATCGGACCTTTTCAACCTGCCTCAATCTGAAGGTTAAATTCGGTGTACAGGAAGCCTTACTCATCACACAGAGGTTCCACCTCCCAAGGGCGCTCGTGTTATGTGATTCAATCGGACTGCAAACCGAGGGTGTTGCCGCCGACTTGCGTGAATATCATGCGAACTCATTCTGGTTTTTCCGGGAGACCGTGGCGACATTGCGGGCCCTATGGGACGCAGGAAAGTATCGAGTGGCGGCCTCCTAGGCTATCATTACGTAAATCGAGGAGATCGCCTGATGATGCGTGAAGAAGCCCTGAAGATCGTGGACGAATTCGTAAGCCACGATAATCTGAAACGCCACATGTTCGCCGTCGAAGGGGCCATGCAAGATTATGCCCCAGAGTATGATGAGGATCCCGAGGTCTGGGGGCTCGTGGGCCTGCTGCACGATTTTGACTGGGAGATCCACCCGACACTGGAGCAGCATCCACAAGATGGCGCACCCATACTGAGGGATAGGGGCGTTCCTGAAGACGTGGTCCAATGCATTCTCAGCCATGCCGATCACACCGGAGTCTCACGCGAGACTATGATGGCGAGAGCCCTTTACGCATGCGACGAAATCACCGGCCTTATCCATGCAACCGGCCTTGTGCGACCATCTAAATCCCTCGATGATCTCACGCTGAAATCTATCAAGAAAAAGTGGAAGGACGCACGCTTCGCAGCGGCGATCAACCGGAGCGAGATTGAGATCGCTGCCGATGAAATGGGCGTTGATCTTTGGGAACATGTCGCCCACGTCCTTGCATCCATGCAAAAAATTGGTCCTGCTCTGGGTTTCCAGTCGCTCCCATCCTGAAATCGAACCGTAAGCTGAATTTATAATTGCCCTGCCTTGGGTCTTTCCAAGCTGACTGGTATAATGCGTCGGTTCGCCCAAAAAGGTCGAAATCATAAATGCACCGAAAAGGTAATTCCAACAAAGATCTTGTATGCCAAACTTGTGGAACCCAGCTTGCAGAGGGCGCCACTCGATGCAGCGTATGCGGCAGCGATGTTAACCCGCAGGGTTCATCTGGTTCATCCAGATCGATCGGGAGAATTTCTTTACCTCTTCCCGTAGCGTTGCTGATTCTGGCTGCGTTTGCTTTGCTTGCGGTGGGTCTAACGTACGCAGCTACGAGGACATTGGGAGCGACGATCAGCGGGGAACCCAGCCCCACACCCTCTATCACCGCAACGATCACGTCCACGCCCACCGCCACGTCGACGGAAACACCGGTACCTACATTTACGCCTTTACCCACGTTACAGCACATCGTCGTCGCAGGAGATACCTTCCTCGGGATCGCCGTCAGGTACGACGTTTCGGTCCAGGCCATTCTCCAGGCCAATCTGGGATTCAACAATCAAAGCATCCTCTCCGTCGGTCAAAGCCTCAACGTCCCTCAACCGACCCCCACTGCGTCCCCGGAACCGACGGCGACTCTCCCACCGGAGGAAGCCACACGGGCCGCCTGTGAGACGATCACCTACACCGTTGAAGCGAACGACACACTCGGCGCGATAGCCGAGAATTACAACGTAAACTCCAGAGCTATTATGGATTACAACGGGAT
>CAZMZL010000104.1:0-10343 GCA_964570595.1 uncultured Anaerolineaceae bacterium | reverse complement strand
AGGCAGGCCCATCGGTTCCAATTCCAACATGAACTCCAAGTTCTAGCATTTCTGACACGGGTGCAAAACCGGAGGCGAGTTTCAAGTTGCTCGATGGATTGTGCACCACGCCAGTACCAGCGTGCTGCAGTGTGTGGATCTCGCCGTCATCGATGTGGACACAATGCGCTGCAATGACCTTTGCATCAAGTAGGCCAATTTTCTTAACCCAGGGGACGACCGGCATCGAGTGGGTTTCCCGCCAATCCTCAACCTCCTGAAATGTCTCGGCGATATGGGTGTGAAGTGGAACGTCGAACTCCAGCGCCATCTCGGTACAAGCCTTGAGGATCTCAGGTGTACAGGTGTAAGGTGCGTGCGGGGCGACTGCCGGGACCACAAGAGGGTGGTCCTTCCAGCGCTCGATAAACCCTCGTGCTAGTTCGAGTGAATCCTCATAGGATTCTGCATCCGGCGAAGGGAATTTTAAGATCGTCTGCCCGCAAATCGCCCTCATTCCCGCATCGGCGACGGCTTGCGCGACCGTCTCTTCGTAATAGTACATATCGGCAAAGCAGGTGATACCGCTTCGAATCATTTCGGCACAGGCGATCTGCGTGCCAAGACGAGAGAAATTCGGAGAAACAAACTCACGCTCAACCGGCATCATATAACCAAGGAGCCAGACATCGAGGCGGAGATCGTCGGCCAGCCCTCGCAGGAGCGTCATCGCCGCATGTGTATGACCGTTGATCAAACCCGGGATGATGACCTTGTCCGAACAATCTACGATTTCATCCGCACTGAATTCCTTCAGCGCATCGTCCAGGGTTCCCACATACCGTATTTGATCGTCCTTGATTGCGATCGCGCCTCGAGCGAAGACACGATATTCGCTGTCCATTGTGACTACATCTGCGTTTTTCAGAATAAGATCCACTTTTTCCATCGAGCACCTGCCGTTTGAAGTTTGGGTGATTATAGCAGGGAGGTGGCAAAATCATGTGGCAAATATGTCAGGGGAAATTATCCGTGATGGTTTCAAACTTATGGATGATGGGGCACCAATTCCTCGCTACTCTTATGTATAATTCTCTTGCAGGATGGAGGAAGTCATGCGCGCCGTAGATATCATCATTAAGAAGCGGGACGGAGAAATCCTTAGCACTGAAGAAATTAAATTCTTCATCGAAGGATATGCATCTGGGAATATTCCGGATTATCAAGCCTCGGCCTGGGCTATGGCCGTTCTTCTGAGGGGGATGAACTCCAGGGAGACGGCTGATCTGACGATCGCAATCGCGGCTTCTGGCGACACGATCGATCTATCGGGCATTGTTAAATTTGCGGTCGACAAACATTCAACTGGTGGGGTAGGCGACAAGACGACACTCGCCGTCCAGCCCATTGTAGCGGCTTGCGGGGTGCCGGTAGGAAAGATGTCTGGCCGTGGCTTGGGTTTCACCGGAGGGACTCTCGACAAAATGGAATCGATCGAAGGGTTTCGGGTCGATCTCACTACCGATGAGTTCATGAAACAGTTGGGTGAAATCGGATTGGTTCTATCAGGTCAGACGGCCGATCTTGCCCCTGCGGATGGGAAGTTGTATGCATTGCGGGATGTCACCGGGACCGTTCCGTCCGTGCCCCTCATCGCATCATCCGTGATGAGCAAGAAAATTGCAGGCGGCGCGCAAGGGATTGTGCTGGATGTAAAGGTTGGGAATGGCGCCTTCATGCAGTCGGTTGAAGAAGGCTTGGAACTGGCGAGATTGATGGTGGATATCGGCGTGCATGCCGGGCGTATGGTGGTCGCGCTGATTTCGGATATGAATCAACCGCTGGGAAATGCGGTCGGAAATGCCCTCGAAGTGCGTGAGGCTGTCGAAACATTGCAAGGCGGCGGCCCGAGAGATTTTCGAGAGCACTGCGTCGTGGTGTCCAGTCATATGCTTCTCTTAGCCGACAGGGTCAAGGATCTCACCGAGGCGCGAAGGATGATCGAGGAGGTACTCAAGGATGGTCTCGCCCTCGAAAAAATGTATGCCCTGGTAAGGGCTCAGGGAGGCAATATCGGGGTGCTGAAGAACTTCGACCTTCTGCCGACAGCGTCGTTGATAAAAACGTATCACGCGCCGAAATCCGGCTTTGTAACTCTTGTCCACGCGCGTGAGGTCGGGCTGTCCGTGATGGAGTTAGGCGCAGGACGGGCAAAAAAAACCGATCCCGTCGATCATGCCGTTGGGGTCGTAATCCATACCAAGGTAGGAGACTCGATTGCGCAAGGAGAACCTCTTTTCACCGTGCATGCTCAATCTGAAGAGATGGCTTCGGCTGCGTCCGATCGATTGTATGCCGCGCACGTCATTTCAGATGATCCCCTCGAACCCCTGCCGTTGTTCTATGAAACGGTTCAATAAGAAGCGGGTACGCAGCTCCGACGAGAGAAGCCTGGTACCTGAGAAGATACGATTATAACGAACTAGCGATTTGCTAGAATAACTTTTCGTCAGGAAGCAATCATCCGATGGATGCGAGAATTTTAAAACCAATTTGCGGAGATGCGGTGAGAAATAATGAAGTAAGTGTTCACGGGTGGGCAGGGACCTATTCACCCAGAAGAAACGAAATTGAAAATCAACTGAGATCCGAGGATTTGAGTGCAACCTCATGGTGTAATGAATGCGCCCGGGGATGGTTGTCCACCCCATATCCATGATTTCGACAAAGTCACCGATGTCGTTGAAGGGGAGATTGCTTTCGATCTCACCGATACCGGTGAGGAAATACTCCTGCAGGCCGGAGACCGTCTGGATCTTCCCGCTCATACTCCCCATGCGGCCATTGTTGGCTCTGCAGGAGTCGTTTGCCTAGAAGCTCACAGCTAAGGGACCTTCAGCGATCCTCCTCAAGCCCCATATTGTGGATTTCAATCGGCGCGATGGAGACATCCCCGGGAATACCAAAAATCGCCAAGTAGAAGAAAAGCTCGGCCTCCAGGGATCGCTCAATGGCCTCCGAACCCCGAAATCCATGACCTTCGCCTTCAAACATCAAATACGCGTACGGGAGACTTTTTTCAGCAAGCGCCGCGATCATTTTTTCCGTTTGTGAGGGCGGCACGACTTTGTCGTCGAGTCCCTGGAAAAAAATCATGCCGCGATTAAGATTGTCGAGCTGGTGAACGGGAGAGCGGTTTCGATAGAGTTCTTCGTTCCCGTCATAGGGTCCGATGAGCCAATCATCATACCCGGCCTCGAACTTATGGGTGACGTCTTTGAAAGCTTCAGCATCGGAGACTCCATAATAGATGGCCCCGGTCGAAAATGTGTCATAGAGTGCAAGAGCCAGCATGGCGACATAGCCACCCGCGCTTCCTCCACGTATAGCCATCCGTTCAGGATCCACATATCCTTGCCCCGCCAGATGTTGAGCGGCATTCGCGCAATCGGCGACATCAATTTCGCCCCATCGACCCGCAAGACGCTCGCGATACGCCTTTCCGTAGCCGGTGCTGCCGCTGTAGTTGATATCCGCGACTCCAAAACCACGGCTTGTCCAGAATTGGATTTCAAGCTGAAGGTGGGGGTGGGCAGAGGCAGTCGGTCCGCCATGGATGAAAACGATGAGAGGGGGTTTCTCGTCGTTCGGACCTTCGAAGGTTGGATTTTTAGGTGGATAGAATAAGCCGTATGCGGGAAGGTCGTCCTGTGACGGGAATTCAAAATGTTCTGGCGTAGACAATGCTACGGCGCCCACCTCATCGTCGAGCATGCCGCGTATTCTTTGCATCCGTTTGGCATCTCGCTCGTACATGGCGAGATGAGGTTTCTGGGTGAACGATCCCGCCATCAACCAGACCCTATCGTGGGCATCGATTTGCATGGTGGGGAGCCGAAAGGATGTAAATCCAGTTTCAACACGGGTGAAGACATGATCCGCACACGAAAATATTCCAAAGTGATCCTGCCCGTCCTGTCCATAGGTGCAAGCGAGATCGCCATTGGAGAAAAAAGCATACGTAGAATATCCGAACTGCCATTGGGGACCCCCGAAATCGGCTTCCATTGTAAATAATGGCGAAATCTGGTCATCATGAAGCTTGTAGTGATTCCACCAACCTGACCGATCTGAAATGAAATGGAGGATGCCATCCGGGCTCCAATCCGGTTGACAAATCGATTCACCTGAAAATCCAGCCAGATGAATTTGATTTGTGACCGTTCCATCGGTTTGAAAGTCCCCGCTATACAAGAGGGTGCCCTCCCATGGCATCAGAGGGAGATCCCATGTCAGCCAGGACAATTGGGTTCCCTCCGGGTTGAACCTCGGGTTGGCGTAGAAGTCATTACCGGACGCGATGACATGGGGTTCAGCGGAACCGTCAACTGGAATCCGGACGAGTTCATTGACGACGCTCCCATCGCTCCGATGTGATTCCCGTACACAAACGATCCATTGCCCGTCGGGAGAGACGCGCCCGTCGGCATAACGGAGAGATGATGGTTGTTCAGAGTCAGGCGTGATTGGAGCCGGATCCTCTCCGGGGTTGTGCCGGTACATTCGTCCGTCTTTTAAATTCGAGAAGTAAATAATCCTTTTGTGCACAAGATAGGAACCACCGCCGTATTCATGGACGCGTGAGCCGACGTTCATCCCCTCCGGAGTAACGATTTCGGTTTCGCCATCGGGCTCGAGCCGCATAATTACGTAGCGACCCCCTTCTTCTGACCTTAACTCAATCCAGTAAATCGTTCCGCCGTCGATATGAATCTCTCTAGGCAATGCGCTAAACCCAGTTCCGGCAGAGGCGACCAGGGATGAAGAAATCGGAGAGTGCCATGTTCCGTAAGGCGCTTTTGTCTTCATTGTTGACGATCCTTCCATTATTTTTATTTTGTTTAAATTGAATGTGCGCGGCCTTGCCTGCCCGTTCTTAATCACAGGCGTTCTGTAAATGTCCTTCAAATGTCTCGGCGAAGATATGTTCGCCCGATCCATCACAGGCGGCTCTGAAATAAAAGTAGGGTGTCGGGTCCGGGTGCGCAACTGCGAGCAGGGAATCCAGCCCGGGATTTGCAATGGGTCCTGGAGGCAAACCGGGATATCGATAGGTGTTGTAGGGTGAATCAATCTCGAGATCTTCGAAAAAGAGTGGAGATTTCCACCAATTTTCCGTAGTTCCGAGCGCGTACTGAACCGTGGGATCTGATTCCAGGTTCATACCGGCTCGCAACCGGTTGAGGAACACCGATGCTATGATGGGACGTTCCTCGGGGACGATCGCTTCTCGCTCGACGATGGATGCCAATGTGACGGCCTGAAAGAGGCTCAGACCCTGGTCCGAAAAGGCAAGCCGTTCATCTGGCATAACCTGCTTGTCAAAGTTTGCCACCATGAGCAGCACCAGATCGAGGGTGGCATCATCTGGGGTGATTTGATAGGTGTCTGGGAAGAGAAAGCCTTCCAGTGAGGCGCCCGGTGGAATCTCACTTGCGAAGGAAAAACCTGGAATTGGTTGTGAAGTGAGACCATAAAAATCATCGGGAGACAGGTTGTCGAACGAGTTGAACGATTCACCGATTTGCTCCCTGCGCCAGCCTTCCGGGATTGTGATCGTGGAGGACGTTGCGCGCGCGGACTGTAGAAGTTCAGCCAGTTCCGGGACGGTCAATCCACCAGGAAGATCGTAGATTCCGGCTTCAATTCCACGGTCGAGGCCCCTGTAGCGCAGCTAGCGGAGAAAGAGCAGATCGTTCTGGATAAGACCGTCCTGCTTCATTTTTTGCATCACGGCTCGTGCGGTCTCGCCTTCCTCGACCACAAACTCCATGTTCTGAGAGGCATCTCCCAGAGGTGTGCGTAGCGACCCAAGATTTCCGGCAAGATAGACGGAAATGATGGCCTCTTGAAACGGATCGATGTCCGGAGCGGGTTCGCCAATGGCATCACCCGCCATGGGTATTCCAACAAAAAACAGCCCCAGGACCCAGATTGCGAGGCATACAAAGAGCGCAATTCCAAGCCCCGCTGCAAGAAAAAGGAGCGTTCTGCTAAGCTTGTGCATCCAGATAGTCCTGAAGGATTACGGCAGCCGCGATCGCGTCGATTGGATCATCCGTCTTCTTCGAGAGCTCGGCGGCGGCTGCGGAAGACCCGCTCTCGTCCCAGGTGAGGATTTCTAAATCAGACAATTCTTCAAGCGTTCTGACCAAGCGGAGAGACTTTCGCGCCTGAGGACCAATCTCATTGTCCTGATCGTAGGCGACACCGATGAGGATCGTACACGCACCCTGCTCTGATGCGACGGTCAGGATATCTTGAGCATCTTGATCGCGTGCTTTATGCAAAATGATGCCGAAAGGTAAAGCAATAATACGCAGGGGGTCGCTCAAGGCAAGACCGATGCGAACGTCGCCCGGATCGACAGCGAGAATTCTCATCATTCGGATCCTGCCTGTGGGTAATGAATGTCATAGGACAGATTAAGCCAGGGGAGGATGGGAAGCCAGATTGGTCTTACGATGATTTTAGGCGGCTGATCCAGGGCGTATTGTGAGAAGAGTATGTTTTTTGCAGCGTCTACCGGCTTTAGCTTGATGAGATCGATCATTCCTTCCGGATTCCATTCCTGGCGCGTACTCAGCTCAACCTGGAGGGACAGTTTTTGAATCTCACCTTCAGCGTCATGGGCGGTCGTAATTCTCATTAATTTTAGTGTTCCCGGGATGATGACGTGGCCGGCAGGGATTTGGGATGATCCTTCATTGAGGATGGATGCTTCGATTCTCGGCTTATCGATAATAACAACAGACGTTTCGACGGACATTGAAATCGACGTCGTATCTGCAGCATCCCCGTCCGCATCGCTGACGATTTCATCGATGACCCGAACCGTGCGCCAGGAGTCAGGTAACAACTCTTCGGTTTCGGATAAGTCAGACGACAATATTTCTTCGGCTTGCAGGTAAAGTTTTTCTGTAAGTGCCTCCCTGAGCTCGACGATGTCCGACGGTGCAACTGCGCTGCGGGTTTCTTCGGTCCCGCCTGTGATCTCTTCCGGATTTCGAACGGAGACGAGTTGCCCTAATTGCCCATCGACGCGATGGATGACTTCAGCCTCGACATTACTCCTCGAGCCTGGGAGAATGGCCCGAACCCTGGCGCTCCCCTCGGCGCCTTCTTCGGCATCCAACTCGATGGACTGCTGGGTCATAAATTCAATCTCGGGATCTTCCTCCGTGAGGATGATCGTCCCTGGTGGCACGGTTACCGTGCCATCCGTGCGGTTTGAAAAGATTACCACGCCCTCTGCGAATCCAACCGGAGTATCAACCAGGCCGGAGGTGGGGCCCCTCAGACTGCCATCGACGATGACTGTTTCTTGACGCAAGGCTTCGTTATCCCGGCCCCTCGTTGATGATGAGAAATCTACTTGACGTTCAACGATGAAACTCTGAAGCTCTTCCTCGGGTGATAAATACACATTCGCCGTGGGTATCAGAGATGCACCGAGGAGGAGGAGAGCGAAGAATGTGATGACAAGAATTCCGGAACGGACAAGTTTGTTACTCGAAGCCGGCTTTTCTCGATGAATCGGGGTTGGACGTTCAACCCTGGATTTTTCAGGGGTTCGCCTGGTGCGGGTTTTACTCCTCGTAAACCACGATCCTTCAGATACATGATCGAGCGTGTCGAATACTGGAATGCCAAGAACGCTGGCATGCTCGCGAACTTCTGGATCGTGCGTGACCAGACCGATGGCAGTACCATGATTGGATGCATAGCGTTGAAGAAGAACCAGATCTAATTGGCGAGCGAGTACGCGCCCGCGCCCTGGCCACACCAGGACAACTCTTGGGGCTTTCGCCCAGTTCAGTTTGTCCCGTGCGGCGCCATAATCATCCTGTGGGTCGAGATAAATGATCTGGATTTTCACTGGAAATTTCGAATAGGTTTGATATGGCTCACTTTAGATGACGTTCGATCCAGGTTGATACAGAGTCCAATGCATCATCAAGACGGGTCATGTCCTTACCGCCGGCCTGGGCAAGGTTAGGTTTTCCGCCTCCCCCGCCGCCGACGATTTTTGCGACCTCCTTGACTAAGTTACCTGCATGCAATCCGCGTGCCACAAGGTCATCACTTATTGCAGCGATGAAGAGCGGCTTATCCTCGGATGAAGTCGAGAAGACGGCTACGCCGGTTGGATTCTCCTCTCGGAAGCGGTCCGTCAGCAAACGTAAGATTTCTGGATCCGCATTTTCGAAATGGGCGGTGAGAAAGGGTATTCCGCCGATCTCCGAAGGTTTGAGCGCTCGATAAGCAGTCATGGCGGCGACGTTTCTCATCGATGTGACCTGTTTTTCTAGGCGATCACGTTCTTCTACCAGGGATTTGACCCTATCGTCTAATTCTTCGAATGACACCCCAAGAACATCCGAAAGACGCTTGAGCTGCGCGAGCTGTTCCCGGATGCGCTTTTGGGCTTCGAAGCCCGTTACCGCCTCGATGCGTCGTATCCCCGCCGCGACGCTTCCTTCGCTTAGTATGAGAAACGGTCCGATCACGCCCGTCTCTGGGACGTGGGTTCCCCCGCATAACTCATAGGAGATCGATTGATCATCGCCGATGCTGATCGTGCGGACTTCCTCCCCGTAGGTTTCTCCGAAGAGAGCCATCGCACCAGAAACGATGGCATCTTTCTGGGGTTGCTGCTGAATGACGAGTTCGTAATTGGCGAGGATGGCATCGTTCACCCATCTTTCTATCAATGCAAGCTCGTCCTGTGTTACGGCTTCGGAATGGGTGAAGTCGAAACGAAGGCGATCCGGCGCCACGAGTGAGCCGGCTTGCCGGGCATGATCGCCCAAGACCACATGCAATGCGCCATGGAGCAGGTGGGTCGCGGTGTGGTTTCGCATGATGGCCATACGTCGATCAAGGTCGATTTTGGCGGTTGCTTGATCTCCTATCTGTGGAGATCCTTTCAGGACGGTCCCAGAGTGAATGATGAGACCCTGGACAGGTTCACGAGTGCTCACGACTTGAACTTCCCAATCGGCATCATTGAGTGATGAAATCGTCCCGGTATCCGAGACCTGACCGCCGGATTCTACATAGAACGGGGTCGAAGGAATCACCATCTCGATCTGCTCGCCTGAGGACGCTTCGTCAACCTGCGCGCCCTCCTTGATGATGGCGATTACGGGTCCTTCCATTTCGATGGGCGCATAGGGATTGTGGCTCACGCCATCTGTCCCCACCTGCCCGGATTCTTTCAATCGGACGAGCAAGTCCTGGTAAAGGCTGATGTTCTCTTCCGTCAATTCGCCAATGGCATGACCTCCCCCTGAAGTCAAGCGGTGAGCTTCCATGGCCTCGCGAAAACCGGGCTCATCGACATCGAAGCTATTCTCGCGTGCGATATCCCTGGTGATCTCGAGGGGCAAACCGTAAGTAGCGTACAAATCAAAGGAGCGTTTCCCGGGGATGAGCCTCGACCCTGATGCTTCGATTTCGTTCATCATATTTTTGAGATAGGTTACACCCGTGTCGACCGTCCGATGAAAGCGGGTTTCTTCCTCCGTAAGCGTCTGCAGGATGGCGTTCCTGTTTCGCATGAGCTCCGGGTAGGCTTCACCGTACTCATCGATGACGGATTTCGCCACCTCGGCCATAAAAGGTTCGTTCAATCCGATCGATGAGCCAAAGCGGCTGCCTCGACGGATGATCATTCGGGAAACATAGTTGCGTCCGATATTGCCGGGAACGACGCCATCGGCGATGAGGAAGCTGGCCGCCCGAACGTGGTCCCCGATCACACGGTATGCGGTGAAATGCTGCTCGCGTTCCGCGTCCGAGTGATGGGCGAGGTCCTGAACGGTATCGAGCAAGGGTGTAAAAAGGTCGGTCTTGTAATTCGAATCCACATCCTGAAGCACAGAGACCATGCGCTCGAACCCCATGCCCGTGTCGACGTGCTTTGCTGGGAGAGGCTTCAAATTTGACGGACTGGAGCGGTTGTATTGAATGAAAACCAGGTTCCACAATTCAAGAAATCTCTGGCAGTCGCCATTGACTTCGCATGTGTGGGCTTTCTCGTCGCCCTTATCGCAATACTCAGGACCGCGATCATAGAAAATCTCGCTATCCGGACCGCAGGGGCCCGTTTCCGCCATCTCCCAGAAATTTTCTTCACGCCCGAAGAAGAGCAGATGATCACGCTTGAAGCCCGGTTGTTTCAACCAGTTCTCTGCGGCTTCGTCATCGCGCGGGATTTCACCCATTTCATCCTCAAACACGGTCGCCCAGAGGCGGTCGTTGGGCAGATTCCAGACCTGCGTGAGCAGCTCCCAGGCCCA
>CAZMZL010000103.1:0-10354 GCA_964570595.1 uncultured Anaerolineaceae bacterium | reverse complement strand
ACGCGATTCCGGATGACACCAGGTATGCCTCGACAGCAGCGAAAGCCAGAATGCCCGGCATTTTGAGCACAGCATTCCCCGAACCGTCGAAGTAGATTTGCGAGCCATCGTCCTGAAGCTGCGGCTGGAATCGATCAGGCAGCAGGATTGTATAATGATCGCGGGACGAAGCCACCCTCCATTCCTTCGGTTCATGGTAGACGAAGGCGACATCTGCATCGAAGACCTGCCGTAAATCATCATCCGTCATCACAATTTGCTGAAAGACATCCGCGATCCGAATCTCACCCGCATCCATCCCCAGATGATTGCGAAGATTGATGTAAGCCTTCATCGTGATAGAGCTTACATCTGTGCAGCCCATGTCGATCGGTACACGATCCGGCTCCTCATGTCGCAGAGCCATCAGAACTCTCTCTCGTCGGTTCATTTGTTTACCCTTTCACGATAAGCTCTGAACCCTTTTCTTCCCATCGAGCACATCGAGAGGCTCCACCGCTGCTCGATGGGACCGGCTCTCGGCGGCCCAACTCCATGGCGATCATCCGCGGACGCCACAATGATTAGGATGCGGCGCCTGGTTTGGGAAATGCCTTTTCGCATTTAGTCCGCTGCGTGTGTCCAGGGAAGATCATCCAAATCTGCGTTCCCCCCTGACAAAATGACGCCGATGCGCTGGCCCCGCAAGTCCATCTTCCCTTCCATCAATGCAGCGATCGGCACAGCAGAGGAAGGCTCAATGATGATGTTGACTCTTTCCCATATATAGCGCATCGCCACCGCGATGGCCTCTTCGCTGACCGTCACGATCTCATTGACATTTTCCCGGATAATGGAGAAAGGTAGCTCTCCCAACGCGGTGCGCAAGCCATCCGCGATGGTTGTCGGGGGTCTGGCAGGAATGATGCGGCCCTCTTTCAGCGACTGGTAAGCATCGTCAGCTTCTTCCGGTTCGGCGCCGATCACGAGCGTGGTGGGCGAGAGTCCAGCGGTGGCGATTGCGGTCCCACCGAGTAACGAGCCGCCTCCCACAGGCGCCATGATGATGTCGAGGTCTTGAATTTCTTCGAGTAATTCCAGCGCTGCGGTCCCCTGGCCAGCGACGGTTGTGGTCAGATTAAAGGGATGAATATAATAAGCTCCCGTCTCCTCCGTAAGTTGTTCCGCGGTCGCATAGAGGGCCTCCAGGGACCACTCACAGAAACGGATAATGGCACCGTAGTCAGCCACCGCCATTTTTTTCGCCTCTGGAGCTGTTTCAGGCATGGCGATGTAGGCCTGAATGCCGCGCAGCCCGGCCGCCATAGTGACTGCTTGTGCATGGTTCCCTGACGAACTGGTCACCACACCCCGGGCGACGACATCGTCCGGCAGCGACAGGACCGTGTTGCAAGCTCCGCGGATTTTGAACGCTCCAGTTTTCTGGAAATTTTCACACTTTAGAAAAACCTGAGCATTGACCAGTTGGTTGAGACTTGAACATGTGAGAACAGGCGTATGGTGAATATAGGGTCGAATTCGATCCGCCGCCTTGCGGATGTCGGCCAATGTAGGTTGCGTCTGGTTCAACGTGTCCTCCTTAGAAAAACAAACAAGGTGTGCTGGGTTCCTTTCACTCGCAGCGATTCGATTGACACTGGCCTCACACAGAACCGGATCGGCAAAGAACCAAGACTTGCGTGCCTGGTTCGTGATTAATCCTTCGGCCAGTGAATGCTGGCGGGCGATCGTATGATCCAATATTCTGGACCCAAACTTCACGCATCGAAAGATCGTCCTGTCTGACCGCGGCCACGAAAAAACCGTTTTTGGGGTTTGCCTTCCTAAATGCCATCTCATCCCCAAGAGACAATTCCATATCGGTTCAATGGGCTCACAATTGGCGGTGGACTGCCAATAGGAGCCCACTGAACCCGATAGCATTCAGCAGACTGCATCTGAATGTCTTGAGGCAACGTTACTCGGCGACCTGAACACCTCTCAAGTTCACCAATTCAGTTGGCCAAGGCGAGAATCCAGAGACACGCTTGTTGAGGCCGGTGAAGTTGTACACCTGCCAGAGCGGAATCCCGGGCGGGTCTGCCTGCATGAGTTCCGCCGTTTCATAGTAAATCTCTCTCCGCTTGTCCGGGTCCACGATCCCCGCGGCTTCGATTAATAAAGCCTGAAGTTCGGGATTGTCCCAGGTTGCCCAACAGTTGTTCTCGGTGATGAGCACCAGGTTAACCGGGTACACGGGATCGAGGAAGCGGTCTCCTGCGCCATCGAAGAACATCGGGTCAAACTCGTGTTTACACTCGAGGTCCCAGTGCAGGTTGGCATCACGCACATTGAGCGTGATATCGAGGAATTCATCCAGATAGCCCACAATGGCCTGGCAGGCCTCCACACCATTGGCGTAGTAGCCGCTTGGGCAAGCCATGCTGATCTCAAAACCATTTGGATAACCCGCTTCAGTCAAGAGTTCCTGGGCCTTCTCGGGGTCGTAGGGGAAGGGAGGCAGATCCGGGTTAAAGCCAAACTGCAGCGGACCAATAAAAGTGCTGAGTACTTCTCCCTGCCCGCGGAAGACAGCGTCCACGATCGCCTGGCGATCTACTGCGTAGATCAGCGCCTGGCGCACGCGCGCGTCTTCCAGCGGTGTGCCGATTCCCGAACTGATGTTGTCGAACATGTTATAGAAAATCCGCGTGCCTAGCGCTCGACTGACTTTTAAGTTCGGGTGGTCCATGAGTACACCGATCTGAGTCGGCGGCATGTCCAGGGCGATGTCGATCTCACCCGCCTCCAGCGCGGCGATGCGCGAGTCGGCCTCCGGGATGCTCTTCCACACCACGGTTTCGACGCCAGCAACACCAGGCTCGCCCCAGTAGTTCGGGTTGGCCTTATAGATGACCTTGTCACCACGCACCCACTCATCGAGCATAAACGGACCCGTGCCAACCGGATCAGTGCCGAGCCCATCATAACCGACTTCTTCGGCATGAACGGGCGGGTAGATGGACGCGTGCGGGGTCCCCATTCGCTTCAGAAACACCGGGTCGGGTTCCGTAGTGGTGATCTGTACCGTGTACTCGTCAACCTTCTCCACGGACTCAACAGTCTGCCAGGACCAAACGCGACTTCCGGTCTCCTCTGCTTTGTTGAATTCGTATGTGAAGAGCACAGCATCTGCGTTGAAAGGTTCTCCGTTTGAGAATTCAACTCCCTCGCGGAGTTTGAAAACGTAGGTTGTATCATCCACAACCTCCCACGATTCAGCCAGGAGAGGTTCGACTTCTCCCGTACCCCCATTGAGGAACGTGAGGCTTTCATAGGGCAGCAAAGCCACATTCTGAATCATCACCGCAATGGACGAGATCGGATCAAGAGTCTCAACCACGATCGGCACGCCGATGGTGAGGGTGCCCTGATATGGATCGGGCGACTCCGGTTGGCTCGTAACTATGACCTCTTTTTCCTGGACGACGGTCTCTTTTACGATGACCGTTTCGACGGCCGAGCCCGCACAAGAACTCAGTCCCCATGTAACCAGGACAATTAATAGAATAGATAAACGTAATTTCATCTCTTCTCCTTAATAGTCAATCGATTCTGCCGGGTTTTCTTCGTTTCCAGATCATGATCAGACCAGGCACCTCCTTTCTATGGGGTCAAACCAGTTTGACCGCCAATGGCATGTGATGGCTATCATTCAACAGGCATTCGCGAGTTGGTCAACCGCCCCAAACCTGTCGAAAAACCCGCAAAAAATTCCTGCCCATGATCTTTGCCACATCGGCCTCGCTATATCCCCGGGCGAGGAGCCTTTCGGTCAGGTCGGGCAGTTGGGTCACACTTTCCATCCCCTTAACCCGGAAAAACCAGGATTCATCCCAGGTCTCGATTTCAGGCCAGAATTCCGGTTTGAAAATCCGGTTGTGACGCTCGGGAGGGAAGCTGCGATCCGACATCACCCCTCCGGCAGTGAAGGCCAACAGGTTCTCGCCTGAGTCCAGGCCGATTCCCACATGGTCCACTCCCACAAGGTTCACTACGTAATCCACGTGGTCGATGAAATCCTCAATCGTCGCGGGATTCTCTTCGCTCGGGTTATCCTTAATGAACATGCCATACGGGCAGATGCCCATCACCCCGCCCATCTTCGCCATCGCCTCGATTTCCTCATCGTCAATGTTGCGGGGATGTTTGCAGAGGGCCTGCGGATTGGAATGCGAATAGACAACCGGAGCCTGAGATATTTCCATGGTTTCCATGCACGTGCGCTTGCCGGTATGGGAAAGGCTGATAACGACGCCAAGTTCATTCATCCGTTCGACGACCTGAATCCCAAAATCGCTCAAACCTGCATCGGTGCGCTCCGTGCAACCGTCGCCGACCAGATTGCGCTCGTTGTAGGTCAGCTGCATCACGCGCAGCCCCAGGCGGTGGAAAATGTCGATCATGTGCAGATCGCCATCCAGCGGGAATGTGTTTTCAAACTCCATGATGATGCCGATCTTGCCCGTTTGGCTCAGCGCCTCGATCTCCGCAGCCTGGCTGATCAACGTCGTGTCCTCCGACGTGGCCTCAAGCATGGAATACAGGAAGGCAATATCATCCAGGGTGTTCCGGGCGTTTTTCATCCAGCCGATCGGGAGGCAGTAGGCGTCCAACCCGCCTTTCTTGAGTAGAGGAACTAACCCAGGCGTCAAACCGTTGCCGGTGTGGCCGTCTATGACGAGGAGCTCGTGGTGGAAACCGGGTTTCATATAAAAACACTCCCTTCAGAGATCTTGATCTTTATTTCGTCCCGCGGGACCTTGGATCGAGTTTAAAACGCAGCCAGTCCCCCGACAGGTTGATCCCAAGAGCAAGGAGCATGACTGCCAGTCCGGGAAACGTCGCCAGCCACCAGGCTGTGCGTATATATGCACGACCCTCAGACATCATGTTCCCCCAACTGGGGATAATTGGGGACACGCTCAACCCAAGAAAGCCAAGGCTCGCCTCCCAAATCACCATCGCCGCCATCTCGAACGTCGCCATTGTGATGACAATCCCGATGATATTGGGGAGCAGGTGAGAGCGAACGATTCTCCACGGCGACGCTCCCGTGCAGACGGCTGCTTCAACGAACTGACTCTCCCGTAATGAAAGCACCTCGCCGCGAACAAGTCGTGTAAAGAGCGGGAAGTCGGCAATGCCAAAAATGATGATGACGTTCAGAAGACTCGATCCCAACACACTGACAACAAACACAACAAAGAGGATATAAGGGATGGCAAGGATGATATCCACCCCGCGCATGAATATCGTGTCAACCCATCCACCCAGATACCCGGCCAGCAAGGCGGTGATAATTCCCAGGACACTGGCGATGGTGACTCCCCCCGCAGCCACGATTAATGACACGCGTGATCCATAGATAATTCGGGTGAGGGTATCACGGCCAACGTAATCGGTGCCGAAAGGGTATTCAGGCTGACCGCCTTCAACCCAGGCGGGCGGCAAATAAGCCACACTGAGATCCTGGTCGAGCGGGTCGTGTGGCGTCAACCAGGGCGCGAAAAGCGCGGCGATTAGCGCCAGGAGGACGCACGAAAACCCAATCCCGATCGTCCAATTGGATGCCACCGTCCGGCGCCATCTCCGCAGCAGGCTCTCCTCACCTTTCTCGGTCTGGGCTGATCTCACCGCTTGGGCGGAATCGAGCATGACTATCCTCCTGCCTTGCGACCATATGAAACGCGAGGATCCAGTACCCCATAAAGGAGATCAACAATCAAGCTCAGCAGAAGCACAACCCACGCAGTAAAGAGGGTCACGGCTTGGACCAGAATGAAATCGCGGGATTGAATCGCCTGATATGTCAGCCACCCCACGCCGGGCCATGAGAATACCGTTTCGACGATAATCGAACCGCCGAGCATGTAACCCAAAAATATGCCGATCAGAGTCACGATGGGGATGGCAGCGTTGCGCAGCGCGTGACGAAAGTTCACGATACGCGGCCTCAGCCCTTTTGCCCTGGCTACCAGCAAATAGTCCTGGCGCAGTACATCGACCATGGTCGCCCGTGTAACCCGCGTGATCTGTCCGACGCTGGTGAGGCTCATGGTGATCGCCGGCAGCACCAATGAACCCGGCGCCTCACGGCCAGCGACGGGAAAGATGCCCAGCTTTACACTGAACAGCAGGATAAGAATCAGACCCGCCCAAAAAGGCGGCATCGAAAGCCCCAGTATTCCAATGCCGGTCGAAAGCCCCTCCCAAACCGATCCCGGATGGACGGCACCAAGGACTCCGATCGGGACACCGATGATGACCGCCAAAGCCATTCCGGCGAGCGCCAATTCCACCGTTGCTGGCAACCGTTCCACAAGCAAGGTGGTAACCGGCAGTCGATATCGATACGAGAGCCCGAAGTCGCCCTGAACGGCGTCGCCGAAATAATCTGCCATTTGTACGAGGAGCGGTCGATCCAGGCCAAGTTGCTCTCTCAACTTCGCACGAGTTTCATCGGTGGCCTCTTTGGGTAACATGGCCGCAGCCGGGTCACCCGTCAGCCGAAGCATGAAAAAGACGATGAAGATCACACCAGCCGCGGTAACAAGCGACTGAATCAGGCGGGTCGCGATGTAGCGACTCATATGCGCATCCCTTCCCTGAAGCCCACCCTATCCCTGACTGCAGATCGTGTTTCCGCAAACCCTGTCATTGACATTCTCTCCAGAGGCGTTTTTAACTGTCGATTTGCAACTCGTTCAATAGCCACGCGTTCACACAGACAGGATGGTTCCATGTCCTGGAGTACCGTATGCAATTCTTCGATGAAGCGGGCGGGGGCGTTGGTCGTTCTCAGCCCCAATCGATCGATTGGGCGGCACAATTAGAGCCGTCCCGCCTCGATGATCGCTTCGTCCACGAGCCGCACGAACGGGAGATCACAGGCTGCCGCCATGAAGTATGGCTTGCCCGCTTGCTCTCTCTGTCGCAGACCTAGGAAGGCGACTTTCTTGCGGTCCACTTCATTACCCATGGAGAGGCGGCCCTCGCAGAGGTTTGTCAGGACACCGCTGTCATACACCGACATCCTCAATGCTGGGCTGTTCGCGCGGGCTTGCTAGAGCGTTTTCTTGTTTGTCGCTGCTTGTCCAGGCCCTGGTGCCATCTTCTCGATTGGCAGCCTCCCTATCCTTCAACCCCTGCGCCAATAATTCAGCGGTTTTGCGCAGATGAAGCACCATGGCTGCTTCTGCGCCGTCCGGGTCTTTGTTGATCAAGGCTTTGATCACGGGTCGGTGCACTTCCAGAATGAAGCTGGGCTCCAAAAGGATCTGGTCCGCCAGGGTCATGACCAGCCGAACCTGCGAGGCGAGCATGTCCCAGATCTCGAGCAAGCGTCCGTTCCTGGATACAGAGCATAGCTCGCGGTGAAATGCGAAATCCTTCTGCAGAATGGGTTCCAAATCATCCACTTCGATGAGCGCCTCGATTTCATCATGTAATTCCTGCAAATGGGCCAACTCGTCAGGTGTGGCTTGCTCAGCGACCAGCCTGGCTGCGTAACCCTCGAGCAGACATCTCAGCATATAGATTTCATGAATATCGGATGCGGTGAAGGAGGCAACCACCGCTCCTTTAAAGGGGTGGAGTTCAATTAGCTTCTCCCGCGCCAGTTCCTTGAAGGCATCCCTTATCGGGACCCGGCTTGTTCCCAGCTGCTCTGCAATCTCGGTTTCGACCAGATGTTCCCCGGTTTCGAACACCCCTTCCAGGATGGCAACGCGAAGGGTGCATAGAACATCTTCGCTGATCAATCTGCGGTTGACTTTTTGAAGCCCCTTGCTAGACATGCTGTTGACCCCTTTGTGAATGAATAGTGGAAGCGATAGCGACAGTTTTCATACAGACCCAGCGGTCTGCCGATGGGTAAAAAAACCATGCACTTTGGTGATATGCGCCGTCTCGATCTGACAACGGTGAGATGGCACCGCGAAGCCTTCAAAAACAACTTGCACAATCGGGCTGAAGGGCAA
Organism: uncultured Anaerolineaceae bacterium; assembly: GCA_964570595.1. GTDB lineage: Bacteria > Chloroflexota > Anaerolineae > Anaerolineales > E44-bin32 > E44-bin32. The sequence continues at coordinate 2,333 of CAZMZL010000103.1, read as the reverse complement.
ATACAGCGATCATATGCAGCATATCGTACTTTGAATCTTGTATGCAATTATTGAGGATACTTGGTCCTTTGTCAAGTCGATGGAATGTGCCGCCGCGGAAAATGCTGAATTCCGACAAGTCGCGGCGCTCCCGGTTCGCGACTGCCGGGCATCTCCTGAAATAGCCGCCGCAGCCGTCGAAGAGGCCGAAAGCGGAGCCTGGTTTGCAGAGCTGCATCAGGCGAGAGGGCAGATGTTCATATGAACCGCTTCATAGTTCGGCGTTCGATAATAATCACCACATGAAAGGTTGGCATGAAGTGCGTGGCCGTCAAGAATTACATCGAATCGAATGCGTTCAGGAGATCGGTGGTCTTCCCCAATTCGAAATACCCCCTCCCCCACCGGAATCAGCGCCAGTTCTTGCCCTGATGGATTAAACGGATATTGGATAAGCCTGAGGTCGCCCTTGCGTCGCAGGACCCGAAAATTGCTTAACCAAGGGTTGAGCGCGCGATAATGCCCGGTAAATCGATCCCAAACCTGCGGATAGTCGAAAGCGGTCGGGCCCGAATAACGGTCATTGATGAACCAGCTTGAGCCGTAAAAAGCCTCCACAACCTTCCCGTTCTCGCGCCCAAAGGAAAGAGGGAAGTACAAAAAATCAGGATGATGCACGCAGAAACAATCAGGACCACGCTTTTCGAGCGCGATATGATCATCGCCAAGGTGAAGAAACAGCCGCTTCCCTCCCGGGACCAGGGTGAATGTTTTCGCTTCGGCCATCTCATCCCCCGACCGTGCTTCTGGCGAGCCGTGCTCCGAAACAAGCCGGTAGGTGCCGGCAAAATCGGCACCCTCCTCCAGGATCATCGGATCGAGCTGCGGCAGGGGCGGCAGCGCTTCACCGTGAAGCCCGGCGCGCAGCAGCTTCAGCGCGAACAGCGCAATTTCATCCGGGCGGCCTTCCGGCCCATTCATCAAAACCACAGCCCCCAGTCCTTCCTGAATATCAGCACAAAAATATGCATGGTAACCAAGCATGCCTCCTGAATGCGCCACGATAGAGCGATCGTCGATCTGATGAATGCGGAGCCCGTAACCATAAGAATAGGCCTCTTCTTCTGTGACCACCTCAATCACTGGTTTCATCATTAAGTTCAGGCTTTCTTCGGACAGCAAAACCTGATTGGCGACTTTGCCCTGATTCAAGAACATCCGCACATATGCGGCCATATCTGCCGGCGTCGAGGCGATGCTTCCGTCTGCCCCCAGATACTCGAGCCACGTCGCCGGACCGAGCTGACGGTCGGGAGTCATCGGGCGATCGTCGTAATAGGCCTCGTAGCCCACTGCAAGTCGATTTCGTATCTCTTGGGAAATCATCGGAACGGTAGCGCTCATCCCCAACGGGTCGAGGATGCGCTCCTGGATAATGTTTGGGTAAAAACTCCCCAGCATTTCCTCCAGGATTAATCCCAGCGCTTTGTATCCCACATTTGAGTAATGGTAATGGGTTCCAGGAGGCGCAGCAGCTTCCGTCTGACGCAATGCCCATGTCTCATAGCGAGACTCTCCGGTGAACTCAGCACCGGCGATGATGCCGGCTGTGTGACTCATGAGATGATGGATCGTGATCGGCTCATACTCCGACTTCACATCGAACCAGGGTAAGTAATGGTCCACCGGTTGATGGATGTCTAGCAACCCCTCCTCTTGCAACTGCAACAAGACCATGCAGGTAAACGACTTCGAGATCGAGCCAATTTCGAAGAGCGTTTCTTGCGTGAGCGGGGATTTGGCGCTGAGATCGGAATAGCCATAGGTGGATACCCGGATGAGTTTCTCCCGATTGGTCAGAGCCACAGCCATGCCGGGAATATTGAAGATTCTCATTCTCTCTTCAACATTTTGGTCGAGCCGGGCGAAAACGTTCTCAACTCCTGACATTTCGTTCTCTCCCATCCTTCATTTTGCAGATGCCCCTGCGGCAGGGTCCCGTTGCCTCATGCTTCAGGACGGTTGCACGGGAACAAACCTCTCAGATTGTCGACCATGGACATCCGCGGGCGTAATAAGGTCGGCAGCGATGCGGACAGGATCCTGTCGTGAAAAGCAATCGATATCAAATCATACACTTTTCTGCAGATCAGTGAATATTTTGGAAACGGGGCCGATCCCCCGCCTTCCGGAAGTCGACCGATGCAGAGGGGATCCGGTTCAATGTGTCCTCCTTGAAAAAAACAGGGGGGTGCTCCGTTCCCTTCCCATGTGACGATTGGATTGTCACTGATCCCGTCCGGACCAGGACACATTCCATCGGGGGGTGCCGTCTCAACCTCAGGAACCCACAC
>CAZMZL010000102.1:0-10367 GCA_964570595.1 uncultured Anaerolineaceae bacterium | reverse complement strand
AACCGATGGGCCTGCCTCGAACAACGATCTGGACTTATTCGAGGAGGTACGCCTGGCGTCATTCATCGCTAAAGCGGTTACGAAAGATCCCACCACCCTACCCGCCAGGCAAGCCTTCGAGATGGCTACGCGCAATGGCGCAAAAGCACTTCATATGGGTCATCTCATCGGTTCGCTCGAAACCGGTAAAAAAGCCGATCTTGTCGTCTTGGATCTGGACCTCACCCACAATCAGCCCCACTTCGAACATGATCCAAATTCTATATACTCCCGTTTGGTCTATGCCGCAAAATCAACCGACGTCCAGGATGTGATGATCGCGGGGCGTTGGGTCATGCAGGATCGTAAACTGCTCCATCTCGATGAAGCCGCTCTCATCGAAGAGGCCGCCTCCTATGCCGCAAGGATCGACGCCTTCCTCGTCGAGAGGGAGGAATCGGTATTATCAAAACTCATCGCCATCGGCGGCGCAGAACAAGAGGAGAGTTACGAAGTTCAGATCAAGCTCTCCCTGCCTGATCCAGATGTAGTCACCCAGAAACTTGCCAGCGGCGATTTTGAAGTCCTCCGGAGGGCCCACTACATCGAATATGACTCCTACTTTACCTTCCCCGCGCCCGAAGAGACACGGCTGCGTTATCGAGAGGATGAATTCATCGATGAGGAAGGTGAGATATTCAATGTACGATCAAGACTAACGCTCACGGGGCCCGCTGCAGAACGGGAGTACCCGAATTCCGTGCTTCTCTCCAGATCTCGTTTCATTGCCCCGGCAATCTACAGCCCCCGTTTTTACCGGGAGTACTTCAAGCCCATCAATGAGGTCGAAGTCCACAAAGACCGCTTGAGATGGTTGATCAAGTACCAGGACGTGGAGTTCTTTATCAATATTGACAAGGTCCTCCAACCGCAGCTTGATGGCAGCTTCCTCGAAATCAAGAGCCGTACGTGGTCTCGCCACGACGCGGAACGAAAAGCCGAACTGATTACAAATCTGGTCGCCGATTTTAATCTGGAAGGAGCTGAAACTGTCGGGCTGGAATACCCTGACCTGGTATCTGGGAAGTCATCGGGCGAATGAACTTAAGCCAGGATTGAAAAAGGTTTTCATCAAGTTTGAATAGATGACCATCGCCCCCATCCGCCCAGAGCACAACCTCCGGGCTCAGAACAGCACCCTTCTGCTCATGCCTGGAGGGCTTGAGCAGATCAGCCCCTTGGCCTTCTCCACATCCCCAACCTCAATCCTCGCCATCACCACCGCCCTCGGGGCTCCCATGTTCGTTCAGGTAACGCTGCCGCCATTCATAGAGCAGGTTTAAGGCATCAAGCGGCGACAGCGAACTGATATCGACCTGGTCGAGTTCTTCGAGCAGCGGGGCGGGATCAGGAAACATGGAAAGCTGATGCATTGGGGCTGGTTCCCAGCCTCGCTCTCGATCAGCGCCGGATTCAAATTGTGAAAGGATCTCCTGGGCGCGATTGATCACCGGCCGGGGGATTCCCGCAAGCTCGGCAACATGAATTCCATAGGACTTGTCGGCGCCTCCCGGCGCGATTTTGTGGAGGAATACGACCTCCCCGCCTTCCTCAGAAACGACCACATTATAGTTTCTTACCCCGGGCAGCACTTCCGCTAATCGCGTGAGCTCCTGGTAATGCGTGGCAAAAAGCGTACGTGCCCGCAAACGCGGATGGTTGTGAATATATTCAACGACAGCCCAGGCAATCGATACGCCGTCATACGTGCTCGTCCCCCGGCCGATTTCGTCCAGAATGAGCAAACTTCGATGGGTGGCATGGTTGAGAATATTGGCGGTTTCAATCATCTCAACCATGAACGTGGACTGCCCGGCATGGATTTCATCCTGAGCCCCAATGCGCGTGAAGATACGGTCCGTAATGCCAAGCTTTGCGGAACGGGCTGGAACAAAACTGCCCATCTGAGCCATCAAAGTGATCAAAGCTACTTGCCGGAGATAGGTGGATTTCCCGCTCATGTTTGGACCGGTGATAATTCGGATCCACTCTTCGGTCATAAAATCTGTGTCGTTGGGTACAAAGCGATGCCCCGGCAAGACCATTTCAACAACAGGGTGACGTCCTTCTCTGATTTCCAGCGTCTGATCTTCCAAAAGAACCGGGCGGACATAACCCTTCACCGAAGCCACTTCTGCGAGCGCCGAGACGACATCGATATGCGCGAGTGCGCGTGCCGTACACAGCAATGGCTCGGCACGTTCACCTACTTGCTCACATAGTTCACGAAACAGGGCCGCTTCAAGATCGCGGATGCGTTCATCCGCAGTGAGGACAAGCGACTCGTAGTCTTTCATCTCAGGTGTTATATAGCGTTCAGCGTTTACGAGTGTTTGCTTGCGGATATACTCTTCTGGAGCTCGTTCAATATGCGATTTGGTGATCTCGATGTAGTAGCCGAAGACCTTGTTGTAACCTACTTTGAGGTTCTTGATCCCCGTTCGTTCCCGTTCAACCACCTCTAAATCCGCGATCCACTGACGAGCCGAACGTGAGGCCTCCATGATATCATCAAGTTCCTGCGAATATCCCGCCTTGATAATCCCCATCTTGCTCATCGTCGCAGGCGGCTCTTCGGTGAGCGCGCGATTCAATAACGCACCCACATCTTCGCATGGATCTAAATCATCGAGGATCGAAGCCAAATCTGGATTCTGCGTCCTGGTGAGCAAGATTGCGATCTCAGGGATACGAGGTAGATTCTCCCGCAGCGCCACCAGATCTCGAGGCCTTGCTGCGCCGGCGACGATCCGATTGATCAAACGCTCGAGGTCCACAAAAGATTTCAGTGCATCCCGAACTTCTAACCGCCAGACTCCGTCATCGAAGAAAGCCCCGACCTGGTTCAGGCGCGCTTCGATCTTTGGGAGATCCACCAGAGGTTTACCGAGCCAGCTGCGCAGCAAGCGTTTCCCCATCACAGTCACAGTGTCATCGATAACCCCCAGTAGCGAGCCTTCCAGGCCATGCGTCCTCAGCGTGCTGGTCAATTCAAGATTCCGTCGGGTGGAGGCATCCAGTACCATAAAATCGTCGGCGGTGTATGAATGCAGCCCGGTGATGAGCGGGAGTACAGCCTCTTGCGTGAGACGAAGATATTCCACGATGGCGCCGGCCGCCTGTACCGCAAGGGGTTTACCGCCCAATCCGTATCCATCCAGCGAACCTGCCTTGAGGTGATCCAGAAGCAATTCTACGGAGCGGTCGAATTCAAATCGCCAATCGGGAATGGTGGTAAGATTTCCATCCCATTTGATCCGGTCGGACCAGGATTCTGGCAAGAGGAGTTCTGCTGGGAGCAAACGCTCCAATTCCTGGAAGATCGCCTCGCCCATCGCAGGCCCGTCGAATTGTGCGGCTGAGAATTCACCCGTAGAAACATCGGTATAAGCGATCCCTACGCTCTGCTCTCCAGGGAAAATGGCCATCAGATAGTTGTTCCCTTGATGGGACATGAGTTCCGTTTCCACAATCGTGCCTGGTGTAATCACGCGCACGACCTCGCGAGGGAATAAACCTTGTACCGGTCCGTCACCGATCTGCTCGCAAATCGCGACGTGATACCCCTTCTCGATCAACTTCGCCAGATAGCTTTCGGCAGCATGATGGGGGATCCCAGCCATAGGAACTCGAGCGCCCCTGGCGACATTTCGGGAGGGAAGCACGATGTCGATCTCCCGAGAGATGATCTCGGCATCATCATCAAAGGTTTCATAAAAATCCCCGAGGCGAAAGAATAGAATCGCCTCGGGATACTGCTTTTTGATTTCAAGATACTGCTTTCGAACCGGGGTACTTTTCGAGCTCATCCTACTTGAATTCTAAGTGCAGGCCGATGAAACAGCAAGGTCAGTTTCCCCTCCACGATTACGCCTGAATATACGCCGAGAAGATCAACCCGGTCAAAAAGAGTGAATTTAAATAGCGGGAGGTTCGTTCTCATATATTCGACTTCGACGCTTCAAAGTCACTGGCGGATAATGGTATACTGCGCCCATGTCTCAGATCATCGCCGTTGATCTTGGCGGAACCAACATCAGAACGGCATACTTTCCCCGTCCCGAACCTCCCCCCGATTCGAAATCAAAGGTTCCCACAATCGCAGACGAAGGTCCGAAGGCTGTTTTATCACGCATCTATGAAGCCATTGAGCGAGAAACCCCGTCTCACGCAGAAGATTTGATCATCAGCATCGGTGCGCCGGGTCCGCTCGACCCCTTCGAAGGAGTAGTTCTCGAAGCTCCGAATCTCCCTGGATGGATCGACTTCCCACTGAGAGACCTCCTCCACGCCAGGTTTAATTGCCCCGTGGTGCTCGGAAACGATGCGAATGTTGCGGCTCTGGGTGAGTGGCGGCATGGCGCTGGGCAGGGCACGAAAAACATGATTTACGTCACAATCAGCACGGGGATCGGCAGCGGCGTCATCGTCGACGGCAACCTTCTCCTCGGTTCCCGTGGTCTCGCCGGCGAACTGGGACATATGACCCTGGATCCATCAGGACCTCGCTGCGGTTGCGGTCAATTGGGTCATCTTGAAAGCCTGGCTTCCGGGACTGCAATTGGTCGAAATGCTGAAATGCTCATCGACCAGGGTCATACATCCATATTGAACGAAATCACGGAGGAGGGAGATCCTTTAAGCGCACGAGGTGTTGGAAATGCAGCTCAGGAAGGCGATGAACTCGCCCTGAGCCTCATCCACGATGCCGGCAGGTGGATCGGGCACCACCTGGCCGACCTCACCCATGCGTTTAACCCTGAGCTGATTGTCCTTGGCGGCGGTGTCGCTCAGTTGGGCAAGTTACTCTTTGATCCCATCACGGATTCCCTTCAAGAACATGTCATGCATCCGGCTTACCTGAATGGGCTTCGAATTGAACCTGCAGAACTCGGTGATGATGCAGGGTTGATCGGCGCCATGGTCCTGGCGAGTCGGTCATGAGTACCTGCGCCCCCTCGAAAGTCTCCTGCCTCATCATCATCTCGCTTGCCCTTGGAGTCCTGTCGGCATGCCAGTCATCTCCAGCAGAGCCTGAGACTCTCGTCTATGGACTTACGCTCTCACCCTCTGGAATCGATCCCCACTTGAATGCATCTGCAGAACTTGGAATACCGTTGAGCTCTGTATACGATACCCTCGTTTTTTATAACCAGGAGACGGATGAATTCGTTCCGGGATTGGCCGAACGCTGGACTGTTTCCGACGATGGTATGTCGTATACTTTTTATCTGCGCAAGGATGTATTATTCCACGACGGCACGAACTTCGACGCCGAAGCCGTTCGCGCCAACCTCGAGTACACCCTCGATCCGGATCACCACTCACAAAAAGCTGCCTCCCTGCTGGGTCCTATAAGAAGCGTAACGGTTCTTGATCCCCACACCGTAGTCGTCCAGCTCGAGGAACCCTTTGCCCCATTGCTTAATTCACTCGCGCAAGTGTATCTGGGGATGGCATCCCCGACGGCGCTGGAGGAATGGGGGCCTGACGAATACCAGTTCCACCAGGTTGGGACAGGGCCGTATCGATTCATCGAGTACGTACCCAATGGACGTATCGTCCTAGAGAAAAACCCTGATTATGCGTGGGGTCCGGAGATATACAAACGGGGAAAGGCTGAGATCGACCGGATCGAGTTTCTTTTTTTTGAGGATCCCGCCACGAGATCGATTGCCTTGAGCAGTGGAGCCGTGGACATCATCGGTGAGGTACCGCCACATGATGCCGAACGTCTGACCACCGGCGATGATTTCAATCTGTATCCAATCCCGATCCCAGGGCAGCCCCTGCAATTCTTCTTCAACACGAAGAATAATCCCACGGATGATCTTCTCGTACGGAAAGCTCTGATTGCCGCCGTCGATCGAAAAAATATTATCGAGACGGTTTTCAGGAATCAGTCCCCTCTGGCGCAGGGACCATTATCATCGTTCCATTTCAACCTCTTGGCCGAAAAGGGCGAGTTGGAGTTCGACCCGGACCTCGCAGCTCAAATGCTGGATCTTGCCGGCTGGCGGAGGGAGACCGATGGTGGTACTCGCAGCAAGGATGGCCTCCCGCTTGAATTGCGCATCATCGCACCGGGGTGGGGTTCAAATTCAGATTCTGCTCAGTTAATCAAAGCGGATTGGGAAGCGTTGGGAATTAATGTTCAGCTTGACATTGCGCCAGGATTCGGACAACTGAAGGAGATGCAATCTGCGGGCGACTATCACGCCATCGGCCTCAACTTCTTCGGGACCGACCCCGATCTCCTGCGCGCATTTTATTCAAGCGAGGGTTTTTACAATTGGCACGGGTTTATGGACGACGATGTGGATCGCTTGCTGGTCGAAGGCGCACAATCCGCCGATCCTGATGCCCGACGAGAAATATACGAGCATGTATCTGAGCTTATCCAGGAGAACGCGCTCATCCTGCCCATTCGGGATTATGTGAACCTTGTCGTTGCGAACGAAGCCGTGGAGGGGTTACACTACTCCGTAGAAGGATGGTTCCCACACCTGATCGATCTGGCGCTTCACTAAGGACGATAACCAAACGGTTGCTCGAGGGCGCAGCTACCGTTTGGGCGGCCGTAACCATCACCTTCTTTGCCCTCAGAATCGCCGGTGGCGACCCCACCTCAAGCCTGCTCGCCCAGGGTCTGGTATCCAAGGCTCAAGCCGAAGAACTTCGCAGATCGCTCGGTTTAGATGCACCCATCCTCATCCAGTATCTGAAATACATCCTAGACCTCTTGCGCGGTGATCTGGGTGTCTCGCTCTTCACACGACAGCACGTCCTCGATGTCATCTTGCAGCAGCTCCCCTCGACCCTGGAACTCGCCATGACGGGTCTGATTTTCGCGATCCTGATCGGTGTGGCGCTGGGCATCATCTCGGTATGGAAGAAGCGCACATTTCTGGGCTCATCATCGGAGAGCTTCTCGAGCCTTGCGACCGCGTTGCCCGTCGCGTTTACGGGTATCCTCGCGCTCCTCTTCGCCCAATGGCTCGACCAGGCCGTCGGCATAAGCCTGACCTCGATCAACATCCTGCTACCTGCGCTCGTACTCGGAATCGCCTCCGCCGGACCCATCGCGAAAGTTACCCACGGAAGTCTGGACGAAAGTATCGCATCACCCTACATCATGGCGGCAAGGGCACGAGGGTTTAAACGGGATCGACGACTTCTCTGGCACGCGCTTCGACCTGCCTTACCCACGATCATTACGCTGGTCGCGCTTGAAGCCGCCTTCTTATTTGCTGGAACCGTCGTGACCGAAACGGTCTTTTCCCGACCCGGCCTGGGTAGACTCCTCATCCAATCGATTCTACAAAACGACTTCCCCGTAGCACAGGGCATCGTCATTCTGGCGGCACTTTTCTATACCCTCAGCCATATCTTTGCGGATTTGATCGCCCGTCGGCTCGATCCCCGGCTAGGGGAAAATCCATGAGCGGGTCCCTTCGCCTGTCCATTTTGTGGCTATGCGCAGTGACGTTTCTTGTTGCATTCGCCCCTGTTTTTACACCATTCAACCCGGTGCATCCAATTGGCGACCCCCTTCTCTCTCCAAGTGAGCATGCTCCGTTCGGAACCGATCATCTCGGTCGGGATGAATGGTCGCGCCTCCTCTACGGAGGTAGAACGACCTTGTGGGCGTCGATCGCAGCGACGGCCATTACAGTTATTCTGGGTCTGGTCTTCGGGGCGATCGCCGCAATATTGGGAGGTCCGTCAGACCGGGTCATCGTTGGGATATCCAATGCCGCGCTGGCAATCCCGGGTTTGCTCCTGGCGATGATCATCATTGCGGGCATGGGTACGGGAATCGCCGCCATTGTCCTGGCCGTAGGGCTGGGTGGCATACCGGGTTTTACACGCATGACCCGATCCGTTTTCCGAGAGCTCAAGGAGTCGGGATATGTCCTGGCGGCTCAAGCCGTGGGTACGTCTCAAATCAGGATTATGCGCTCGCACATCTTTCCAAATTCGCTGCGCAAATTAGCCCCGGTCGTAACGATTAATTTCGCCTGGGCGATCCTGGGAATTACAACGCTTACTTTTCTAGGGCTCGCTGGAGATCCTTCATTTCCGGAATGGGGCGTGATGCTTAATGATGGCCGCGGCTATCTATTCGACGCCCCCTGGCTTGTGCTGCTTCCTGGGACCCTAATCAGTATGACCGTGATCGCCGTACATGCTGCGGGAAAGCGAATCGGCGAACCGCAACACTGACTATGTTTGTGTCGGCTCGGCACTGATCCACGTCATGATAAGGGCTTCGATCCCACTTTCGGCACCTTCATGGTTAAGAAACCAATGGATCGAAGGATCATCAAGTTTGAACCAGTTCGCCTGCCTGCGAATAAATTGGCGCGTCAATCTCCTCGTTTCGACGAGCGCCTCGTCAAGCTCCATATCCCCATTTAAATACGCGGCCAGCTGTGCGTAACCAATCGCCGAGATGGATGGCGCGCCTGCAGGTATATTCAGGGAGAGCAGTGTTTCGACCTCGTCCAGCCAGCCAGCCTCCATCATCTCTTCAATCCGTGCATCGATTCGTTCATAAAGTTGATTTCGAGGCAGCGTGAGACCTATTTTTAGAACAGGGAAGTCCGGTGGTGATTTTGAACGCAACTGACTGGGTGGCAGACCGGTGACGTGATGAATCTCAAGCGCACGAATAACGCGACGAACGTTCCTCGCATCGATGTGTTCAGCCGCGATAGGGTCGATGTCCTCGAGCTGATGGTGGAGGCTCCCGTAGCCCATCTTCTGCGCTTGCTGCTCGAGGGAGATCCTGAAATCATCGTCATGAGATCTTGGCGGGGGCGTCCAACCCTCCAGGATCGCAGTGAGATACTGACCCGATCCCCCTACCATGAAAACAACCTTGCCCCGATTGTGGATATCATGGATGGCTGCCATCGCTGCAGATTGGTATTTTGCCAGGTTCCATTCATCGGCGGGGCCCACCATATCGATCAAGTGATGCTTGATTCGCTTTTGCTCCGCGCGGGTCGGTTTCGCCGTGCCGATATCCATCCCGCGGTAAACAAGCCGGGAATCCGCAGATACGATTTCTCCCTTTTGCCTTTCGGCTAACCCGAGCGAGATGGCTGTTTTGCCCACGCCCGTTGGACCGAGGATGGCGATCACAGGTTTGTGCTTCAACTTTAATTCACCTCGTCTTCCACTGCATTTTCATAATGATCCAGGCGTGTGATCTCACCGAGCCTTTCGGCTTCGATCGCAACCACATCGATACGCCAATCGCGATCTTCGTAACCATTCGCCTGAAGAAATGCCAGGCAGGTCTTCCTGAGACGTTTCTGTTTCCCAACGGTGATACCATCCTCAGGCGATCCAAAAAGATCGGTATTTCTCGTTTTGACCTCCACGAAAACGATCACGAGATCTTGTTCCATCACGAGATCAATCTCGCCTTCCCTCGTTCTCCAGTTACGCGCGAGCAGTTGATACCCTTGATCGTTCAGATATCGGAGCGCTGCGTCTTCCCCCCAACGCCCCAGTTCTCGTCTGTCCATATTCCCTCTTTGTAATCGTAGTAAACCCGTTCGACTTCGTCAAGCCTCGTCCAAAATTGGCTCGAATCATCGACACCCCAACAGGCAATTTCTTCAAATTTCAGTGTCCGGAATATGAGAAACAGTTGACATCGTACCAAATATAGTTATAGAATTTTCGAATGGTTGCGCAATCTACCTACAAACTTGCCACACAGCCAGAATTTATGCAATAATAACTTGAACGAAATACACACGAGAGGAGGTGCTAATCCCACGGATATTCCTAAAGAGGATCGTAATCGTCAATTGATAAACGCCATCCGGTGAGAACCGGAACCAACCCTTGAGGAGGAAAAAGAACATGAAACGCATCTTTTTTGTTGTATCTTTGCTTCTGCTGGCGGCTTTCGCCCTTGCAGCGTGCGGCGGCGCAGCAGAGTACGAGTGTGATGATCCACTCGGTTGTGTCAACTACGCTGAAGGCGAACCTGTCCGCATCGCATCCGCACTCGTGATTTCCGGCCCGAACATCCAGCTCGGACAGGACTCCCAGTACGGTGTTGAAATTGCCATGGACTTCAAGGGCGATGTCTATGGTCATCCGATTGAACTCCAAGCGGAAGATGATGGCTGCAGCGCAGAAGGCGGCCAGACCGCGGGACAGAAAATCGTCTCCGATCCAAGCATCCTCGGTGTCGTTGGAACGAGCTGCTCCGGCGCGGGTGTACCCATGTCGGAGGTTATCTCTGAAGCCGGCTACTTCATGGTCTCCCCATCCAACACCTCCCCAGCCCTCACAGACCCCGA
>CAZMZL010000101.1:0-10509 GCA_964570595.1 uncultured Anaerolineaceae bacterium | reverse complement strand
AAGCATCTGGGCGCAGAGATAGGAAATATCGGGTCGAACACACTTCACATCACAGGCGTGGAGGAACTCCATGGCGGAGAATTCACCATCGGCCCCGACTACCTGGAGGTCGTCAGCTTCATCGGTGCTGCCGCAATAACCCATGGAGAGATATTGATTAAAAACGCCGCGCCAGAATACCTCGAAATGGTGCGTCTGGTCTTCTGCCGGCTCGGCGTGAATTGGGAGATCAGGGGGGACGACATCTTCGTACCCAAGGGGCAATCCATGCAAATCGAACCGGATCTCGGAGGTCAGATCCCACAAATCAGCGTCATGCCCTGGCCAGCCTTTCCGACGGACCTGATGAGCATCGCCATCATCCTCGCAACCCAATCAAATGGCACGGTCCTTTTCCATGATTGGATGTATGAGACCCGGATGTTCTTCATCGATAAACTTGTTTCGATGGGTGCACGCATCGTCCTCTGTGATCCTCATCGCTCCATCGTTCAGGGCCCCAGCCCCCTGATGGGCGAGACGCTCGAAAGTCCGGACATACGCGCCGGTCTCGCATTGACGCTCGCGGCGCTGTCCGCCAGCGGCACATCACGCATCAACAACATTTCTCAGATCGAACGCGGCTACGAGCGTATCGACGAAAAATTACGTTCCCTTGGCGCCAGGATCGAACGGGTGGTCGATTGAGATCATCCCCTACCGTATCCATCATCGCTCACTCCTCTTTCGAAGGGCCTCATCGTCCGAGCTTCTCGAATCGTTTTTCATTGACCACCCCTGACCCATGGGGTATAATCTGCCGGCGCAATTCAGGAAGTTAATCTGGGAAGGTAAGCAGGATAAGTCATGCCAAAGAGGACATATCAACCAAAAATTCGCAGGCGGGCACGCGTTCATGGATTTCGATCCCGGATGAAAACGCGAGGCGGTCGTGCGGTGATAAAAAATAGACGCCGGCGGGGCAGGTATCGTCTGACCGTCCGGATGAATGAACACGTCAAGAAAATTAACTGGAAGGCTTAGCCGAGTCCAACCCAGCCACGATGCTCATCATTGGCCGGCCAAGTGGATGAACCGCAGATATCGGCTCACCAGTTCGACCGATTTCAAACGGGTGCGGCGTGAAGGAAAATCTTATGCGCACCCGCTTGCTATTCTTGTTTCCTGCGTCAACGACAAGCGGATGACTCGCTTTGGGTTTACAGCCGGGCGGACGGTGGGCAACGCAGTCGTACGCAACCGGGCGAAACGTCTGATGCGGGAGGCTGTCAGGGAACAAAGGCTCATCAAGCCCGGGTGGGACGTAGTCCTGATTGCCCGACCAGCACTGCCAAACGCGGAGTGGAAAGTTATTCAAGATGCCATCTCTGGCTTGCTGAGGCGAGCCGATTTGTTTGAAGAAAACCATGACCGATCATCCTGAACATCAACATGAGTACGAACCTTCACTGCGCGAGATCCCACTTACCCTGGGAAACATCCCGCGTTTGCCTGTCTTAGCCATAATTCGATTTTATCAACGCGTCGTCTCGCCTGGATTGCCGGGAAATACATGCCGTTTTTACCCTTCTTGCTCCCATTATGGCTACCAGGCAATTGCCAAGCACGGCCTGATTAAGGGCAGTTGGATGGCGACGTGGCGCATCCTTCGATGCCAACCCTTCACCAAAGGTGGTTACGACCCAGTACCTTAGGAGTTCAATGACGAGAAGACAGTTTACGCTCAGAAAACATCTCATGATCATCGGCTTGCTGATCCTGGCGGCATTTGTGATGTCTGCTTGTGGATCAGGAAGTGTGCTTCAAGGCTCAAGCTGGCCCGGGATGACGCTTAAAGACGGGGTCCTCTATGTCGCCTATGAAGAATTTGTGTATGCCCTCAGCGAGGAGAACGGCGCGGAAATCTGGCGCTATCCAGCAGAATCTGAACGGAATATCACCTTTTTTGCACCCCCCGCCATCGTCTCAGAAGATTTAATCATTGCGGGGAGCTATGATTCAAAAACGTATGCGCTCCAACCCACCGGCAGAACCGCAGTCGCCCTGTGGTCCTTTGAGGCCGAAGAAGAAAGAGAGAGGGATCGCATCATCGGCGGACCCATCGTCCATGAAGATACGGTCTACATTCCCGGATCGAACTGGAACCTGTACGCACGCAACCTTGAGGATGGCGGACCCGGACCCTGGGCGAAGCCATTCAAGGGAGAGGAAGCATTCTGGTCCGCACCCCTCATCGTTGGAGACCGAATTTACGCATCATCGCTGGATCACAACCTTTATGCTCTCGAACTGGACAGCGGCAGGATGGTCTGGAGCAAAAAGCTCGGCGGGGCGATCACGGATACCCCCACGCTCGCAGGAAAAGCGCTGCTGAGTGGGACCTTTGCACAAAGCCTGTTCGCAGTGGATTTAGCAAATGGAAATGAAATCTGGTCTTTCCAGGCAGATGGTGGAATCTGGGGGAGCCCGGCGGTATCCGATAGCGCGGCGTTCTTCGGAGATGATGCCGGATTCGCATACGGCCTCGATTTCACCAGCGGGCGCTTGCTCTGGAAAGAGCAGGTGGAAGGACCTGTCCGAGCATCTCCGCTTGTGGTCGATGAGGTCGTTTACTTCGTGACCGAGTTTGGCGCTGTCCTGGCACTGGACACGGCAACAGGCGACTCGATCTGGCCCGGCGTCAATACCATCGATGGCCGTCTGCTGGGCGATCCCATTGCTTCCGAAGGAGGGTTGCTGGTCGGCGCCATGGAAAGCGATTGTCTGGTCTTCATCCTGGATTATGAAACTGGTTTCTCGCGATGCTTCTTCGCGACCGAGAACTAAGAGGGTACGCATGAATATATGGGACACTTTAATACTCAGCCCGATGATCAATGCTTTGCTCTTCATCTACACACTGCTATTCCAGAACTTCGGTTTAGCCATCATCGTATTTACCGCATTGATCCGCCTCATCACGCTGCCGCTCACCTATCAGCAGATGAAGAGCACCATGGTCATGCAGGAAATCCAGAAATCAGACGCTTATAAGAAAATGCAGAAGAAATATAAGGATGATCGTCAGAAACAATCCGAAGCGCAGATGAAGCTGTTCAAGGAAAAGGGTTATAACCCTTTCAGCGGCTGTTTGGGCTTGATCATTCAATTCCCCATCATCATTGGTCTTTATCAGGCCATCATCAGGACGCTGGCACAGACACCCGTTCAACTCTTTGATCTCACAAAATTTATGTATGCCATCATCCCCGCCAATATCATTCCGCTAAACAGCCAGTTCCTGTACATGGACCTCGGCCAGCCCGAGCGGCTCTATTTACCGGCCCTCGTGGGCACGCCGCTTGAGTTTCTCAATGGCGTCATCCCACTTCTTACCATCCTTGTGGTCATCACGACCTGGGCAAATTCAAAGCTAACCCAGCCCGCCTCCACAGAAGGTCAGGGAGCTGCGATGACCCAGATGATGGGCTTGTACATGCCTCTTCTTCTAGGTTACTTTGCCTACACGCTTGCAGCCGGGTTGGCGCTTTACTTCTTCGTGTCAAACTTGCTCGGAATCCTCCAGGGATATCTGATGCGACGGACAAGAGAAGCGAACGCGGCAAAATAGACCCTGCAGGTAAAACTTTGAGGTTATCAATATCATGACTGAAAAACGAACCAGTCTTGAAGTAATCGCAACGAACATCGATGAAGCCCTTGAAATCGCTGCTGAAGAATTTAACCTGACCGAAGACCAATTCGATGTCCAGGTTCTGGACGAGGGCAGCAAGGGCTTCCTCGGGATGGGAACCCGGCAGAAGAGGTTCAAGCTCACACTCCATGGATCCTCCTCGCCTGAAGAAGATCGGCTTGAAGTAGCAGAATCCCCGGCCGTGACTTCGTCAGATCTGGAAACAGGGTTGGATCTCGACGAGGATGCCGAGACTGTACGCATCACGAAAGAGACCGTCGTCGAGCTCCTCCAGCGAATGGATGTCGAGGCCGAGGTCGTCGCACTCTGGGGAGAGGCCGACGCTCCCGACAAAATTCGCCCTCTCTTCGTGAATATCCAGGGGGATGATTTAAGCCTCCTGATCGGGCGCCGCGGGGAGACGCTATCCGCATTCCAATACATCACCCGCCTGATTGTCGGGAAAGAACTTAAGCGACCTGTCGCCGTACTCATCGACATCGAAGGGTATCGCGCCCGACGAGAACGTCAACTGCAACAGCTTGCCAGAAAGATGGCCAGCCAGGCCGTTGAAACTTCACGCACGACGAGTCTCGAACCCATGCCCGCATTTGAACGCCGCATCATCCATATCGAACTTCGGGATAACCCGGATGTCGAGACGGAGAGCGTGGGTGAGGGCCATCGCCGCAAGGTGACCATCATCCCCAAGCCATAGCTGCAGCGTTAGCTATGTTCACCTGTTGGGCTGGTTTATAATGCTCATCATGCATTCGAAATTTAAGCCAGTCCAATTCCTCGCGATAGGTCACATCACAGAAGATATAACGCCGAACGGGCGTGTACTCGGAGGTGGGGTCACTTACGGTGGGCTCACCGCACATGCACTGGGTCTCTCTGTGGGCATCGTTTCATCACATGCCCAGAACATGGACCTCCAACCGCTTCAACACCTGCAGGTCCAAGAAAAAATCGCGCCTAAAACAACGACTTTCACAAATCAGGAAACATCGGAAGGTCGCATCCAGGTGATCAGCGCTCGGGCCGATCGTCTGCTCCAGGACGATGTGCCTGAGGAGTGGATTCCGAGTGACATCGTCCATATAAGCCCGATCGCGGACGAGGTCAAATACGATGTAGTCGACTTGTTCAAGGAGTCTCTCCTCTGTTTGGCGCCTCAGGGGTGGCTGCGATCCTGGGACGAGACAGGGCTGGTGATTAGGAAGGCATGGCAATCGTTGCAGTTTGTACTTCCCAAAGCTGATCTGGTGTTCTTCAGCATGGAAGATCTGGACCATGATATCCAGGCCCTGGACGAGATCGAAAAATTATGTAAGACGCTCATCGTGACAGATGGATACAGAAATATTCAATTGTTCCAGGGAGGAAGACGACTGAAAGTGGCTGTCCAAGCTGCTGAGGTTGAAGATCCAACCGGCGCCGGCGACATTTTTGCCGCCGCATTCATTGCACACTATTACCGCTCCAGCGACATCCTTGCTGCTGCGAAATACGCCCGTTCGATCGCCAGGGACTCCGTCACACGCCCGGGTCTTTCAGGGGTGCCGACTCTCGAGCAAGTACAGGTTGTGGAGATGAAGCGATGACCCGTGTATACGCGCTGGTGAACCAGAAGGGCGGGGTCGGGAAAACGACGACGGCCATCAACCTGGGCGCGTATATCGCCGCGCACGGAAAACGAGTCGCAATCGTAGACCTGGACCCACAAGCGAATGCCACCTCCAGCCTGGGCGTTGATCATGAGGAGGTGTCCCTGGGGACCTACGATGTGCTTATCCGACAGGCGCCCCCATCCGATGCGCTTCTCCATAATCGGAAACTGGGACTTTCACTCATCCCTTCCTCGACCGCGCTTGCCGGAGCCCCGGTCGAGATGGTGGAGCTGCCAGAAAGAGAAAGAGCGCTTCAAAAAACGTTGAAACCTCTGGACGACAATTTTGATTACATCTTAATCGACTGCCCTCCCTCGCTCGGTCTCCTTACCATCAATGGCCTGCTTGCGGCTTCCCATGGCGTCATTATCCCCATTCAATGCGAGTACCTCGCTCTGGAAGGTCTCACCCAGCTCATGCGAACCCTGCAGCGAGTTCGTTCAGCGATATTCCCGGATCTTGCCATCCGTGGGCTCCTGCTTACGATGTATGACACCCGGACCAATCTATCAAAGGATGTCGTCGACGAAGTCCGTGAGCACTTTCCAAAGCTGGCATTCAAGACGATTATCCCGCGGAGCGTCAGGCTTGCAGAAGCGCCATCACACGGCTTGCCGATCTCCTTCTACGCACCCAAATCACCGGGAGCGTTGAGCTACAATTCATTTGCAATCGAACTGCTGAAAGGTGACGGCATGAAAATTGACAAATCCCTCCTTCAAGCGGAGGCCTGAGATGAGTAGAAAGCGTGCACTTGGAAAAGGCCTTGATGCGCTCATCCCACCGGGTGAGGCCCCTGCATCCACTCGGGGCGGTGTGCTCGAAGTCCCTGAAGATTCCATCGTTCCAAATCCGCGACAGCCGCGGCAAGCTCGTGATGAGGCGGAACTGCAAAGTCTTGCCGACTCGATCCAGGAACATGGTGTACTTCAGCCTCTGATTGTCCTTCCGGCGGGTATCGATGGTCGCCACGAGCTCATCGCCGGCGAAAGACGCCTCGAAGCCGCACGTATCGCCGGTCTGACAAGCATTCCTGTCATCATTCGCAGCGCCAATGAACGGCAGCAACTTGAGCTTGCTCTTATTGAGAACTTGCAGCGGGAAGACCTTAATCCCTTAGATACAGCCGAGGGTTATCGCCAACTTGCCGACGATTTTGGTCTTTCCCACGAAGAAATCGCCGAACAGATGGGAAAAAGCCGGACGGCGGTGAGTAATACCCTCCGTCTGCTCAGACTCTCAGCCGCCGTCCGGAAAGCGCTGCAAACCGGGAAGATCAGCGGGGGCCATGCTCGCGCCTTGCTCGCCCTCCCCACCGCCCAGGCGCAATCCGGTGCGCTTAAGGCTATTCTCGATCGTGATTTAAGTGTGCGTCAGACCGAGGAGTTGGTCCGCCAGATGCAGGGGGAGAGAAAGAAGACCAAAAAGACGGTCAGCCGCTCACCGGAAGAAACCGATCTCGAAGATCAACTCCGCGCCTTGTTGGGAACACGTGTCACGCTCAAACGGGGTCGAAAGGGTGGAAGCATGACCATCTACTTCTTCTCCGATGAAGAATTGAATGCCATCGTAGACCGCATGAAGCAGCTCCCGGAAGAATAAACATCGATGATCGTGATAGGCCCTCCATCCATATGCGCGGGCATGCTAGATGAATACGTTTAGATACATGTAAGACAGCAGCGAAGATAAACAATTGGAGCCATACCCCCCGCACTCGATTACGAGGGATCCTTTTTAGTTTCGCGAGGTCTTTATCGGTCGGAATGTGTCCAGGAATCCATCCTAATCAGTGGAAAGGCGTCCATCCTTTCTGGCCAACCGAATCTTGGGTACCGCAGAAAGAGCGTAGAATACAAGTGCCAATAGGTATAAGCTCCGGATCCCCAGAGCAAGAGAAGCGTACTCCGTCAATCCCCCCAAAACTCCACCGAACAAATTTGATCCAAGCGCCATCGCAATGGAGGTGACACCTTGGAAGCGAATGGCGAAGATGATCGAAGCGAAGAAGAGAGGGATCGCCTGCTCCAGACTTACGATCACTGTCCGAAACGTGTCTGGCAATCCGAGGAAAGTTCGGATCGGAACGAAGTAACTGATGATCAGGGAGAGAAACAGAAGGACGTAGAATACGTGCGTCTCTCGCAATTTGAACCTGATTACTGCCCAATTGGCGAACACGATCATAATCAGGATCGCGCTGATCACAGTTGCGTTGACAACCCACGTCGAACCGAATAATAGTGCCATCTCGGTCATGCTCTTCGTTTGGAGTAAAAAGAAGCCTGCACCCAGGAAGAAAAAACCCACTCTGAACTGTGTGAAATTCGGGATGCTGCGGCGAATCAAGAGAAAACTCAGTGCAGCAATGCCGATTAACGTCACCAGGTAGGTAGAAGGAACAGCTCGATCTCTTAGATATAGGTAGGGCCAATCATCCGTGGTTGCAGGGATATCTATTCGGTAGGAGTAATCCGGTCTTGCTTGTACACGCGGGTCTTCAATATCGTATCTCACCTCCGGATCCAACCCGATCAGAAAGAGAATATCGTTATTGGGAAACTCGAATACTTGGGGGGAGTGGCCGAATGCATCGGTGATCGTGCGGTAGAGGCGTAACCCCATCCACTCATTTTGAGGCGGCACCCCGAATGAAAGCGCCAGGAGCCCATCTTCAGTGAGAAGACCTTTCACGTGAAGGATGCTTTCATAGGTATAGACGAAGTTATCCAACCGGGCGCTGCTGGCTGCGCTAAAGAGTGCGTGTGAATCGAGCAGGCCGAAAACGATCAAATCGTATGTGTCCGATGTGCGTGAGAAGAAGGATCGGGCGTCCTCGGTGACTTTTACGACCGCAGGATTCGCATAAGGTTGCTCGGGGTGAAGCTCATCTCCGAGACGGAGAATCATGGGATCAATCTCTACCGCAGTAATCTTCGATCCCCCCGCGCGCAATGCGGCAGCAACATCATTCCCAGTACCCGCACCGACAACAAGAACATTGCTCATACTGGGCGCCGCCGAATATGGTGCATCATACTCGGATTGCATCGCGTCGAAGTGTTCTTGGGAAATCTCATAGTTTTCTTTTACAAACGATGGGGTTAAATCGATCAATCTTTGATGCCACGCCAGGTTGACAGAGAGGTCATATCCAAGGAGCAGAGTTGGGTCCTTCTCCGCGCGACTCTCTTTGATATCGATCCGGTAGTAAGGCGACCAGACGGTCTTCTCCGCAGGAGTCGGCCAGACCATGATTAAAAAGACGGGGATGCTGGCCATAACCAGGCTTGTCCACCAACCACGCCGAGGAGCCCGAGGGATAAAGTAAATCACACCCGCTGCCGCGAGCAGAAACCAGGTTTGAGGTGGCCAACCGAGAAACGAAATAAGCGTGTAAGCGAACACGCCTCCTAAGCTTCCCAATATGTTAATCGTGTACCCTTTCAGGGGCTTGAATTCAGAGAACTTCGCAGCGACAAGTTCTCCTAACGGGATGAAAACGATGGTCATCGCGAGGAATATGCCCAGAATCGCAGCATAGAACGCCAATTCGAGGAGGGTTAAGATCCATCCGCTAATATCGCTGATATAACCCGCCCAGATGTATTCCTCCGCGTTGAAGCGGTTGCTCAGCAGGATGTCACTGATCATGGTGCGGCCCATTCCCAGCACGATGAGGACGATGAGCGCAATTAGCGGCAGGTACAGACGCTGTAGCGAACGCACTCCGCGTTCCTTGCTGTAAAGAATGAAACCCAAGCCAAGGCCGAGATAGGCTGCGATCAGCGCGATGTTCTTGTAGAACGAGAAAATCCGCAGCTCTGAGCCAAGCCAGCGGATAAATACGAGTTCCACAAACAATCCCAGCGCACTGGCAAAAAATAGATCGATGACCGCTTTGCGGATCTTCACGATCTCGTTACCTTCATTTCTGTTCCGGCAGTGAATACTCCCCGCCGCAAGCGACGGGGCTTCTAGGCCGAAGCCAGAGATTGTATCCCCAATCTCAAAATATTGATGGCGGCATTGTGGTCTCTATCCTGAACCAGGCCGCAGGAAGAACAAACGTGAACTCGAACAGACAAATCTTTTGCAGCCAATCTGCCACAACGAGAACACTTCTTTGATGCATTTCGTGGTTCAACCCGTACAAAATTGCGCCCAGCATCCTCCGCTTTGTACGCAACGAACTGCACGAATTGTCTCCAGGCAGCATCAGAAATGCTTCTGTTCATACGGCGATAGTGAGCTCCCATCATGTCCACAATGTCCAGATTTTCAAATGTAATGACGCCAAAGCTGTGCACCCATTGACGACTGAGTTTGTGCGCAAAGTCTACGCGTTTGTTGGCAATTCGCTTATGGATATGAGCCAATCCCTTTCTCAGCCTGACCCTCTCCAGTGTACCCTTCTCAGCTTTACTCAATCTTCGCTGTGCCCTTGCAAGTGCCTTTTCTTCTTTGCGAAAGAAATGGGGATTGGATACCTTTTCGCCGCTGGAATATGTGGCGAAACGGGCAAGACCAACATCCACACCGACAACCGTATCAATCTTCGGAAGCGGCTTGTGATCGACCCTGCACGAAAAACAAGCAACCCAATTTCCGGCTCCGTCTCGCCTGATGGTCAGACTCTTGATTTTTCCACCAACCGGTCTAAGAAGTTTGATCTTCAATGCCCCAATCCTGGAAAGACGAAGCCGATCATGATCAAGAAGTACAAAACCGCTTTGAGGGTAGGTGAAACTATCGTAGCGAGACACCGATTTTTGTTCTTGCTCCCAGGCGTCTTTGCGAGTACACCCATCGACGGGCATCAAGCGACCTTTGCAGAGCAGATCGCGGTGCCCTGGTGGGATAAATTCTATACTTGAAGGTCCTTTTATGCATAACAGGACGATATCAAAAAGTGACGTAAGGAACCATTCATCCCCACCGCAAGCCGTGGGGTTTTCTTGGCCAGGAGATTCATAAAAGAGGGCCGCTGTGGATCGACGTAGGGGATTGCTTCAGCGGTAAAAGTGCTTCACAATGACATGGATGGGGGGATAAGGCACAAAGGCCATAAGAGGTGGGGCAACCGGTCGTCCTGGGTTGAAGGGCGGCCCTGCATCTGGGAAATCAATTCGTAGGGGCGGACCGGTGGTCCGCCCCTCTGCG
>CAZMZL010000100.1:0-10605 GCA_964570595.1 uncultured Anaerolineaceae bacterium | reverse complement strand
GGTCAATGCAAGTATGCCCTACCTGGCCATTTTCAGCGAGGATACAGGGACGTTTGCCATCGCAGATAGAACCCAGACGTACGGTGATTTCGCTCCCGGGGACTGCATTCAGGTTGAAGGCGTTGTAGAAGTCATGCGCGGTGTAAGACCCTTCATCGACGCGCAAGGTGCTTTAGAAGCATGTGAATAGCCCGGCGCCTGTCCCTCAATCTACCGGAAAGTATCGATTTAAGAAAGTGAAGAACCCTGCAACAAGCGTCAGGGTTTTCTGGCTCTTTCCCACAATCGCGCTTCGCGAGCGAGGGTCGGTTTCTGCTTTGCGGAGAAAATTACGTTTTATACTCTTTCGAACGGGTGGGGATTCGTCCACGCCTTTTTTTGGAGGCGGGTAAATCGCCCTACCCATTTATCTTCACCCTCTGTCTACAGCGCCCCGGTAGGAAGAGAAAGCCTCGCTCAGGTTATCGCCCATGCCGGGCGTATGAGTAGAGTCGCCCCGCCGGGACGTCTCTACATTTTCATGATCATGCCTGAACTATTTTCCGTGGAATTCCTGTCATCGTGGAACGCATCATTAAAACCCCCTCTCCTTTTTCAGATGAAGGGGTTGGGATGATGGTCGAATTGAGTGCTCTCACATGGACGCCATCACCGGGTACGTGATGGTCTTGATATTTTCCTTCCTGTTGGGGTCAGCCTGGGCTTCCAGTTGGACTTCGTAATCAATCGTTTTCGGATTCAGAATCATCATCAAGGAAATCGCGATAGACCTCCAGTCGTTCATCTTCGACCGGTTCCCATCTTTCGAAGAACTGCCGCCATGCGGTTTCGCCAGGATTCCTTTGAATTCGAATGATCTCGTCAAGCAGACCGGTGGCCTTCAAGATGAAGTACAAAAGCACCAATAAAATAACGATGACGGGAAGCATACTTATATCCTCTGATCCTCGTGTGGAAAAAGTCGGAATACCCTGGGGCTCGCTTCGAGGATCAATGGCAAGCGGGGTATGGGGTTCGAATCCCCCGTTCAGGTTTTTCCTTGGGAGAACCCGGAAAATGCGGGGTTCAACTCTGCGCGATCATGATGATGCCACCTTTTCTATCTCAACATCATCAAGTGTGTCGACAATCTGCGAAGGTTGATAGGGGAAACCCGCAACTTCATCAGCTCGAGTTACCCCCGTCAGCACCAGCATCGTCTCAAGCCCACTCTCGATGCCTGCAATCACATCCGTGTCCATTCGATCTCCAATCATGACGGTATCTTCCGAATGCACGCCCAGATGATACAACGCAGCCCTCATCATGAAAGGATTCGGCTTCCCGATATACAGGGGCGCAGTTCCTGTAGCTTTTTCAATCAACGCTGCCAATGCCCCCGTCGCCGGAATAATTCCGGCTTCCGATGGACCACATGGATCAGGATTGGTCGCGATGAATTTGGCCCCTGCAGAAACCAACTGTACAGCTTCTGTGATTGTCACCATGTTGTAACTTAATGTTTCACCGAGGACCACGTAATCGGGTGAAAGTTCAGTAATGACATAATCGATGGAGTGGATCGCATCCGTCAGGCCACTCTCGCCGATGACAAATGCTTTGCCGTGAGGGTGCTGCGAATCCAGAAATCGGGCTGTTGCTAGCGCTGAAGTGAAGATTCGATTAGCTGGAACGCTGAGACCAATGGAACCCAGTCGATGGGCAAGATCACCGGGCGTATAGATCGAGTTGTTTGTCAGGACAAGGTACTCAGCATTGGCATCCTCGATCCGCTGGAGAAAACGATCAGCGCCAGGGATCAAGGTTTTCCCACTCACGAGCACCCCATCCATATCCAAAAAATAATTTTTAACTTTCATACGCCTTTTTCTGGTGTGGCATCATGGCATCTGCCACTAAATTTTGGGAAAAACATAATGCCCCGTAGCTTACTGCAGGCATGCATGGCAAGCGGGGTATGAGGGTAGCAACCCCCATTCAGGCTTATTCCCTGGAAGATTCCCCGCATCGGCAGGGTTTCTCACGAATAACACACAACAAGGACATTGTACTCCACATTTATAAACCTATCGTGTACCCATGATCCCGCACAGCACTTGAGTGCGAGACGGTATGAGATCCTGACTCGGGTGAAGGCTGCCTGTGGCACCATGAATGGACACACAAGTTCAGGTGTACTGCCTTCGGAATGGGTGTGTGGGTGCATCGGATCATCATGCTGTCCTGGGCAACATGGATTCATACAAATCCAACATTTGATCGGTGATCAGCGTCCAATCATATTGCTTTGCATAGTCCGCTGCTTGCCGACCCAATCTGACCCGCAGCTCATCGTTTTCCAGCAGTTCACTTAATCGCTGAGCCAACGAATCGGAATCGCCGGCCGGTACATGAAATCCTGTCTCTCCGTCCTGCACAAGGAACGCCAGGCCACCGGTTTCAGAGGCAACGACCGGCGTACCGCACGCCATCGCCTCGAGGGCCACAAGGCCGAAGGATTCATAATGTGAAGGAACGACAACGACCTCGGCCGCCGAATAGTAATACTGGAGCGTATCTTGATCCCGACTTCCTAGGAAGTTAACGTTTTCACCGACTCCTTCGGATTCGCGCAGGCTGGTCAATCGTTTCATCTCTCGACTTAACGCTGCACCTTCGTCCTTAAGCTCCCCACCGATGATGGCAACACAAAAGGGAAAACGATCATAGACTCCGGATTCTTTCATGGCGGAGACGGCGCGCATCAAAGTATCGATTCCCTTGAGGGGTTCGATCCTCCCGACATACAGAATAACCTTCATGTCTGCAGGTAGACCAATGACCTCTTTGGCCTCATCAACAGATATCGGATAGAAACGGCTTGTGTCTACCCCCGGCGGGATCACCTCGACCCTATCCGTGTTCTCACGGTACAACCACTGAATCTGTGCGACTTCAGCCTGCGTAGCTACAATGATCCGATCTGCGTCCCTGAGCAATCGTTTCTCAGCCTCCATTCTTCCGGATGACGCGACTTCATCGGGAGCCTGTGCGACTCTATTCTTCATGACCGCCAGTGTATGGAACATATGGATCACCGGGATGTTCCACATGCTCTGAAGCTCAAGAGCCGCAAGACCCGATAACCAGTAGTGGCTGTGGATCAACTCATAATGCAGGGATTTCGATTGAGTGACCCTCATAATCCCTTCTACAAACGTCGGAAGGTATTCAGCAAGTTCGTCCTTCTCGAGGGGTATTTCTGGACCCGCTGCAATGTGTACGATCCGGTTGCCAAATCCAAGATCATGGAGTACATGCGGTACATGCTCATCCTGGGACCGAGTAAATATATCGACTCCAACCCCCCTCCGTCCCAGCTCCCGTGTGAGTTCCCGAACGTAAACGTTCATCCCACCCGTATCCTTGCCTCCCAGTGTGGCAAGTGGGCAAGTATGATATGAAATCATAGCGACGCGCATATAAGCATTATGCCTTAGCGACGTTTTCTTGCCAAGCATTCGAGCCGACTGGTATAATCAGCCACCGTGCAGGGCGGAGATCCCGTACGATTTTTTTTCAGGCCAGCGTAGCTCAGATGGCAGAGCAATCGCTTCGTAAGCGATGGGTCAAGGGTTCGATTCCCTTCGCTGGCTCTTCTCTCTCCACAACCTTGGTGCGCGAGTCTTCACCTCTGTCACATCATCGCACGAACAGTGCGAATATTCATGACGAGATACATTCCGTTCAAGCACAATTTCATCCTTTCATATCAACCTCAGTTGCGTATAATGTCCGTATGACTCGAAAATCTCCTCCCATCATCATCGGCATCGCCGGAGGCACCGGTTCCGGTAAAACGACGATTGCAAACGTCATTCTCGACCGGGTCGGCGCAGACAACCTCGGATTTCTCCCACATGACGCCTATTACAAGAACATCGCCGAGCTTTCAGTATCACAGCGAGAGATGATCAACTTTGATCACCCGGACTCCCTGGACACGCCCCTCCTGGTCCATCATCTGGAAAAATTGAAACTGTGGCAGAGCGTGGAAATCCCCATCTATGATTTCAAAAACCACTCGCGGACATCCGAAACAGAGACGATCGAACCACAGCCGGTTATCCTCGTTGAAGGGATACTTATCTTCGCGGAATCCTCCCTGCGACCTTTATTTGATGTGAAGATATTCGTGGATACGCCGCCCGATATCCGTTTCATCCGGCGGCTGCGGCGGGATATCATCGAGCGCGGCCGCACCGTCGATTCTGTCATTCACCAATACGAAACAACCGTCCGTCCGATGCACCTGGAATTCGTCGAACCCTCCAAACGCTACGCAGATGTCATTATCCCTGAGGGTGGACTGAATACCGTAGCGATGGACATGCTCGTTGCGAGAGTCGAACATCTTTTTCACAATCGATAAGATCGGAACATAAAAACCCACCTTAGGAGCCAAAATGACCTCAAAGCAGTACGACCAGCCACCAGCGATGCAGCTTGAGCTCGAAAAAACATATCATGCGAATATCGTGACGGACCTTGGCACAATGAAAGTTCATCTTTATTCAAGAGAAGCGCCGAAAACTGTGAATAATTTTGTTTTTTTAAGTGAAGATGGCTTTTATGACGGGGTGATATTCCACCGGGTTATTGAGAATTTTATGGTACAGGGTGGCGATCCAACCGGTACCGGGCGCGGCGGTCCTGGATACAACTTCGGGGATGAATTTAATCCCTCCCTCAAGCATGATGAACCGGGAGTCTTGTCCATGGCGAACGCCGGTCCCAATACAAACGGCTCCCAGTTCTTCATTACGCACGTGGCCACTCCATGGCTGGATGGTAAACACACGGTCTTCGGAAAAATCGAAGACGGTCTTGATGTCTTAATGTCCATCCCTGTCCGTGATCCGAGCGATGCAGATGCACCTGTTGTCAGTATCCAGACGATCGAGATCACGAGTTCGTGACAGAAGACAGAAGGCTGTCCGGGTGGCCGCTGCGCATCGCGCGCATCCTTGCCTTCCTCACCGTAATCCTCATTACCGTCGCCGTATATCTGCTGCGTGATAAGATTGAGAACTTTGAGGCCTATGGCTACCCTGGTATCTTCATACTTTCCCTGCTCGCGAATGCCACCATTTTTTTTCCAGCACCCAGCGTCGCTTTGAGCTTCGCGATGGGCGCGGTGTTAAACCCCGTGGGGGTAGCCATCGCAGCAGGGCTTGGCGCGGCTTTCGGAGAGTTAACCGGCTACCTGGCGGGATTCAGCGGTCAAGGAATTGTGGAGAGAGCGAACTTCTATGCTACGCTCGAGGATCTAACCGAAAGATTTGGGGGATGGCTTATCATGTTTCTGGCCTTCATCCCCAACCCGTTTTTCGATCTTGCCGGCGCGGTCGCAGGTGCGACGGGTTTCCCTGTGATTGGTTTCTTGTTCTGGACCGCGATTGGGAAGATCCTGAAAATGCTCATTTTTGCGCTGGCAGGGGCGGCGTGGCTTGACTTGCTTATCGACTCAATCCGCCGGCTCATACCCCAGCTTGGATGATCCCAGGTCCCATCGGATTTCCGACTCAGCGACTGCGCGGGAAAGATGATCTTTCCAGTTTGTGATGGAATTCCGCTATAGTCCATTGCCGGCGGTGTCCACTTATCCTAACATCGCCTCCCCGTCGGAGAGCACATAGAACGAGCGGGGATCTTCTCCATCTCTTTCAAAGACAAAATCAGTGACGATATATCCTGCCTTGAATGTCATCTCAAACACCTGGCGAGTGTGATCTCGCCAGAGAGTCGCAAGGGCCAGATCATCCCGTCGGATTGATTGAAAATTAGAAGGGATCTCAACCATAGCAAGACTCGATCTGGGCTGATCAATATCTTCACCAGGCGCGATGAATCCATTGCTCGAAGGGCTAACGGAATTGAGGATCTGAATCTCGGCACTCGTGTAGTCACTGATCGTCAAGGGTTCCCGCGATTGAGCAAGGCGAACCTCTACTCGATGCGACCTCACCCACCAATCGACCCGGAATCTGTCGGAGGATAGTCCGATGTTGAGTTCATCCCTCATCTTCCCGTAGGCATCCCGCAAATACGTTTGGCACACAGCGCCAAGCCGCCGAATATTTAAATGCGCATTCACGCCGAGAAGAGGGTCATACGTCCACGTCACCAATCGGACTCCCTGGCTAAGTACAAATTCTCTTTGAGCCGTCTTCAGCAAATATCCGATCCCCTCGTTCCTGTGATCCGGATGAACCCCCATTTGATGAGAACAATGCTTTAAGGACGTCATCGCGGGCTCGGGGGGGGTCTCCCCATCCGCGGCGAGAAAACCCAGGAGGAACCCCACCATCTCATCTGAATCGAACGCGCCCAATACCAGACCACCATTGTGCGCGACCGCAAGACAGAGATGTGCCGGCACGATGTCGGTCTCACTGCTCGGCCATACCAGGCGCTGCAAATGCTCGACCGGTAGAATCTCATCATTTGAGCGCAGCGCACGAACAATGATTTCACCTGCCATATCTACCTCCATTAGTTGGATTGAAACTGTTTTTGAAGAAGTTCCCAACCCCAGTTTTTTCCGCGCAAGTAGCCCAGTTTTTCTTCCATTCGGGAAGGACTTAATCCGAAAGCCTGAGGTAAATTATTTAGATCGGTCGTTCTATTCACTGCGAAGTAATCCAGCCATCGAGTGGTCACAGGGGAATATCTCAACATTCTTTCCATCAGCCAGGCGCCAGCCCGCAAGTATGGTGAACGCGCAGAAATCAAGATCCTCTGAGTCCCTGTCTCCTGGATGACCATCTGGAGAATTTGTTTAAATGTGAGATATTCGGGTCCACCGATATCATATACCTTCCCAACAGCGTCAGGATCATCCAAAGCCCAGGCGATGCAGGTTGCGAGATCATCAACCCACAATGGCTGTGTGGTGATAGAACCGTCCCCTGGCATCGGAAACAAAAAGACCGACAGCGCGAGAAGAATTGCTAGCGAGGTTGTAAATTGATCATCCTCACCATACAAAAGACCTGTCCTGATAATCGTTGCGGGTACTCCAAACTGATGGATGCCTTGCTCTGCGTAGGCCCTGCTTCTTAACAAAGGGAATGCCGAGGAGCGTTCTGCACCTAAGAGGCTGAGATAGAGAAGATGTTTCACACCTGCATCCGCGGCCGCTTCTGAGAGTATTCGGGTGCCTTGAACATCCGCTAAACCGAGATCCCCGGATGAACTCTCCAGATGGTTGCCTGCGAGATGAATAACCTTTTCAACACCCATAAGAGCCGCTCTCACCCCGCGGGCATCGTGCAAGGATGCAAGCGCAACATCCACCCGTACGCCCGGAGGAAGCTTGGGTGATGTTTGTGAAGGCTGCAATAAGAGCCGTACGGGATAATCGTACTCCGCAAGCTTCTTGAGCACAGCCCGGCCGATGAAATCAGTTCCACCTGTAACCAGCAGCATAGGTCTCAAATCCATGAACCATACCGGCTCTCAACCCATATGGTCATCCTTCTCCGGTGATCGTCCCATGATTCTAGCATATGGCATTCGCTTATTTGCGTACCTAAGTCGTGAGAGAAGTGTTATACACGACCGAGAAGTCTGTAAATTATTCATGCATAGGCTAATCCACGATAAGGCTAATGCGTGATCACGATGAGGCTTATGTGCAATCACAATTAAGGAGGGAATGATGCCTCGAACACGTGTTGTCGTCACTGGAATGGGTTGTGTAAGTCCTCTGGGGAATGATGTTACGACCACCTGGGAGAACATCATTGCAGGAAATTCTGGCATCGGTCCGATCACTTTATTCGATACAGCTGGGTTCAAGACCCACATAGGTGGAGAAGTAAAGAATTTCGACCCGGAAGCATCGCTTGGTCGAAAAATCGCGAGGAGAACCGATCGATTCACTCATTTCGCTCTCGAGGCAACGGATCAAGCGCTCCAACAGTCGAATCTGGAATTCACAGATGAGAATCGGGATCGAGCCGGTGTGATCATTGGGACGGGGATCGGAGGAGTATCTACGATCCTCAGCGGTACGGAGCGATACATGGAAAAGGGACCGCGTTGGGTAAGCCCTCACATGGTGCCCATGATGCTGCCGGATTCGAGTTCAGGCCATGTCGCAATCCAGTTTGGATTGCGAGGTCCCAACATGGCCATTGTGACTGCATGCGCATCGGGCACGAATGCGATTGGCGAAGCCGCTGAAATGATCCGCCGCGGTGCTGCGGAGGTCATGGTCGCCGGTGGAGCCGAGGCTGCCATCGTCGCAGTTGCAATGGCTGGGTTCAACGTTATGGATGCCATCTCGAAGCGCAACGATGATCCCGAAGGAGCTTCAAGGCCTTTCGATCTCAACAGGGACGGCTTTGTAATAGGTGAAGGCGGCGCCAGCCTCATCCTCGAATCGTTGGAGCATGCACAGGCTCGAGGGGCTACCATTCTGGCAGAGGTTCAAGGATACAGTACAACCAACGATGCCTTCCATGTAACCGCGCCTGCACCCTCTGGCGCAGGCGCAGCAAAGTGCATGGAGCTCGCCTTGAAAAACGCGGGTGTAGAACCTAAAAACATCGACTACATCAATGCACACGGCACGAGTACCCCATTGAACGATCCCAGTGAGACCGCTGCGATCAAAGAAATCTTCGGTGAATTGGCCTACCAGGTTCCCGTCTCATCCACAAAATCAATGACCGGGCACCTCCTCGGGGCCGCCGGCGCAATCGAAGCCATCTTCTCCATTAAGGCGATGGAAGAGGGCATCATCCCGCCCACGATCAATCAAGAGACGCCTGATCCTGCCTGTGATCTGGACTATGTCCCTAACAAAGCCCGAGAAGGTGAAATAAGGATGGTCATGTCCAATTCATTTGGCTTCGGTGGGCACAACGCTTGCCTCATCGTGAGTAAGTTTGCTGAAGGTATGGAACCCGCATGACCAGATACGCCCATATTACGGGCTGGGGGATGGCGGTACCTGAACGCGTCCTCACCAACCAGGAGCTCGCCCAGATGGTCGATACCGACGATGAGTGGATCGTCTCCCGAACCGGGATACACGAGCGTCACATCGCACGAAGCGATGAAACCACCGCAACGCTGGCGACCGCGGCTGCTTATCAGGCAATCGAGCCTACGGATATCGATCCATATGAAGTTGACTTAATTATTGTTGCGACTTCAACTCCCGAGCACATTTTCCCTTCCACGGCGAGCCTGGTTCAGGACATGATAGGCGCCGTAAATGCAGGAGCTTTTGATCTCTCCGCAGCTTGCACGGGCTTTATCTACGCGCTGGATATGGCTGCACAAGCGATCCGCTCTGGATCTATCGACAATGCCCTCGTGATCGGGGCAGAGACCCTCTCGCGTGTGATCAACTGGGAGGATCGGACAACCTGTATCCTCTTCGCTGACGGCGCAGGCGCATTTGTGCTCCAGGCCAGGGAGAAACATGGCGGTGTGTTGAGCAGCATTACGCGTTCCGATGGATCAGGTGGAGATCTTCTCAGCATCCCTGCAGGAGGCAGCAAAATACCGACGACGAAGGAAACGGTGGATGCAAAGCTGCATACCATCCGGATGAATGGCCGTGAAGTTTTCCGATTCGCAACGCGTGTGATGGCTTCTGCGACGAAGGAAGTGGTCGCCAAGGCGGGTTTGGAGGTAGAGGATATCGATCTGGTGATCCCTCATCAGGCCAATCAGCGCATCATCGAGATGGCTGCTCGCAGTCTCAAACTTCCCGCAGATAAGTTCTACATGAACCTCTCAAAATACGGGAATACGTCAACCGCATCAATCCCAATCGCATTCTAT
Source organism: uncultured Anaerolineaceae bacterium (assembly GCA_964570595.1). Classification (GTDB taxonomy): domain Bacteria; phylum Chloroflexota; class Anaerolineae; order Anaerolineales; family E44-bin32; genus E44-bin32. Next base: position 762 of record CAZMZL010000100.1, on the reverse strand, counting down.
GAGGCTTTTGCGGAGGACAGAATTCATGATGGAGACAACCTGGTCTTCGTGGGATTCGGAGGCGGCCTGACATGGGGCGCTCTGGCTGTGACCTGGATGAAACCCGAAATAGTTATCACAACCGCCAAACGAAGACGACGGAAATTCATCTCCTTCTTAGCCCGGGTACGGTCGGGTCTGCGCAGGTTCCGACGTAAGATTGAAGGCATCATATTCGGCACAACATCAAAAGGTGAATGAATTTCACATATCTCGTATCCGGGATACCCTCTTTCTTCGACGGTGATCTCGATCGGAGCTGTCCCGAAAGGGCAGCCCTCTTCGCATCGTTGGACACGGCACATCGCGAACGAGATCCTGTTTCTGCGTGATGGGGATCATTACGTACGTACGCTTTCGAAAGAGGAGGGTCCCATCCACATCCTGCTACCGGTACAACATCCCCGGAAAATGATTAATCCTATTTGGAGGTTGATGCGCCAGCAGGATGGGGTGCATGCCCCGATCCCAAACGGGTAGGCCAAGACCCCTCTCCCTAAAAAAGGAGAGGGAGTACGTGCTTGTATAAATGTATGTTCTTGCATCACGTTCCACACTGGGCCCATGATGGATTGATTCATTTCCTTCCCTACGAAGTCACGCAGGGTAGGGCTTGTTAGGAATACCCTCTATGCGGTTTCACCCTCTTGAGCCGTCTCCAAAAACGTATCGACCATTTCTCGAAGAAAAGGTTCGGGGACGGCGCCTACCTGTTGGTGGATC